>PMHU01000207.1:0-15513 GCA_003156795.1 Acidimicrobiaceae bacterium
TCAGGCCCCGTGACTGCTTCGAGCCGGATGCGGGTACACCTCCACCCGATCAGGCTACAGACGGGTGTCGCCAGATCCTGGTCTTTCGCTCGACGCGGACGCTCAGGAGAACTGGGCCGAGGCCACCACGTTGCCCTTGGCGTCGAGCAGGCGAACCCCCTCCAGTTCCGACGCGCCCTTCGGGTACGGGGCGAACCACGAGCCGCTGCCGGCCGAAAGGCCGAACGAGCCCAGGTCCGTGACGGTCCCGTCGTAGCTCACCATCTCGCACGTCACCCGGCCATCGACCGTCACCGAGCGCAGCGTCACGCCGACCCAAGGCGGGCGGCCGGGATAAAGGTCCACCCGGCCCACGCGCTGCTTGCCTTGGTACAGGACGGCGTCGGCGAGCACGGCCGGGGTCGGGCGAGCGGTACGGGTGGCGTCCACTCCGATGGTGGTGGCGACGGCGATGGTGGCGGCCGCGGCCAGGGTTGCGATCATCCGGTATCTGCGCCGGATCGGGCGGCGGGCCGGCGTGATCCGGGACATGACCCGGCGGTCGAAGCCGAGGGGCGGTTCTGTCCCGGGCACCAGATCGAGCAGCTGGTGGCCGACCGACGTCATGCTCTCGACCTCGAGCCGGCAGGTGGGGCACCGTTCGAGGTGAGCCGCCACCATTTCCCGCTCGTCGGGCGGCAGGACTCCAAGCGCGAACTCGGCGGCGGCGTCGTTGACTTCGGCGCAGGTCATCTCACCCACCTCGCACCACTGTCGGTTCGAGGGCGACCCGCAGCTTGGTCATGGCGGCGCGGATTCGCGTCTTCGCCGTCCCGAGGGCGATCGCTTCCGCCTCGGCGACCTCGCGGGCCGTAATCCCGTAGACACCAGCCATGACTATGGCTCGGGCCTGCTCCGATGGCAGGGAACGGATGGCTTCGCGAAGCTCCATCGTCGCTTCTCTTTGCAGCGATCGGTGTTCGGGCTCTTCGGTCGAGCGGCCCACCAACCGCACCAGGTCGGCCGGGTCCAGGGGTGACGGTTTGCGGGCCCGCACCGAGTCGATGGCCACGTTGTGGGCAATGGTGTTGAGCCAGCTGCCGACCGACCCTCTCTTGACGTCGAACGTGTTCGCTCGGCGCCAGGCCCGTTCGAAAGCCTGCTGGGCCACGTCCTCGGCTTGTGTCGGGTCTCCCACCACGGCCAGGGCCACGCCGAAGACCTGCCGCTGGAAGCGCCTGACAAAGGCCAGCCCGACGTCGGGCTCGCCCGCGGCCAGGCCCGCGAGCAGGGCCTCGTCGTTCATGCGTTCAGCTGGAAGCCCGACGCGGGTCACAGTCGATAATACGAACAAAGTGACCGGAACGATTCAATCGTCAACGAATTATTCGTATTCTGGGCCCAGAGAGAGCCTTTGCCCGCCGGTTGACGTAATTGGTCCAAGCCTTGGCGAGATGGGAGCATCGGTCGGTTGGCAGGATTCCGGTTTCGGGTTCACGGGTTGGTCGGTCTCGGTGCGTTCGCAGTGGCGCTCATCGCAGGCGGTTGCGCGTCGAGCGGGTCGGCGGTCAGTGCGCGGCCATTCGGGACGGTCGCGCCGGGGACAGGGACGAAGGTCACGGTCGGCGAGATCGAATACAAGATGTTGCTGAACACCCATACGTTTACAGCCGGTGCCTACACCTTTACGGCAGTCGACAACGGCAAGATTCCGCACGCCCTCGAGATCGACGGGCCGGGCGTCCACGACTTCACCGGAACCATCGAGCCAGGCCAATCGGCATCAATCTCGGTGGCGTTGCAACCTGGCAAATACGACGTTTTCTGCCCGATACCGGGGCACAAGGCGTTGGGCATGAATACGGAGATAACAGTTACGGGAGCATCGAGCCCGCCGTCGGCGGGTTCCCTGACCACGTCGGCTCCGGCCGCGATCACGACCGGCACGGCCTCGTCGGGGAACCGTGGATACGATTACTGACCCCGTCCGGCGCCGGTCCTGGATCGTCTCGGCTGACCTATTGGTCGGCCGGTTGGCTGGATCCGGCCTGCTGGCGTGGATGGGGTGGATCCACTTGCACCTCTGGAGCGACGGCTACCAACACTTGCACGTGGTGGGGACGCTGTTCCTCCTCAACTTCATCGCCGCGGTGCTTCTCGCCCTCGCAGTTTTGGCAGCCCCGCCCCGGTGGCTCGGCCCGAGCGCGGCGGTCGGAGCGATCATGGCCGTCGGCACCCTGGCTGCGCTGGTGATCAGCATCAACGTCGGCCTGTTCGGTTTCAAGGAGTATCTCGCCGGCAACTTCGTTCACTTGAGCATCTGGGTGGAGGCGGCGGCCGTGGTGGTGCTGGGCGCCGTCGCTGGGCGGGCCGGGCTGCGCCGCGTCTAGCTTTCGCAGCCGTCCTGGTCCCCGCCGAACAGCGACAGCGTCAGTCTGAACTGCTCGGGCAACGGCACGTCCACGGATATCCACGACTCGTCGGCCCGGGATACGCAGCCCGTCCCGGCGGCGAGGGTCCAGTCGGGGCTGTAGCGGATTCGAACCAAAACCGACCCCGGTCGTGGGGCATCGACCACGACCTGCCCGCCGGTCGCGCTAACCAAGCGGGCCGGGCCGTCGACGATCCCCTGGCTCCCCGCCACCTCGTAGAGACGCCAGTGGGCAGACCGCCAGATCAGCTCCAAGCCCGGCACGGTCCCCGAAGAGACGAGCTTCGCCTCCGCCTGCCCGGCGGAGTCGAGAGGGGCGTCGGGCAGCGCCACGAACGTCACCCCGTTGGCCAGCAACCAGGAGCCGTAGGCGTCGGCGTCGAGCGCCCCCGAACGGTAGAAGATCGGGTTGTCGACGACGTCCAACTGCCTCTCCCATCCTCGAGCGAGCGGCATGACCGGAGCCACGTAGGCGGCCTCCCAGTGGTACTCGGTCGGGACCACTTCCACCCGCCCGGCCGGTCCGCCGGCAGAGAACCGTTCGAGGGCGGCGACGATCGGGGTGAAGTAGGACTTGTGGGTGGACGGTTGCGACGGCGCGCTGGTCATCGCCCCCCACGCCGGGCTCCATTGCGACAGCGCCAGCGGAACGGCGGCCAGGGGCAGCAGGACGCGCCACCGGGGCAACAGCAAAGCGACCGCCAATGGCAGCGCGAGCACGTCTCCCAGGCGACCGATGTTGCCGCCGATCGGCGACGGGACCGCGAAGGCGAAGGTGGCTGCCGCTGCGTACACCACCAGGCCGCAACGAATGACGGGCTCGTTTCGGGTGGCGGCCAACCACAGCCCGCCCGCGATGAGCACTTCCCAGACGAAGTCGACGAACGGGTATGGCATGGCCCCGGCTCCAGGAAAAAGGATGGCCGTCACGGCCACCGGCGCCCCCGCGGCGGCGATCGCGATGGCGGTCTGCAGCATCGACCAGTCGTGGCCGACGGCGCGCCAGCGGGACAGGATCCACGCGGCCAAGACGATCACGATGAAGGCGCCGGCGAGGGGACTGGAGAGCGTCGACGCCAGGGCGAGCACCGAAGCCACGACCCAGCGACCCCGGCTGGCCGCCCAGCACGCCAACAGTCCGATGGCCTCGCCGGAGAGGAACGGAAGCTGGCCGATGGAGGCCTGCACCACGGTCCCGGCGGCAAACACCAGAGAGGCGACCCGTCCGGGCCGGCCGAAATGGGGAACGGCCAGGCGGTCGAAAGCCAAGGCCGCCCCGGCGGCGGCCAGCACGGTCACCACGGTGACCCCGAAGAAGGCGGCCATGGGAGGGAAGAGCGTGCTGTAGTCGAGGGTCCAGTTGCCCCCGTACCACTGGAAGTCCCATAGCGGGAGCCCGTGGGCCCGGAAGCTGTCGACGCGGTAGATCTGCGCCGCGTAGTCGACCCCGTGCCAGCCGAGCAGCTGGCTGAGGCTTACAAGGAGGGCGGCTAGAAGCGGGGCGGCGAGCACTAAATGCAGGCCGCGGCGGCGCTGATTTTGCGATACAGCACCGCGTTAACGGGACTGAACGGCCGCGGTTTCATGGCCTCGTCGTAGAAGCCCATCGCCACCAGCGACGGGTCGTGGACGACCATCTCGTCGACGGCGGCGACCTGGTCGTTGACCGCGGTGGACCAGTCCGTGCCGCTCGCTCCCAGTGTCCGGCCCGGATCGACCACCAGCACGTCGGCGCCGACCGCGAGAGCGTTGATCGAAGGCGCGACTGCAGAGCACGGCCGGGAGACGCGCAAGCGGTTGACGATGTTTCGCCAGTCGACGACGAGCGGGTCCGCGACCGGACCCGAAGGGGTTAGGTAGCGAAGGCCCGGCGGGAGGTAGTGGGCCAGGACCGGCACTTGCTCTGTCTGGGTGACGATCACTACGTCGCCCGGACGGAGTTGGGCCGCGACCGCTCCCGCCACCGCGGCGACGTTGCTCTTGGCGTACTTGGCGTTCGGGTTCGGGAGCAACGAGCCGACTGCGCCCCACGTACCCAGCAGGATGCAGACGCCGAGCACCACCATCCGGCCGCGGCGCATCGGGGCCAGCGCTCCGGCTGCGGCCAGCAGGAAGGGCGCCACGATGACGGCCAGATAGCGAACCGTCCACGACGGTTCGATCTGAGCGCCGAGGAAACCGGCCAGTGTGGTCAGGACACCGACGGCTACTAAAAGTCCGGCCACCCGACCCACGCGGATCGGGCGTTGCTTTCGCGTCCACAAAACGCCGACGGCGAGGGCGGGGGCGACGATGATGCCCATGGTGCCGCCGAGCGCAGACGACGGATCGGCGAAGAAGTCCCCGATATTGGGACGGATGGCCCAGGGGGCCGCGGTGTTCTTGGCTTGGGCGACAAACGACGGAAGCCACGGAAGCCACAGTGCGACGGCGGCCAACGTCATGAGCGCCACCGCCGCGGCCATGCCGCGATCGCGGCGCGACGCGGCGAACCCGAACAACACCAAAGCGGTCACGGCCGTCAGGTAGATGCCCCAGTCGTGGGTGTAGAGGAGGCACGTAAACGCGACCAGGCTGCCCGCGCCGTCCGACCAGCTTCGGTCGCGAACCGCTCGCCAGGCGAGGGTGATCCCCACGATCGTCAGGGCCACGACCATCGGGTACATCCGGGTTTCGGTTGAATACCAGCCGAGGAACGGATTGGTAGCGAAAAGGGCAGCCGCGGCGATGCCGGCGCGCCGATCAAACAGCTGGGTCGCCGACCAGTAGGCCAGGGGGACGCATACCAGCGAGATGATCAGAGGCAGGAAGTGCGTCGCTTCTGGTGACGTCCCGAACAGGCGCATCCAAAAATGCAGGATCACGTAGAAGAGGGGCGGGGAGCCGTCCTCACGCAATAGGCGCGGGAGCTGGCTGAGCGGGTGCGACGCGATGCCGACGCTTATCCCTTCGTCCACCCAGTAAGCCCGGCCCAGATTGGGAACCCGCAAGGCCAGGGCCACGGCCATCAGGGCGGCCACGATCAGGCGATCCCGAAGCAGGGGGAAACGCCCTCGGCGTGAGACGCGTACGATTTGAGGAGCGTCGATCGCTTGTGGTCTCAGGCCTGGGGCGTGACCGACATGGCCTGCGATCGACGTGGCGCCGCTAACTCCGAGGTCGCCCTTGTCCGACCACCGGCTTCCGCGTTCGGCGGCCCCAGTCGCGTCGGCTCGGGTCCGGGGGGACGTCGAGGGCACCGAAGGAGGCTAGCCCAGCGAGCGGTCTCCAACTCATCATGGGGAGCATCTCGGGAGAGACGCCCATTTCGGACGATCAAGTGTTAACGGGCGGCTGCCGACACACCTAGCATGTTCCGAGCGGTCGTAGCGTTGGCGAGAGGGGCGCTTCCGGCTGTGGCCGTCGCGACCCTGATTCCCCTCGCCGTCTTCTACGTCGCTCTGATGGCCAGTTCGGTGCTGTGGGCCATGGCCGTCTCGGTCGTCTACGCCTACGGCGTCGCCATTTACCAATACGCCCGCCGCCGGCGGGTGTCGGGGATGCTTCTGATGACGGTGTTCATGGCCACGATGCGGGCCGTCGCCGCGGTCGCTTCCGGGCAGGCGGTCATGTACTTCGCCATCCCGGTCGTGGAGACGGCCGGGTTCGGCCTGATGTTCGCGGCGACCATGTTCACGAGCGAGCCGCTCGTGGTCCGGTTGGCCCGCGACCTGGTCCCGCACGCCGCCGACGACATCGCCCAGAGGGCGTCGCTCATCAAGACCCTTTCGTTGATCTGGACCGTCACCTACCTGGCGAGCTGCGCCACCAGCCTGGTTCTCCTCACTACCGTGCCTCTGTCGGTGTTCCTTGGAGCCCACACCCTCACCGGTTGGTTCTGGACCGGCTCCGGTATGGCGATCACGATCGCCTTGTGCCGCCGCCGGACTTCCGGATTGCTGGGCGAAACCCGGTTGCGACCGCCCGTGGTGGCGGCTGCAATGGCCGGGTGATTTCGCCTTCCTCTCGGCCACCTGAAGTCATCAACGCCGGCGCTGTGGTGCTGTCTCGCAACACCGTCGCTGACGCGCCCGATTTGGTAGCCGCCATGACAGAGAGCCTCCCTCATTTGCGGCCGTGGATGCCTTGGGCGACCGGCGAGAACGCCACCGTGCCAGCTCAGGTACGTCGCCTGGGCGAAGTCACCGCGTCGTGGGACGCCGGCACGGATTTCGTGTATCTGCTGCGCCTTCTCGAGGGGGACGCGTCTGTCGTCGGCGTGATCGGCCTGCACCGCCGGATCGGTCCCGGTGCCATCGAGATCGGATATTGGACCCACGCGGCCCACACCGGACGGGGTTACATGAGCGCGGCCGCAAAGGCGGTTACCGGCGCTGCGACTGTGCTGGCGGACGTCGATCGGGTCGAGATCCACACCGACGTGGCCAACGTGCGCAGCGCGGCCATACCTCGCAAGCTCGGGTACCGGCTGGAACGGATAGACGAGTGCCCGCCGGACGCGCCGGCTTGCGCGGGGCAGATGCAGATCTGGGTTTGGCCGTGAGCCCTCGGTTCTGTCAGCCCTGGTAGGGGGACGCTCAGTCGACGAGGGACTGGTACACGAGCTGCTTGAGCTGGCTGCGGATGGGATGGGTGCTGGAAGGAAGCAGCTGGGTGAAGAAGAGGACGGTCAGGTCCTCCTTCGGCGCGATCCAGAAGGCGGTGCTGAACGCCCCGCCCCATCCGTATTCCCCTTCGCTGGTCAGTACTTTCCCGGCCGCCGGATTGGTCACCACCGACACGCCCAGACCGAAGCCGACTCCGTCGAACGTGGTCTCGGCGAAAAGCGGACGTCCGAACGTCTCCAAGTCGACGCCGCCGGGCAGCTGGTTGGTGGCCATGTAGTCCACGGTGCGCGGCGACAGGAGCCGGGTGCCTTCCAGCGCCCCCCGGCCGCGCAACATTTCGGCGAAGCGGAAGTAGTCACGAGCCGTGCCGACCAGGCCGCCCCCGCCGGACCACATCGACGGTGGACGCAAGGCTGCGTCACCGGGTATCAGGGCGGCCGGAGCGTCGGCGCCCGCCGGGTTCGCCATGTAGGCGGCGGCGAGACGCTCGGCGGGCGATCCCTCGGCGGCCCAGAAGCCCGTGTCGGTCAGGCCCAGCGGCTCGAAGATCCTGGTCCGGAAGAAGTCGTCGAGGGATCGGCCCGAAACCACTTCGACCAGGCGCCCGAGCACGTCGGTTGCGACGGAGTAGTTGAACTCGGCCCCGGGTTCGAACAACAGCGGAAGGCTCGCCCAGGCGTCGCAACACGTGGCCAGGTCAGAGTCCTTGGGGCTACCCCATTCGAACCCGGCCCGCCGGTACATGGCGTCCACGGGGTGGGAGTGGTGGAACCCGTAGGTCAATCCCGCCGTGTGGGTCATCAAGTGCCAGACCCGGATCGGCTCGGTGGCGGCCCGCGTGTCGGCCTTTACCGGGTTCCCGGAGCGGAACACCCGCATGTTCTCGAAGGACGGGATCCACTTGGATATCGGGTCCTTGAGCTCGAACGCGCCTTCCTCGTACAGCATCAAGGCGGCCACCGTGGTCACCGGCTTGGTCATCGACGCCAGCCGCCACAACGTGTCGGTCTCCACGGGCAGAGACCGCTCCCGGTCCCGCATCCCGCAGCTAGCCAGGTGAGCGACGCGACCCCGGCGGGCGACCACCGCCAACCAGCCCGGCAGCCGGCCGTCGTCGACGTACCGGCTGAAGTGCCGGTCCAACCGGGCCAGGCGTTCGGCCGAGAATCCGGCCTCGCCCGCTTCGATGTCTACTTGGAGCTCCCCCATGGGGCGAGCTTAAGCCCGCCCCGGGGGTCCGGGCCGGTGCCCCGCCCCGGTGCGGCGGTTGTTTGCGTGTTCGATTCGTGTTGTCGTGCGCGATTTGTGTCGGCCGGAGACACTTTTCGCGCACGCGATGCAAGATCGAACACGGCTGTTCCTCCGCCGCGGCCCCCTCCCGGCGCGGCCCGGTGCGGCCCGCGCCGCCTCACCCTTGGTCGGGTGGCAGCCACTTCGGGTTGGCGACGAGAAGCCGAGCACGGGTGTCTGCCCGCAGGATTCGCCGCAACTCCGGACTGTCGGCGACGCTTCCCGCTCGGATGGCTTCGGCCAGCGAGGCGTCGTCGTCAAACCCGAGCTCGGCCAGCCCGGCCCGGTGGGCGCCCTCCTGCTCGGGGCCTAGAGCCAGCTCTCGCGACACGACCTCCAAGGCGTGGACTGCGATCCTCACCTGGTGGCGCATCGGGCCGTCGACCTGCTCGGACAGTTGATCGCGAAGGAGCCCGGCCACTGCGTCGACCAGCTCTGCGGAGGTCGGCCGGCCGTGCAGATTCAAGGCAGCAACTCCAGCAGGTCCCATTCGCTCTCGCACACCCTTCTCCCTATCACCGCGTGCTCGAGCGACTCGACCCAGCCGTCGAGGTGACGCCGCGCCTGCATGGCGCTGATCACCGCCCACGACCAGGTTCCCGCGACCTGCCACCAGCGCATGGCCTCAGGGTCGATCGCCCGGTCTGGCCCGGCCGCCGCGTTGTAGGCCTCGGCCCAGGCGTCGGGCTCGGGGAACGTGCCTGGCTGGCGGTGACGGTCGAAGCGCCAAGCGCGAATGGTGGCCCAGGCCACGTCCTCGTGGGGGTCCCCGAGATGGGCCAGCTCCCAATCGAGCACGGCCCGCAGCCCGGTCCGGTCGACGAGGAGGTTTCCGAGGCGGAAGTCGCCGTGGACGACCGACAGCGGCGCCGGAGCCGGTCGGTGCTCCGTCAACCACCTGTACCCGAGCTCGAGGACGGGCCGGGGTTCGTCGATGGCATCCAGACGCTGCCGGTACACCGCCAACCTGTCCTGTTCGGTGAGCCCGAGTCCCGACGGTGGTATGCGGTGGATCGCGGCCAGCGCACGCGAGCAGTCCTCCATGAGACGAGCCCGGCCTTCCTCCAAATCGGGGTCGCGCAGCAGCTTCTGCGCCAGCGCTTCGCCTTCGAACCATTCGGAAACTATGAAGTGGCGCCCATCGATCTCACCCGAAGCCACTACCGGGGCGACGGGGACCCCGGCCCTCCTGGCTGCGTCGAGGACTTGCGCTTGGGCGGGCATGGAGAGTGGGCCGGGGTCGCCCGGAGTGGCGGCGCCGAGCCCCGGCATCATTTCGCGCTGAAGGACGTACGGGCGAGATGGTTGGCCCGGGGCGGCCGCGTCGAAGCGCATCGACTGACGCGACGCCCCGCTCGTCAAGGGTCGGATGCCGGTGATCTCCAGCCCGGGTCCCAGCCGGGGTTCGAGCGCCTTGGCCATATCGCCCGAGGGGTCGTCGCCCATCTGCAGCACTGTAAGGGCAGACTGGTAGCAGTGAGAATCCTCATCATCGAAGACGAGCTGCCCATGGTCAGGTCACTCACGCGCGGCCTCGAGGCCGAGGGCTACTCCGTCGACGTCGCCACCGACGGCGAACAAGGGCTGGCTTCGGCCCTGAGCATGACCTACGACGCCATCATCTTGGACCTGATGCTTCCCAAGCTCAACGGCCACGCCGTCACAGAATCCCTGCGCTCATCCGGCTCGCGGGTGCCGGTTCTGATGCTCACGGCCAAGCAGGGCGAATTCGACCAGACCGAGGCTCTCGACACCGGAGCGGACGACTACTTGTCGAAGCCGTTCTCCTATCCGGTCCTGCTCGCCCGGCTTCGAGCTCTGATCCGCCGGGGCGGGGCGCCGCGTGGTGCCGTACTGGTCCAAGGTGACCTCCGTCTCGACACCAAGGAACACCGGTGCTGGAGGTCGGACGAGGAGGTCTCCCTCACCCCGAGGGAGATGTCTCTTCTGACCTATCTCATGCATCGACCGGCCGAGGCCGTGTCCAAGGCAGAGCTGCTCGATCACGTGTGGGACCAGGCCTCGGAACGGGACCCCAACGTGGTCGAGGTGTACGTCGGGTACTTGAGGCGCAAGCTGGACCGTCCCGGGCATCCGTCTCACATCGAGACGGTTCGTAGCTTCGGTTACCGGCTGTCGGCGTCGCAGGAGACCGCAGTCGCCGCCGCCGTCACCGCCGTCTCGCCGCCAGACTCCGGCGGGCAGTAGTGGGCAGGCTCATCGGCCGTTTGCTGGCCAGCACCCGGGTGCGTGTTACGGCGGCGGCGGTCCTGGCCGTGGCGTGCGCCTTGGGCGTGTCGGCGGCGCTGGTGGATGGAAGCCTTCAACACGACCGCCAACGCATCCTCATGAGCACGGCGCAACAGCAGGCCAACGAGGTCGGCGACTTCAACCCGGAAATGACGCTGCCACTAGTGCTGCCACCGGATCCGACCCTGCAGCTCGGCCTGGTTCAGGTGGTGCGCAACGGCAAGGTGATCGGGGAGAGCAGGGTTCTTCGCAATATCCCACCCCTGTGGCTTCCGGGTGAGCCCAAGTTGTCGGAGAACTCGTACGTCTTCGCCGGCCAGGCCCGGGACGTCCACGTGGTCGCCGTGCCGCTCAACGTCGCTCACATCAATGCCACCGTGGTGGTCATCACCTCGCTCGGCCAGTACGACCACAGCCTGGCCGACGTCCAGCGCATCCTCGAGATAGGGATGCCGATACTGCTGGCAGTGGTCGGGCTTATTTGCTGGTTCATCGTCGGTCGGGCCCTGCGGCCGATCGAGGCTTTGAGGCGCGAAGTGACCGAGATCGCGACCAGCCCAGGGCACCACAGGATCGCCGAGCCGGGCACGGGCGACGAGGTGGGACGGCTGGCCCGGACGCTCAACTCGATGCTCGACCGGATCGAAGCGTCGTCGTCTCGTGAGCGGCGCTTCGTGTCGGACGCGTCGCACGAGCTGCGGTCGCCGATAGCCAACATTCGCACGGAGGTCGAAGTCGCCCTGCACCACCCCGAGCTCGCCGACTGGCCTTCGACCGCTCGCGCCGTGCTTTCGGAAAACGAGCGCATGGGCCAGCTCGTCCAGGAGCTGCTGCTGCTGGCCCGCTCCGACGAGGGCAGCCTTTTGTCGTCGTCTGTCGCAACCGATATGGCCGAGGTGGCGGAGTCGGAGGCAGTGGCGTCAAACGGTTCCGGTCCAGAGGTAATCGTCCGGACGGTCGCTGCGCCTGTCGCCGTGCCGGCGGTGTACCTCGAGCGCATGGTCGCCAACCTGGTCGGCAACGCCAGACGGTTCGCGGTGACGAGGGTCGAGGTGACGGTCGCCCGGGAAGGCTCGTCGGCGATCCTGCGCGTTCGCGACGACGGTCCGGGTGTAGCCCCCGCCGACCGCGCCCGCATTTTCGAGCGCTTCGTTCGCCTAGACGAAGCGCGCGACAGGGGCGACGGAGGCTTCGGGCTGGGCTTGGCGATCGTGGCCGACCTGTGCCGGGCCTACGGAGGCACGGTTGAAGTCGGCGACGCCGGGCCGGGGGCCGTTTTCACCATTCGGTTCCCTCTGGCGCGCGGCGGCTCGCTCCGGCGAAGGCTAAGGCAGCCCACGCCCGTTTGAGAACCACCCTGCCAAACTGACCGGCCATGAGTGACGTCCCGAACGTTTCGCAAATGATGCCCCTCGCCGGCCTGCTCGGGGTGGAAGCCGTGCAGGCCACCGCCGAGCTGGTGCGGATGCGGTTGCCGTGGTCGGCGGGCGTGTGCACGGCAGGCGGGATCATGCACGGCGGGGCGATCATGACTCTTGCCGACACGGCCGGGGCGCTGCTCGCGTTTCTAAACCTCCCCGAGGGAGCGGCGGGGACCACGACCACGGACTCGCAAACGAGGTTCCTCGGCGCGGTTCGCGGCGGGCACGCCGAAGCGGTGTCACGAGTGCTGCACAAGGGACGAACGATCATCGCGGTCGACACCGAGGTTCGCGATTCCGCCGGGCGCCTGGTCGCCCGCACGTCGCAAGCGCAGCTGGTGCTCTCGCCCCGAACCTGAGCGGCCAGGCCGGTCTACGCCCAACGGGGAAGCCTCCGGCCGCCCTTCACGCCTGGCTCGGGTGGCCGGGCCTGGGCGCCGGATAGCGGAAAAATCAGAAGGAACCAGGCGGCCCAGCGTTCGGATTTCGGGCCCGTTAGTGCAGGGCTACTAGCCGATTCGCGCCTCGGCGGCTACGATTGGACCTTCGGCCTCGTGAGCGGCCTGGCTTTCCACGGGGGAGTTTCGCCCATGCCCGCACTTAGCGCTCCACGGGGGATCGAGGACCTCACTTCGGAGTGGCTGACCGCTGCTTTGTCCGAAGTGTCCGACGAGGCCCGGGTGGAGAATCTGGTCGGTGTCCCCATCGGGAACGGCAACGTGGCCAGCTCGATTCGCCTCATCCCCGACTGGGACCGTCCGACCCCGGCTCCGGCGTCGGTCGTCGCCAAAGTGCCTTCATCGCTGGAACTGAGCCGGGCCACCGGCTTCGCCACCAGGACCTACGAGCTGGAAGCGGCGTTCTACAACGAGCTGGCCGGGACGGTTTGGGTCAACCGGCCGACCTGCTACCTGGCCCGCTTCGAACCCGAGGAGCAGGGTTACGTGGTCCTGCTCGAGGACCTCGGCCCGTCGGAGGCCGGCGACCAGATATTGGGTTGCTCCCCCGAGGAAGCGGCCGCGGTCATGCCTGAGCTGGCCGCGCTTCACGCGCCCAGGTGGGGCGATCCGTCTCTGCTCGACCTGACCTGGCTGGACCGGCCCACACCAGAGGCGGCCCGGGGCGCCACGGACTTCATACCTATCCTGTACTCGGGATTCGTGGACCGCTACAGGGAGCGCGTGGAGCCAGAAGTGCTCGCCCTGTGCGAGAGGTTCATGCCGGCGTTGGAGAACTACCTCGTCGACCGCCCCCATCCATGGACCGTGGTCCACGGTGACTTCCGCTTGGACAACCTCCTGTTCGGTGGGCCTCGGGTGGTCGTCGTCGATTGGCAGACGGTCAAGATTGGGGTGGCCCTCTCCGACGTCTCCTATTTCATCGGCTNNCCTCCCGGAGGACCGCCGTCAGCACGAAGCCAACCTGGTGCGCTCCTATTACGCCTTCCTCACCGAGCTCGGCGTGTCGATGCCGTGGGGGGAGTGTTGGGACAGCTATCGCCGGTACAGCTTCGACGGGCTGGTGATGGCCATCGCGGCGTCGATGCTGGTGACGAGGACCCCTCGCAGCGACGACATGTTCATGGCCATGATCAACCGCCATGGTCGCCAGGCCTTGGACTTGGGCTCTGAGGATTATCTGGTCCGCTGAGCTGCCTCAGCCGCCCAAGTCCGTAGAGCACGAAGCGGGCTGGGCCGGGTGGAGTATGGATGCCGAGAGCTCGACTTCGCCGGTCGATTGAGCGTCCACGGAAGTCCACCCTGAGGCCGTGGGGCCTATGCACGCGGTGCCGGTGGTGACCGACCAGAACTTGGTGTATCGGACCCGGACGATGATGTCGGCGGGGGCCGATACTTGCAGTATCAGGTGGTCCGCTTCGAGCGTCTGGAGGGTGGCCGGCCCGCTGACCAGGCCTGGACTCCCAACCACCCGCCACACCTGCCAGTTGGCGGTGCTCCACACGGGTACCAGGTCGGTAAGGGCCCCCGATCTGAGCAGGGTGGCCTCGCTTTGGGCCGCGTAGTCCAGCGGCGCCTCCGCCAGGGCGACGTAGCTCACGCCCGCTGAGTCCAGCCAGGCCTCATAGGAGGCGGCGGTAAGGGCGCCGGGCGTGTAGAAGAGAGGGTTGTCGGCCGTGTCGAGCTGGCGCTCCCACCCGCGGGCCAACGAGACATACGGAGCGACGAATGCCGCTTCCCAGTGATCGAGCGTCGGTGGTATCTCGATGCGCATGGGTGAGGTGGACAGGGCGGCCAGCTCGGTCAACAGCGGCTGGTAGAACGCGGCTTGGGTCTCTGGCGCCTTCGACGGGGACGTGATGACCTGTTGTCCCGGAGCCCACTGCCATACGACGAACGGCACGACGAGCGCCACCGCGGCCAACCTCCAACCAGCGGATAGCCGCACCGTCCGTCCTCGGGCCACCCACTTGACCAAGCTGGGCTGGCTGAGGCGCTCCAGCGCCGGGCCGGGCGCGGTCAGGAAGCAGGCGAGAAGCGGGACCCCGATCGAGGCGGCCAGCCGGGGGGCGTTCCCGCCGAGGGGATTCGGGACTATGAACGAAAACAGCGAAGCCACCCCGTACAGCAGCGCCCCCAGCCGGACGGCCGGGGTGGTCTGCACCAGCGGCGTCAGGGCGGTCAGACACAGGAGCTCGGTGATGATCAGACTGGTCCAGGGGAACGGGAACGGGCCGGTGCCGGGGAACAGAATCCCGGTCACGCCGATGACCCCCAAGCTCACGGCCGCGGTGGCCACCATCCAACGCCTCCGGCCCGTACCGTGAGCGGCCCAGGCGATGCACACCATGGCCAGGAAGGCGGCAGCCAGCGGCGAGAAGAGGGCGGCGAGGATCCCGAGCGCGATGGCCACCGGCCGTCGGCCTCTTTGCAGGGCGACCAGGGCGGCCAGCCCGGCCGCTTCGCCGGCCAGGAAGGGCCACTGGCCTATGGCGACGGGAAGGAGGGTGGACACGGCGAAATACCAGGTACCGATGGGGCGGGCGCCCAGGTAGGAGCGCACGACCTGATCGAACGACCAGGTGGCGAGGACGGCGGCACCCACCGCGGCCACCTGGACCCCCAGGATGGCTCCGAACGCCGGGAACAGGACGCTGTAGCCGAGCGGGAAGTTCCCCCCGTACCAGCCGCTGTCCCACAACATCAGCCCGTGGGTCCGGAACTGGATGACCCGGTATGTCTGGGCGGCCTGGTCCACTCCCCGCCAACCCAGCAGGAAGACGACGGTTGCGAGGACCAGGGACAGCATCGCCGGAGCGGCGGCCACGACCTGTTCCCGCCACCATGCGCGCCCCCAGCGAGGGGGCATCGAAGTTGGGTACGCGAATGCCATGGAGTCGAGTTGCAGCTCGAAGGCGATTCTAGCTCGCCGGAGCCAAATTCCGGCGTCGCAACGCCGGCCCGACTGCCTGCTGCGGCTAGCTCCGGGCCGTGTCCCGCTGGTAGACGCGGACGGCCAGGCGGGCCAGCGCGGCGGTCCAAACCGCCATGATGATCCACCCCCTGAGCGGCCAGGC
>PMHU01000207.1:15522-16035 GCA_003156795.1 Acidimicrobiaceae bacterium
TGGCCCAGGACGATTCCGAGGAGGGCGAACGGGATCAACCCGACCAGGATCAGGCCCGTCATGATCAGCCACCCCTGCGCCGACAAATGCACGCCCAGGAAGATGCCGGCCAGATAGAGCAGGACGATGCTGACCGACGCCATCATGTAGCCGCTCGCGATCTTGGCCCCGAAGTAGGCCCAGGTCGACAGGGGGGTGATCCTCATCTGCCGGGTCCAGCCCGCGCTGCGCTCCAGGGCGATGCGAGCTCCGCCCGCCATCAGGGCCGCCATCGTCCCCCACGACACCATGCCGGTCATGTAGTACAGGGGGAAGGTGACGCCTTCGACCTTCACGGTGCGGTGGGATGCCGCGATCGAGAAGTACAGCAGAAGCGGGAAGACGAGGGAGAAGATGAAGAAGCGCTTGTTGCGCACGGTGCGAAGCAGCTCGTAGCGGGTGTAGCTGAGCGCGGCTGAAGTCCCGCTCATCCGACCCCTCCCGGCTGGGCCTCGTGGTCTCCGGTCAACAGCA
>PMHU01000310.1:0-5759 GCA_003156795.1 Acidimicrobiaceae bacterium
GTGTAGCCGGTCATCTGCTGGTTAGGGCACAACGTCTCGCGTCCAGACGCGCAGTACTCGCACGCCCCGCAGGCCCAGCCCAGCCACGGCACCGCCACCCGCTCGCCTTCGTATACGCCACGTACCTCAGGTCCGACCCGCTCGACCAGTCCGACCGCCTCATGCCCGGGCACAAAGGGAAGGGTCGGTTTGATCGGCCAGTCCCCGTGGGCCGCGTGGATGTCGGTGTGACNNGTGTGACACACCCCGCAGGTCTCGACCTTGACGATGACTTCGCCGAGCCCTGGCTCAGGCTTGGCGATGTCATCGATCCTCAACGGCTTACAAAAATCGTGAACGACTGCAGCTTTCATGGGATCTTCCTCATGTTCTATGTGCCTGCTTGTCTGATGTACGAGGCGATGGGACGAACCGTCAGGGGACCGACACGACCAGGGGATCGGCTGCCTGGTCCCCAGCCGACTTTCGGGTGTCCCCGGTCTCGTTCGCGGTCCGGTCCCATGGGATGTAGTAGTGGTGATGGGCTCCGGAGTGGCGCTGGCGGTAGCTGGCCAGCAGACCGTCGAAGCCGATCCAGCTGGAGGTCTTCCACATGGTCAGGATCACGATCGCGAATAGTGCGTAAAAGGCACAGACGCTGGCCGTCCCTGACATCACGTACGTGAACAGCAGAGCAAGACTGCCCAGCGCGGCTACCCGGGTGAAGATTCCGGCCACCAGGGCGACGCCGATGGCGAACTCAGCCACCGCCACCAGAATGCCGATCCAACCGGAGTTCGGCACGACGAAGCTGTGCAGGAAGCTCCCCCACCACGTATACGCAGCCTTGCCGTGAGCGGCAAAGCCCGCCACGCCGGCACCGTCGTGGTGTAGGAACGCTCCGTTCTCGGCACCCCAAAGTTTGGCCCAGCCAGCCTGGATCCACATGATCCCAAGCCACACCCTCATGGCAGTCCAGACGACGGCCGCCACTTTCGATTCCTTCAGCCACTCCCAGACTTTGGGGTTGCCTCGTTCGGACGGACCGGCGAGCAAGGCTGCAACGACTGTCATCGTGTGCTTCCTTCTTCCAACAAATACGCGGTGTGGCCCTCTACCGTCCCGACCAGATCGAGAGTGCGAGAGCATCGGTGACGATGGTCACGAACGACGCACATTTCGGTGCTGATCGCTGACGTATAAATCTCTCGGTCGGCCATGGCCAACCTCCCTGGCTCGGTAAAACGCATTCACTTGATGCGCTACCAAGGTCTGGAGCAACGCTCCCGGGAGGGTGCCGGCGCTGGCGGCAGAATCCAACACGGTGCGGGTAGGCAAACCCGTGTCAACAGACATGGTACCACTCCGTCACTATGCGACGGCTTCCGATGGCGCCGCTTTGTGGCGGCGTGCTCATTCTGGTACAACGAATGCTCGTATATGGGCTCCGACCGGTTGGGGTCGGACCCGAGGCACCGTTGCTCCAGTCCCTGGCGACGTCGGGCGTTGTGCTCGGACGATTGGCCAAGAGATGAGGAGCGGCAAGATGTCTATATCGTGGTCACCGGCAAGGCGCATCAGCGCCTCCGCTCCCGACGGCAAAGGTCTTGTCGGTCAACCCTCTGATGCGATGATCGGTCATCTCGATGCGCTCTATGCCCTGGCGTACCTGAGCTCAGGGGACGCGGATGGAGCCGAGGACGTGGTCATCGAGGCGTTCAAACGAATTTGCAGGGAGCCCCGTGCCAAGTCGCCTGGCGAACCGCGAATATGGCGGACCCTGGCCGATCACGTCCACCTGGCGAACCGACATAGAGCAGCATCGCCAGGCTCTGATCCGGCTCCATTTCACGCAGCTGGTCTCTCCTTGGACCAGCAAGAGGCCATCGCCCTTTTGCTCGTTGATTGGCGGGACACAGAAGTGGCCTGCCTACTCGGTATCTCGCCGGGCGAAGTCCGTTCTCATTTCCGCGCTGGGCTGATGACCTTGCAAGCAATGTGGTTCCCGATGTCCCCAATAGAAACCGAATGGGCCGGCCCGGGCATCGACCTGACCTGATAGGTACTTCGGCAACTAGCCCGCTTCGTCGGGCGGCGGGAGTCGAAGGGGAAGGCGTCGGGTGTGCCGCTGCGTTTTCATCGGACCGGCCTTGGTCGTCCCCTTAGGACTCGTATCCGGCGTTTCTCAGCATCCGTCGCAGGTCGACGACCTGTTGGGCGTCGACGTCCTTGTCTCGGGGCGGTTCGAAGGTCTCCGTCTCTGCTCCGAGGGTGACGAGGAACCGACCGTCGTGATGCTCCTCGACCGAGGCGACAGCCTCTAGTAGCGAAAGCACGGCTCGCCACTGGATGTTGTGGCTAACCGGGTGCTGGAAGATCTGCGCGAGCGTGTCGCGGTGATGACTATTGAGATGTGATGGCTCGACCGTTGATGCCACGGAGTTCCTCTCATCTGGATCTATCGCCACTTGGTGGCTCGGGTGGGGGCGTGGATGGGGCTGCGATCAGATCTCAGGCGGCTTTGCCGTATTCGATTTCCTTCAGCACGGCGATTCGTTGGGCAATGGGCGGGTGGGTGTCGAAGAGGTGGTGGAACCAGGACTCGTGGTGTTGGAGCGGATCGTCTATGCACATGGCCGCCGTAGCGTGGTTGAACTTGGCGAACGGCTGGTCGTTGGTTTGCAGCTTCTGCAAGGCCCGGATCAGTCCTTCGGGGTTGCGGGTGAGCTCGACTCCGCTCACGTCGGCGAGGGACTCGCGTTGGCGTGACAATGCGAAGCGCACCATCGGGCCGAAGATGACGGCGACCACGGCAAGGAGCGCTCCGGCTGCGAACACGACCAGCATGAGCTGACCGGCTTGGCGGCCCCGGCGCATGAAGAATGCGGAGCGCCACACGATGCTGGCTAAGAGTGCTGCCATCCCGATGAGCGTGCTCACGATCAGGAGTAGTCGCACGTCGTAGTTCTTGATGTGGCTCAGCTCATGGGCGATCACACCCTCTAGCTCCTCGCGGTTCATCATCGCCAGCAGACCGGTGGTGGCCGTGATGGCCGCGTGCTGGGGGCTGGTCCCGGTGGCGAAGGCGTTGGGGGAGGGATCGTCGATGACGTACACCTCAGGCTTGGGCAGGCCCTCTCCGATGGCCAGGGCTTCCACGATGTTGTGCAGCTGGAGGTACTGGGCTGGGTCGGCCGGTCGGGCTCCGGACGCGGCCAAGACCATACGGGTGCCGGACCTCAGGGAGAAGGCGATCCCGAGCACAGCGAAGGCTGCGGCTACGACGACACCGGTGACGACGTCGCTGTCGGTCGGCGATGGGGCCCCGGGAGCCCTCGACGCGGCAGCCCACACCAAGCCGACCAGGGCGCCGATTCCGACCCAGACAACGAAGAACGTCGCCACGCATGCGATGGTTCGACGTTTGTTGCGCGCGATCTGTTCGTACAACCGATTATCCGATCAGCCTGGTGGAGGCCCAGAAGAAGTTGGGCCGGCCACGGGAGGCCCGGGCGGAGTCGTCGAAGCAACGCCGACGGGGGCTTCGAAGGTCACCTCTGGGACTGCTCGGTCACCCTCAGCGATCTCAAAGAACCCGACGGCCTGGAACCCCAGCATTCCAGCCAGGAGGTTCCGCGGGAAGGTCTGCAAGGCGATGTTGTAGTCCCGGGCGCTGGTGTTGTAGTAGCGACGGGCATACTCGATCTTGTCCTCGGTGGACGTCAGCGCCTCTTGCAACTGCAGGAAGCTCTCGACCGCCCGCAGCTGCGGGTAGTTCTCGGCGACCGCGAACAGCGAGCGCAGCGCCCCTGAAAGAGCGTTCTCGGCGGGGGCGATTTGACCCGGGTCGCCTGTCGCGCCGGCGGTGACCGCGTTGGCCCGGGCCTGGGTCACCGCTTCGAAGGTCCCTTTCTCGTGGGCTGCGTAGCCCTGCACCGTCGACACCAGGTTGGGGATCAGGTCGTGACGGCGCTTGAGCTCGACGTCGATCTCAGACCACGCCTCCTGGGTCCGGTTGCGCCTCTTGACGAGGCCGTTGTACCCAGCCCACAAGCCGACGGCGAGGAGCACGACGATAACGACAATGACGATCAGCACAGCCATATGGAGCGGACTCCCTCCGAGCTTTCGGGGTGCCAACTCTATCGGCTATCGCCGCCGAGCTGTCGTGGATGTGCCTCCGTTGCGCGGCCGGACTCGAAAGCACTGCGATCAGGATTGTCTGCGCCCAGAACAGGTGCCATTGCCCACGACAACCACAGCGGCAGCTTCGCTCCTCGTCCGATCGCGCCGCGCTCCTGCGCATGCGAGTGGCCCTCTACTACCGAGCGGTCTCGCGCCCGCGGCGGACCCGAGAGCCACCCGCCAGGTACCCGCCGAGCTCGCCGATCACCTCGCGCGCGTCGTCCTCGATGCCGTACAGGAACGTGGACTTGCGCCGCCGCAGTACGGGCAGGCCCAGGGCGTACAGGCCCGGGCTGTGGACGACGCCGCCATCGTGGCGGAGCTGGCCCTTCGCGTCGAGGACCGGCACGTCGAGCCAGCGGTAGTCGGGCCGGAACCCGGTCGCCCAGAGGATCGTCCGGATCTCACCGCTGCGCAGGTCGAGCTGCCAGCGCGGCGACGGAGGCGGCTCGGTCGGGGCGAAGCGCTCGGGAGGATCGACCTCCGCATCGGACCCGGACGTGTGGGCCCACTCGTCGAAGGAGCCGAGCAGCCGGTTCATCTTCAGGTCGGCGAGCGAGCAGACGTTGCGCAGGCCGCCGGAGAACAACGCGAGGCCGTCGCGGACCGACGCCCAGCGGCCGACCAGCTCGACGCCCAGCGCCACGAGCGCGTTGAGGTCGAGCGTCGTGCGCTCGGCGGTCCCAACGAGCTGCGGCGACGGCAGGCGCCGTGCTCGCGTGAGGTCCTCGACCTCGTGGTGGCGCTGGTCCCACACGCCCGACGCATCCATCCACCAGAGGACGTCGCGGCCACGGTAGGTACGTGGCAGCCGGACGTGCTCTCCAACCGACATGGTGACCGGCCGCCCCGAGCGCCTGAGCTCGGCCGCGAGCTGCACGCCGGTCGCCGACGCCCCCACGACGAGCACGCCGCCGTCCGGGAGCTGGTCCGGGTTTCGGTAGCCGAACGGCGTGATCTGCTCGACGTCCGCAGGCACGGCGTCCGCGAAGGCCGGCACCGCGGGCAGATTGCAGGCGCCGCTGGCGATCACCACCGTGCGGGTCTGGATCTCGCCATGCTGCGTCATGACGCGGTAGCCGTCGTCGCCCACGCGCCGCACCGAGGTCACCTCCGTTCCCGTGCGAACCGGAGCGCGGGCGCTGTGCGCGAATCGCTCGATCAGCTCGGCGACCTCGGGCGCCGTCATGTAGCCGTCGGGGTCGCCGCCCTCGTAGGCAACCCCCGGCAGCCGGCTCTGCCAGTTGGGCGTCAGCAGCCGCAGCGAGTCCCAGCGCTCGCGCCGCCATGAGCTCGCCAACTCGCCGCGCTCGAGCACGACATGGTCGATCGACCGCTCGCTGAGGAAATGGCTCGCCGCGAGGCCGGCGTGCCCTGCGCCTATGACGACGGTGGTGAAGCGCTCGATCGTGCTGCCCTCAGGCGACCGCGACCGAGACCTCCGTCGGGTTCGTGAGAGCGTCGAACACCGCCGAGCGCTTCTGGGATTGGGCGACCAGCGCCTCGACCTCCTCCTTGGAGGCGTCGGCATCGATGTCGAAGGTCACCTTGATGTCGTTGTAGCCGTTGCGAACGTCGGCGTCGCCGAGGATCCC
>PMHU01000310.1:5814-6594 GCA_003156795.1 Acidimicrobiaceae bacterium
GGATCGTCGTTGTGCTGTGCACGCCGTTCTGCCACTTCGACGACGCCCTCCAGGTGAACTGGGCCGCCTCCGGCGCGCCGGCGAGGGCCTCGCGTGCGTCAAGCAGCGCCTGTACGTTGACTCCGTTGTCGATGGCGGTGGACATCGCCTTTCACGCCCCTTCCTGTGTCGTAGGCTAGTTTCTCGACTGGGAAGAAAGAGAATATACGCTGGTGACTGCCGAGATGGAGAAATGACGGTGACTGCAGCAGCGACCGCCGGCTCGGTCGGAACCGTCGAGACCCGCTACCTCGATCTCCCGAACCCGGTGGCGCTCGACTGCGGACGCGAGCTGCATCCGGTCCGCGTTGCCTACGAGACCTACGGCGTGCTCTCTCCCCGGCGCGATAACGCGATCCTGGTCTGCCACGCGCTCAGCGGCGACGCCCATGCCGCCGGCTTCTCGAAGCAGGCGGCGGCCCAGAGCACCCGCGACGGATTCGGTGCCGAGGACCGCGACGGTGAGGCGGGTAAGGGGCTCGGCTGGTGGGACGGGATGATCGGTCCAGGCAAGGCCTTCGACACGGACTGCTATTTCGTCATCTCCACGAACCTCCTCGGCGGCTGTCGTGGGACGACGGGACCGGAGTCACCCGATCCGGCGACGGGACGGCCCTACGGCCCGGACTTCCCGGTGATCACCGTCGCGGACATGGTAAGGACCGAGCGTGCGTTGCTGGACGAGCTCGGTATCGAGCGGCTCGCGGCTGTGGCCGGCGGCTCGCTCGGCGGGATGCAGGC
>PMHU01000018.1:0-258 GCA_003156795.1 Acidimicrobiaceae bacterium
GGGCGGCGCCGGGTCGGCAGCCGTCCAACTGGCCAAGGCGTTCGGCGCGACGGTGATCGGTACGGCGGGCAGCGACGACAAGGCCGGGTTCTGCCGCTCGCTGGGCGCCGACTACGCCGTTAACTACCGCAGCGAGGACTTCGTCGCTTTCGTTGAAGACGTCACCAACGGGCGAGGAGTCGACGTGGCCTTCGACACGGTGGGGGGCACGGTGACGACGGAAACGTTTCGGGTGATGGCGTTCAACGGCCGCCACCT
>PMHU01000018.1:311-5730 GCA_003156795.1 Acidimicrobiaceae bacterium
GACATCTGGAACCGCATCTTGCAGCTCGCCCGGGCGGGAACGATTCGTCCAGTCATCGGCCGGCAGATCGAGTTCGCCGAGGTCCCCGTTGAGCTCGAGGCGCTTGAGCGGCGTGAGACGACCGGACGTACCGTGGTGCGGACGCACCCTGAACCACCCTGAGTGCGTCTGCAATGTAATCGACGATCTCGGCCGTGGCACGCCTGCACGGCGGGGGCGGGCGTGGAACGGTTCGTTTCGGAACAGGTCGGTGGGGAGGGTGGCGGGCTCTCGGACTGACTGCAGTCAGTGACGGGGCCGCAGGCGAGCTTATGCATTGGCGGTCCTGAATCGCCGCAGAGCGAGGGGTACACAGACGGCGATGATGATGACGCACCAGCCGATCATGGCCGGGACGGGGTGGTCGAGCTGGAAGGAGCCGCTCGATACGGTCCCCTGGCAGACATGACGCACGGCTGCCACCACCGCCGAGAGCGGATCCCATTCGGCGATGGCGCGCGGGATGAGTTTCATTCCCGAGATCGGGACGAAGGTGCCGGCGAGGAAGGACAGGGGCAGCATCAAGGCGAATCCGATGCCCTGCACGGCGTCGGAGCTGCGGATCAGCATGCCCATGAGAACCCCGAGCCAGGTGAAGGCGAACAGGGCCAGCAGCATCAGGGCCACGAGCTCCACGAATCGGCCGCCGTCCAGATGGGGTCGCCAGCCGAGTCCCAGACCCACTCCGACGACGATCACGATGCCGAGGATCTGCTCGATGATCTGGCCGATGACCTGGGCCGAGATCACCGACATGCGGGTGACCGGTAGCGATCGGAATCGGTCCACAACCCCGCTCGAGAAGTCGGTCGAGGTCGCCACACCGGCCCCGATGACACCAAAGGCCACGCTCTGGCCGAGCAGGCCCGGCAGCAGGTAATTCTGGTAGCTCATGCCGACGACGTGTATCGCCGAACCGAATACATACAGAAAGAGAAGGGTGAACATCACCGGCTGGATGGTGACGTCACTCAGTCGTTCCGGGACCCGGGGAATGGTGCGCAGTCCCCGGCCCACCAGCAAACCTGTCTCCCGGACATAGCGGGCGAAGCGTCCGGGACGGGAAGGGAGGGTTTCGCGGCTGGCGGTGACCGAGCCGCTGGGTGAGAGGGCGACGGTGGTCATGACGCCACCTCGACGAGATCGTCGTTGGCGGGGCCGTCCGCGGTCGGCGCCTGTCCGGTCAGGGCGAGAAATGCATCGTCGAGGGTCGGTCGGCGCAACGCGATCTCGTCCACGGGTATCCCACTCGAGCGCACGGCCGCCGCTACCGCGGCCAGGTCGTCGATCTCTCGAGGGGCGGGAACCGATACCGTTCGCCGCTCCCGGGACACGCTCAGGTCGAAGGGGCCGGAGAGCGCGTCTATCAGGCCCTGGAGGCCGCGGCCGTCGACGGCGACCACATCAACGCGTTGGTCACCGATAAGGGCCTTGAGGTCGCTCGGGGTCCCGGCCGCAACGGCCCGGCCGTGATCGATCAGCACAATATTGTCGGCCAGGGCNNACGACCTGACGGCTGCGAGGATCAAGTCCGGTCGTCGGCTCGTCTAGCACCAGTAGCTCGGGTTGGACGACGAGACTGGCCGCCAGGTCGACCCGCCGGCGCTGGCCGCCCGACACCGCCTTGATGAGCTTGTCGCGGAACTCGCCGATATCGAACCGGTCGATGAGGGAGTCGACGATTCTGACCGCCGCCGATCTGCTGTATCCGCGCAGCCGAGCCATGAGCAGCAGGTTTTCCCGCGACGTCAGGTTGTCCTCCAGAGCGGCGAACTGTCCCGTCAGGGAGATCACGCTGCGTACGGCATCGGCGTCGCGGACGATGTCGTGGCCGCAGACCGATGCCGTGCCACTGGTCGGCTCGGAGAGGGTGGCGAGCATCCGCACGGTGGTGGTCTTGCCCGNNCCCGCCCCGTTGGGGCCGAGAAGCGACATCACCGTTCCCGACTCGACGTGCAGATCGATTGCGTCGACGGCTACGAGATCGCCGAAGTGCTTAGTCAGTCCGTCAGTGACGACGGCGAATTCCGGAGATGGCACCGGGGCCTCCTTTCGGTCTCTATAAACCTACAGCAACAGTAAAAATACTGCAACTAGAAATCGAGGGGGTCGACCGAGGTAGGATAGGGGCAGTGAGTGTCGAGTCTGTCCCTGCCGGCCTGGAAGGAGCCCGTGTTTCGGGCGAGGGGCTGCGCGAGCNNGCCGAGGGGCTGCGGGAGCGCAAGAAGCGGCTGATGCGCCAATTGATCTCGGACACCGCCACGGAGATGGTCCTCGAGCGGGGCTTCGACGAGGTCCGGGTCACCGAGATCGCGGCGGCCTGCGGCGTCTCGGAAAAGACGGTCTACAACTACTTCCCGACGAAGGAATCCCTCGTACTCGACCGTGAGGAGCCGATGGCAGCCGACATCCGGCGGGTCCTCGGACCGGGTGGCGCCCTGATGTCGCCCATCCAAGCTGCGGTCGAGCTGATCGCCGCCGAAATGAGTCGGACCTACGACTTCTGGGGCGAGGACGAAAACGCGCCCCAGGACCTCACCATGATCCGACGCTTCGCGGAAATGCTCGAGAACACACCACCTCTGCGGGCCGCCCAGCGCGACATGATGGATCGTCTGGTGGACGTAGCGGCGCAATCCATGGCCGCCCGGGCCGGCGTCGATCCCGACGACCCCGAGCCGCAGATCGCCGCTGACGCTCTCCTGGGTCTCTGGCGGGTGCAATACCGGGCCATGAGGAAGTACTCCGATGGCAACTACTCGGCCGCCGAGGTGCGCGACCGGGTTCTCGACGAAGTCCAGCGCGCCGCCCGTCTCATCGACACCGGGCTGTGGTCTTTCGGAATGGTCGTGCAAGGCAGCAACGGCCGCGAGCAGCTCAAGGCGGCGGCGGAGGCCGCCAACGAGGCCCGCAAGCAGGTGGTCACCGCCATCAACCAGGCTCGTGGCGCCTGGCGCCAGGTCGTCGCCGAAGCTCACCGCCGCGAAGAGAGTAGAGCCCGCTCTCCCCGGTCAGCTCGCGAGCCCCGACGTCCCAGCCGGTCCAGTGGCGACTTCGCTGTCACCACCCGGCGAACCCGGCGAGTTCCGAGCGACGACGACCGGACCTGAAGACCTGGCGGGGGTGGCGACGTCAGACGTCGATGGTGCTGATCGTGTCGGGTTTGGCGATCACGGTTGTCGCGCCGGATGAGACCGATTCGCGCATAGCCGCCAGGCGTGCCTTGGAGGGAAACAGCATTGCGGCAAGGACGCCGCCTGCGGCGAAGACGAGCGCGGAAGCGAGAAACACCGTGGCGTAGCCGTGTGTTGCTGCGACCGCGTCGAAGCCTCGGACTGGGGCGTGCCCGCCGGCGTAGGAGGTCGTCACCGATGCCGCGATGGTGCTCATCACCGCGGTGCCGATCGAACCGCCGACCTGCTGCATTGTGCTGACGAGCGCGGCGGCGACGCCGGAATCCCGCGGCTGCACGCCGGCGGTGGCGGTGTTCATCGATGGCGCCATCACCATTCCCATGGCCAGGCCCATGAGGATCAGCGCCGGCAGCACCCCGCCGGTGTAGGACGAGTGCATGTTGATGCGGCTGAGGTAGCCCAGCCCAAGGAACCCCGTCACCATTCCGGTGGTGATCACTATGCGCGGACCGAACCTGGGCAGGGTAACTATGTTGGAGGTGTTGGAGCTGATCATGATGCAGGCGATCATCGGCAGGAACGCCAGGCCAGAGGTGACGGGGCTGAAGTGTTTCACCAGCTGCAGGTAGTAGGTGAGGAATAGGAACAGGCCGAACATGGCCAACCCGGCGATGCCCACCGCCGCGAAGGCCATGCCGCGCGACCGGTTGGCCACGACGCGCAGCGGTAGCAAGGGTTGGACAACCCGCTGCTCGACTCGCACGAACGCCACTAGCAGCGCCACGCCCGAAGCTAGCGACACCATCGTCACGCTCGAGCCCCAGCCGTCGCTTTCCGCCTGCGCGAAACCGAATACCACCCCGAACAGGCCCAAGGCGGCGAGCACCGTACCGACCAGGTCGATACGAGGCCGGATCGACGGCTTCACCTCGGTCATGTAGACCAGGGCGCCGACGACGGCGGCCGCGGCGAACAGCACGTTGACATACATGCACCATCGCCACGACAGGTATTGGGTAAGGATGCCGCCGAGGATGAGCCCGACCGCACCGCCGCCGACCGCGACCGGGCCCTCGACCAGATGGTCAACTCTTGGGCCGCCGACGTCGCCGAGGGGCGAGAGGCGGCCATGTACGCCTGGCGGCGGGCCAACGTGGCCGCCCTCAACAGCCGGGCCCGGACCGCCATGGCCGCCGCCGGGAAGCTGACCGGTCCGGAGCTGCG
This sequence comes from Acidimicrobiaceae bacterium, assembly GCA_003156795.1. Classification (GTDB taxonomy): domain Bacteria; phylum Actinomycetota; class Acidimicrobiia; order Acidimicrobiales; family Palsa-688; genus PALSA-688. The sequence goes on from PMHU01000018.1 coordinate 4,709, forward strand.
CATCGACGAGCAGACCTTCCAAGCCGGCGACCGGATCGTCACCCTCGCTCCCGGCGGCGATGGACAAACCGTCACTTCCGAACGGGGCCGCGTCATCGCGGTCGATGTGTCCGCCCGCAGTTTGGCCGCCCGCATGGACGACGGGCGCAGCCAAAACTTCGGCCCCGAGGAGGCCACTGCTGGCCGTCTCGCCCACGGATACGCCACAACGGTTCATCGCTCGCAGGGCTCCACTGTCGACGTCGCCCACCTCTTCGCCGACGGCGGCGGCCGCGAACTCGGCTATGTCGCCATGAGCCGGGCCCGAACCTCCAGCCACGTCCACCTCGTCGCCGATGATCTCGGCCAAGCGGTCGAGGACCTGGCCCGCGACTGGAGCTCGGAGCGCCGCCAGATCTGGGCCATCGACACCGGCACCCCCGAGCAGACCGACCGGGTCGCCGCTCATCCGCTCGAGGTCGAAGCCGCCCAGAACACCCCTGCCCAGCTCAAAGCCTCCCTGGGCCGGGCCCGCCTGGCCGCGGAGCGCCAAGCCCTCGTGACCAACCTGAAAGCCGCCGCCGGCGCCGAAGGCCTCGACCACCACATCTACCCCGAAGCCGTCGAGCGGGTCCAGCGACTNNCCCCGCCTCCCACCCCCGGTGTCGTGCGGGTCCCGCCCGCCTACCAACCCCACCACACCCCGCCGTCACCCCAACCGGGCGGGCCCACCCCCGGGCTCTGAACCAAACGTGTGGGCGTTCAGCGACGAATCCGAACGGGCTGGGGTGATGATCATGGCCGTGGTTGCGATCGATCCGACCTTCGTCGCCTCGGCCCGTGCGGAGCTGCGCGGTCTGCTTCTCGGCGGCGAGCGAAGCGTGCACATGGCCAAGGAATCACCGCGTCGGCGAAAGCAGGTTCTCGACACCCTGGCCCGCAGCGGGCACCTCTCCGCTGTGGTGCTGCGATACCGGCGCAGCTTGGGCGTCGACCACGTGGCAGGACCGCGAATCCTGCTCGAGGCGGCGGTCGCCACAGTC
>PMHU01000143.1 GCA_003156795.1 Acidimicrobiaceae bacterium
TCGTGCTCGGCGTCGACCGCTGAATCTCAGGCGGGCTTCACCCCCGCGGCGCTTGGGCCGTGGCGTCGTAGAAGACGACCGAGACCGATTGGGGGACGATGTCCTCACCTGACGGCGGACCCGCTCGCATGCCGGAGAGATGCGCATCGAGGTCGCTCTGGCTCTCCCAGCGCTCGAAGAGGATGACCCGGCCCGGTTCGATCGGATCGGCGCAGAAGGTGTAGTCGAGACACCCGGTTTCCGCCCGCGAGGCGCGCATCATTGCGTGACGGCTCGCGATGAATTCCTCGCGTTGGTGCGGTGCCATCTCGAACGTTCCTCCCACAATGACCATGTCGCCTCCTGGTGCTCGGCTCGCTCGCAATCTTACCGTCTTTCTAGTGCGGTGAGCGACACCGCGCGCTCACTCACCAGTGGGAGCAGCGGGCCGGCACCCAAATGCACCCGTCAGGATCGAGGGGCAACCGGCAGCGTGGTCGCCATCACCGACGGGTAGCGCGGGTCGTGGAACAGTTTGGCTGTGCGGGTTTCGAGGCCGGGCACGGCACCGAAGGCAGTGACGGCCAGGAGTGAACCGGTGAGCGGGCCGACGAAGTAGACCCACAGGTCGGCCGTGTGTGGAGCGAGCACGGCCGGGGCCAGGCTGCGGGCCGGGTTGAGCGAGGTGCCGGTCCATGGGGCCCCTTGCCACACGAGCACGGCGACGAGGATCCATACCAGCAGCGGCGTCCAGCGGGCCGTTCTCGGCGAGGAGACCATGACCAGAATGCCGGCGACGAGTAGGAATGTCATGAAGACCTCGATACCGACGGCGCCGGCCGCGCCGATGCCATGTCCGGGTCGCGTGACCCCAAGGTCCACGGCTCTGGCTTTGGCTCCCCACCACCAGCGCACCAGAGCGGTGCCGGCGAAGGCCCCGGTCAGTTGGGCCGCCAAGTAGCCGGCTAGGTCGTGCACGTGCATGTGACCCCGCCGCCAGAAGGCGAAGGTCACCGATGGGTTGAGGTGGGCGCCCGAGCGACGACCGAGGGGACTGACCGCCACCAGCGAGCCGGAACCAGCAAATAGGAGGCCGGTGATCAGCAGACGGGCCGAGTGGTCGGGGACCACAGACGTAACTGGGCCGCCGGGTGCGAAGTCCAGGCAAACCGCGGACAGACCACCGAGGAGGAGCAGAGCCGTGCCGACGAACTCGCAGGTCCACTCGGCCCAGTGCCAACCGCCCTGGGCGCCGGTTCCGATGATTTCGGCGCCGGCCCGTCCAGGCACCCTCGCAGCGGTCCCGCCGGCCATCGGATCGATGCTATCGACGGACCCAAAGCGTCTTCGGCGTTGGCACCGTTCTGCTTCGCCACCAGTAGGAGCTCCACCGAGCCGGTATCACGGCCAAGCCGGTAGGGGATCCGGGCCCTGCGCCCTACTGACTATAAATCCGATTGATTTAGTCAGCTTTATTCTTTAGGATGGATGGCGTGGATCCCATCTGCGACTCTATGGCCCCGACGAGTATCTCCGACGTCGGCCACGCAGTCGGCTCTCTTGTTTTGAGGGGACCGCTGCCGCTCTCGGTCGAGGCGCTCGAGAGCATCGCGGCCGGTCTGGCGCGGGTGGATCGGGCCGTCCCTCTGACCGGTGTTGACGACCGGCAGATGCCGCGGTCCCTTCGCTTGATTGCCACCGAAGCCTATGACGTCTGGCTCATCACCTGGCCGCCCGGAAGCAGAATCGAGGATCACGATCACGCCGACGCCACCAGCGTCATCCGGGTGGTCTCAGGCTCGATAGTTGAGAGCACCGCATCCGGGCATCGTCGACTAGGCCCCGGTGTCTCAGCCGTGGTTCGTCCCCACACCCCTCACAGTCTGGGTAATGACGGCATCGGCGACTGCACAACGATGCACGTCTACTCGCCTCCCCTCGAAGAGCTGACCTACCACCTCTCGGACTTCGCCCGGGTACTTCATCCAGCCGGAGGCTCCCTGGGATCACGGCGTCGAAGGGTCGTGTCCGGGCGGGCCGAAGCCAGCACGTCCAGCCGCCGCCATGACCCTCGAACCGGATTGGCGCTCTGGTCAGAGGACACGCCACTTCGGAGGGCAGGTTATTGAGCCGCTCTACCGAGTGCCCGCCGGCTGCTGATTCATCCCCCCGATCAGCAGCCGGCGGCCCGAACCGGGCGCCTATGTCGCGGTGTCGCTGATCGGGTGGCGTCCGGTGAGGTCGCCGAGGAGGTCCGACTCACTAGGCGGACGGTCCTGGATCGTGATCAAGTGCTCGAGTATGCGCTCAGATACGCTCCGTAGCTCCTCGAGCTGGTGCCGGTCGAGCTGGTCGAACAAGTGGGTTCGTACGCTTTCGACGTGGATGGGGGCCGCGGCTACCAGGGCGTCGAAACCGGCGTCGGTCAAGACGGCGAACGCTCCTCGGAGGTCCGTCGGGCAGGTCTCGCGCCGGACCCACCCGGTGCGCTCGAGGCGGGTCACGGTATGCGAAAGACGGCTGCGAGAGGACTGGGACCTATCCGCGAGGTCGCTCATGCGCAGGCGGCGCCCGGGTGCTTCGGATAGACGAACCAGGACCTCGTAGTAGGTCGTGGGCATCGAAGCGCGGCGCCGCAAGTCCCGGTCGAACTGCTCGAAGAGCAGGTTGGTCGCCAGCATGAAGGTGCGCCACGTTCGCTGCTCGTCCCGATCGAGCCACCTGGCTTCCCCCACGTACGCCGACGATACCAGCCGAGAATAAGTTTTAGTTGAAATGTCAACTAGAGGGCCGTAGGTTTGTTCTGGACAGTTCCGCTCCAACCCCCGGGAGGCTCACAATGACCGCCGCACTCATTCCCGCCGGCTATCTGGCTGGCACATGGGACATCGATCCGATCCACTCGGAGGTGTCGTTCGTCGTTCGCCACATGGTCGTGAGCAAGGTCCGCGGCCGCTTCGACAGGTTCGAAGGTACCGTCGTCACCGCAGCAGACCCGCTCCAATCCTCAGTCGAAGCGACAATCGACGCGGCATCCATCAACACCAATCAGGAGCAGCGCGACACCCACATCCGCTCCGCCGACTTCCTCGACGCCGAGGGTCACCCGAAGATAACGTTCCGCTCACGGGCCCTGAGGTCCAGCGGAGACAAGTACTTCCTCGACGGTGACCTCACCATCCGAGGCGTGACCAGGCCGATCACGCTCGATTTCGAGGCCAACGGGTTCACGCCCGACCCCTTCGGAGGCACTCGCACAGGCTTCAGCGCCTCCACCGAGATCGACCGACAGGACTTCGGCGTCAGCTACAACGGGCCCATCCCCGGGGCCGACAACGCCATGGTGCTCAGCGACAAGATCACCATCAATGTCGAAGTCGAGGCGGTCCTACGAAAAGACGCCTCCTGACCTGATTCAATCTGAGGGGTTCGAATCGATGGTGCCGAGGTCGACAGTGTCAGCGCGTCGTCAACCCGAGTGCGACGGCGCGCTCGAACGTATCGTCCACCAGGACCACGTCACGGCAGAGCCGATCGAGTATCGATGCCGCGATGGCTGCCCTCAGGCCCCTGCCGCAGTGGACCCAGGTCACCGAGTCATCAGGCAACAGCACAGAGCCGGCCTCGACGCAGTGGAATGGCATCGACAGGGCCCCGTCGAGGTGGCATCGTTCCCACTCTTCCTTCTCTCGTGCGTCCACGATGACCGGACGCCCAGCCGCTCTTTCCGATCGTAGGCCAGCGAAGTCCGACACCGGATAAGACACCATCTCGGGTACAACCCCGCGCTGTAAGGCATCGGTGTCGATCACTGCTGACTTCACGTCGTCTATCGCTAGCCGGGAAAGCGAAGAAGCTGCTCTGTGTATGGTCTCAGTATCGGCGCCCACCAGGGTGACGGGCATGCCCCATGGAGTGGACCAGCCGAAATAGGCGGCGAAGTTGTCGCCCCACTCGATGTTCGTGGAGCCGGAGATGTGGCCGGCCGCGAACTCACGTCGGGAACGTAGGTCGACCACGAGCCGTCCGTCCGCGGCCCCTCGCGCCGCGTCTGCGAGTGAGATCGTGATCACTCGAGGGTCGACCGCCGAGTGGTCGCCGCGCCGGTTGAGAGGCGCCATGAACGCGTAGTAGCTGGGTGGGGGTCCAAGTGAGGCGACCACCTCCTTGACGAAGGCATCCTCTTCGTGCAACAACACCGGATTGTGCTCCCATTCGGCGCCGATCGTGCCACCGCTGGCCGTCGCGGGGCCCGCGGCGCAGAAGCTGCCAAAGCCGTGCGTCGGGTAAAGCACCGTGTCGGGACCCAAAGAGCCAGCCAACTGGCGGATCGACCTCCACTGCGCCCGGGTTTGCAGCTCTATGGCGCTGCGGCTGAAGAGGTCCGTCCTACCGGCGGTGCCGAACAGTAGCGAACCGCCCGAGAACAGCGCCGTGTTGTCGTCGCCGTCTTTGACCGAGTAGGCGACGTGATGCGGCGTGTGCCCCGGAGTTCGAATAACCGTGATGTCTAGGGAACCAGAACGTATCGAATCCCCACCTCTTACCCCCAGCCGTTCGTTGGCGTAGACAACCAGCTCGTCGGCTGACATGACGTAGCGGGCGCCGGTCAATCGGGCCATCTGCAGTCCACCGCTCACATAGTCGTTGTGGATGTGGGTTTCCAGGACGTGCGTGACCGAGACTCCCAGGCGGGATGCGTGGTCAAGCACGCGTCCGATATCCCGCTGGGGATCGACCACGACGCCGAAGCGTGCATCGTGAACCAGATAGCTCCGATCTCCGATGTCGGCGCTCTCGATAGTAACTACATTCACGGTCCCGCCTCCCCTCGCCTAACCGTTGGCATGCCTTCCTTCCCACCCTGCTGAACTCTCCTACATCGGCTCACGAACCGCCTCACTTCCGTCGCTATAGCGCACGCTTGCTGCCTGATCTCGGGTACCGCTGTACTCTCGAGTTGGTCCCCCTGTCGCAAGCTGCCGAGGGTCCACAGCCACTCGACCGGGCGGCCAGAGCAGCCCAGCAGGCGCCCGTCGACGTCGGTTGCCACCCCCAGTCCCAGAGGGCCGGGCCGGGCCAGACGGCGATCGCCCAGCCGAGAGAGCAGGTTCCGTGGGTCGGTAAAGACGTTTGGGTCGGGACCGCTGCAGTTGATGACCCACCCGCTGAGCCAACTCTCCAGAGCTCCGTTGGCCCTGAGCCGCACCCCGATTCTGTAGGCGGGTGGTGAGGAGATCTCATCCACGGTGACGAGCCGTCCTGCGTGGATCCGAAACAGTCCACTTCTCGTGAGACGATCCACCGTGTTGGCGACTTCGGGGGCCATGCGGTGGCGGTGCACGCTCCAGTAGCGTTCGAGGTGCCGGCGGAAGCGCCGTCGCTCCTCTTCCGACAGAGAACGCCAAAGCGTTGCGGTAAGCGGCCGGAGGCCGTCGACTATCTGTCGCCAGTCTCCACCGCGCGATTCGGTCTCGGCCACCAGCCCCCTCACCTCGTGAAGCAGGCGTCTCGCACTTGCGCCGTTCCCATGGGCGCACACAGTCACTTCGGTGTCCTGTTCCACGAGCGGACGATGGGCGTGCGGCACCAGCCCATGGCGTGACACGGCGTGAATCGGACCACGGTGCCCGAGTTCCTCCAGTGACAGGAGAACGTCGATGGCGGTCAGTCCAGAACCGATCAGTGTGACCGTCGCATCCGAATCGATACCGGACAAGGCGGCGCCCGCCCAAGGGTCGGATATGAACCGAGGGCCCNNATGGTCATGTACTGGGGAACCTTGGGAGCCACCAGACCCGTCGCGAGCACCACAGCATCGGCGCCAACCTTCCCACCACCGGCCAAGACCAACTGAGGACCCGGCCCGACGTCGATGTCCACGACTTGGTCTCGGATGGTTTGGAACACGTCCTGACGACCCTGGAGGTTGACCTGTCGATGCAAGGTCTCGGTCAGATATCGACCGTACAGGCGACGAGGTGCGAAGGAATCGCGACCGCAATCGCTGGCGTTCCCCTCGAGCCAACGAACGAAGTGGTCCGGATCAGCTTCTAAGGCGCTCATGTAATGCGCTTGCACGTTGAGCAGGTGACGGTAGCTATCGGTGGAGAAGGCGACTCCCTCACCAATCGCTCCGCCGCGCTCAACGAGCACAAGGTGGATGGGCTCGGTCGACGTCTGGGCGAGTATGTGGATGGCCGTGAGCGCGCCGCTAGCCCCGCCTCCGATGATGCCGACCGTCGGAAGAGAGCCGCCCATTCCACCACTGTACGACTAATGCTAGTAATTCGCTAGTAATAGTAGTAAATATGACTCCGGAGGTCAGAAATCCTTCGTCGCTCAGCCGTCCCGGCGTATCAGGGCAATGGCGCCCGCGGCGGCAACCGCGGCGGCGACCAGCACCATTGTGGCGGCCGCGGCCCACGGCCCGGCCGGGTAGGTCTGGTTCGTCGCCAACTGGGCACCACCGACGATTTGGGTGATCACCGTGCCCGGGCTGGCCCCGACGACCCACGGCTGGAACCGCCCGAGGAGCCCGCCGGCAACGTTGGGCAGAAGCACCGCCGCGGCGACGATCGCGACCGACGCGCTTGGGGACCTGGTAATGATGCCAACGGCGGCTCCGACCGCGGTGACGCTGACCACTACCAGCACGACGCTGACCAGCACGGCCGGATCGCCGAGTGAGTGTTGGCCGGGCGGGGTTACCGCGAGCACACCCAGCAGCGCAGTTGTCGCACAGACGAGCGCGCCCACACCCGCAACGGCCGCCACCGCGCCGATCTTGGCTGCGTACAGCACCCCTCGGCGCGGCACTGTCGCCAAGCTCACCACGATCGTCCCCCTGGCGTACTCCCCCGCGGCGAACGTCGCACCCCAGACGCCGTAGGCCAGCAGGCCGACTATGGCGCCTGTAGCCGCTCCGGTGGTGAGGGTGTCCGCTGCGTCCAGCCTCCCGGTGGCCGCGACCAGCAGCGAGGTCAACGGCATCGCGGCCGTCGCGATAATCGCGCCGATCCATAGCCCCCGAACGGTGGCGATCTTCAACAGCTCGGCGTGCCACGCCAGCCTCAAGACCCACCCACGATGCGGAGGTAACACTCCTCCAGAGAAACGCGCCCTTCAGCGCCCGGGAAACCCCCGACGAAGTCGGCGAGAGTAGACGCGGCCCGAATCTTGCCGCCGGCCAGGATGACGACGTCGTCGCATATGGGCTCGATCTCCGAGATGAGGTTGCTGGACACCAGCACCGTGCGTCCGGCCTCGGCCAGGGCGCGCAGGACCACGCGCAGCCATCGGATCGCGGCCGCATCTAGCCCGTTGTGCGGCTCGTCGAGGATGACGACGGCCGGATCGCCGATGAGGGCGGTGGCCAGCCCGAGCCGTTGGCGCATGCCCAACGACATGTGGCTCACCGGCAGGTCCGCAATGTCGGCGATGCCCACGAGTTCGAGCGCGTGCGGCACCGAGCTACGAGGCAGCCCGTTGCTGGCAGCAACAATGGCCAGATGTCCGCGGGCGTTGCGGCGCGGGTGGGCGGCGTCAGGCGTGAGAAAGGCACCGACCACCTGTACAGGTCGCCGGTGCTCGCGGAAGGGTCGCCCGCCGATGGTCGCCCGCCCTGACGAGAGGTGGTCGACGCCAAGGATGGCCCGGAGAACAGTGGACTTTCCGGCCCCGTTGGGACCGAGCAACGCCGTCACCCGCCCACTCCGGGCCGTAAATGAGATCCGGTCGAGCACCTTGACACCGTCGATGACCTTTGTGGCATCCTCCACGACGATGGCCGCGGCCACCCGATCACCGGCAGGCGCAGGGATCATCCGGGCTCGAACCCGCCCGGACGGACCGAGCGCCAGGTCCATGCTCACGCGCCGGCTGGAGCCGGGCCGGACGGTTTGAACACGCCCTGAAGATGCCAGAAGCCAGTGAAGCCGTTGAACGGCCCTCCGACTATCAGACTCGTCCACTCGAGGACGAACGCGCCGGTGTCGGGGTCGAAGGTTCCGGTTGCATCAGCCCCGCTAACGGTCGGCTTCGCCTCCGACTCCAGCCACTGCTGCGAAACCCAGTCCCAGACTCGCTCGGCCTGCGCCTGGCCCAAAGCCTTCGCACCGGTGCTAAGCACCGGCTTGGGCGCGCCCTGGTTGAAGTTCTGATTGTTCCACGACGCCGCCCACGACGATAGGTCCGCAGTGAGCTTCCCGTCCTTCAACCACACCGTCGGCGGGGCAACCTGGGTGCGGGTCTGTGGGTCGACCTTGTTGGTCGAGATACTGAACTTGACGCCGAAGAACTTCGTAGGCGTCGTGATCGCGTCAGCAAGCGAGTTGCCCTCTGCATCGAACGCCGGTGTCGGCTGCGACTCGTATCCGCCCGTGCGCAAGCCTGCCGAGGTCCCAGGCTGGAGGAGCGTAGCCAGCCCACCGTCGGCGGGAGAGTCCGCGTTCCTCATGTAAGGGCCGCTCGTCGGGTTCCCGCCGGGTTGCAGCATCCGAAACCAGGTGCCGGTTAGCTGATCGCCTACCGCCGTCCCTGGAGCGAGCCGGAAGAGGCCAACAAGCTCCCGTCCCGCCCCTGCCGAGACGGTGCTGGCCGCCGTTTTGTTGGTCGAACACGCGACTGCCGTGGTCAAAACGAGGACCGTAGCGGCCATGATCCCTGCGCGCGCCGAATGCCCGTGGGTGCCGTTCATCGGATCTCCTTTCCGCGGCGCGGCGTCGCCGCGACCGAAAGTCCGGCGCTGGTAACCCCAGCGCCCACCAACAGCCACGGGAACGCCGAGAGACCGGATACCCCGAGAGCGTGAGTGAACGCGTCGAGGTTCCCGAGCGCGTCGAAATTGCCGATATTGTTCTCGATCACTCCAACCAGACTTGCCAGGTCGGACGAGACCAGAGGCCAGTCGTCCACCAACGCAGCCACATCGGCCGCGGCGACGCCGTGTTGTGGGACGCTGCGAAAGCTCGTGTCGAGCTCGCCGACCGCTTCGACGAGCACGACGAAGTCACTTTGTAATTGCCGGACCTCGCCGGGCCTCATCACAGGAGCAAGCGACTGCAACATCCGATGGCCCGCCGCGGCGCCTCCGTAAAGGCCGCTCATTAAAGGGGAGGCTACGAGCGCAGCCGAGGTCAGTACCAAGAGCCCCGCGGCAGCCCTGGCGCGGCTGGCGCGGCCCTCGAGTAGCATGCACCCGCCGTAGATGGCCACGACGCCGCCCGCGACGATCAGGAAAGGGATCCGGTCGAACCCGCCGATATCGGCGACCCGCCGGTAGTCCGGCTCAGCCGCCGTCACCAAATCGAGGAGACCCGAAGCGCGATTCTGAATGGCCGTCGACTGGCTTCGATAGTCGTCCAGGAGCGGGAATCGGCCGGTGGCGACGTCCTCCTGGCGGTAGATGGCATCGACGCCTGATGTGCCGCGCTGCAAGGTCCCGAGGTCGGCGCGGTATCGAGAAAGGGCGCTGGTCTCCATGTACGGGGCGAACTGATCGATCATCTGGTTGCCTGCCGCGACCTTGGCGAACAGGCCACTCACGATAGGTCCGACCGCAAGGAGGACCCCGAGCGCGAGCAGCACGAGTGCCGGCACCTTCGGCCGCCGCATCGGCGTGGCCAAGGTCTTGGTGACGGGTAGTGCGGGCGGGAGGTCGAGCGCGACCAACGGGCTTTCTGGCGCGATCCAACCAGGCTCCGACGACGACGATAAAAATGGTGGGGGAGTCGGGCGAAATGGCGGGGACGCCGGGTTGCTCGACCGCGTTGCGACGGCCCTGGAGACCGGCGGTGCGGGCGGCAGATCGAGCGCGACCAACACCGGGGCCGACACAGTTACATCAAGGGTCGGCCCCAACTCAAGGGGTGACGATTTCTTTGCCGATCCGGTCATACGTCGCTTGACACTGAACCCCTTCAACGGTAACACTACCAAACTAGTAATCTAGTATCTTAATAGCAACACTAGAGAAAAGGGAGATGGTCGTATGAGAGGCAACACGGCTCTGATCGCCCGGGCAGGCGCGGTCGCGACCGCCGCCGGTTTGGCGGGTTTGCTTCTATTTCCGGTAGCAGCTTCAGCGGGCCCAGGAGTCAAGCTGAAGGGGGTGTTCGGGATCGCTGCTGGGCAGTGCACCGCTTCCGCGGGGGTGACTAGTGGATCGTACTTCCGAATGATCGAACCGGGCACCCCCACGACCTACCTCGCGAACTCCTCGTCGCCGTGCGGAGATCAGACCTACACGCCGCTGGCACCGGGGACCTCCGGCGGGCTGTCCACCACGGGATTCCAGCCCAACCCCAGCCCAGAGTTCGACTCCTCCGGCAACGGGCTGGCCAACTTGATCACCCAGCCGGCGGGCTTCTTCGGGGTCAACTTCGCGGAGTCGACCAATGCCACGGACCCGCAGACCGGGCTGACGGCCAAGAAGCCGAAGATCATCGACACCAACGGCGTCCTATCGGGCAAGCTGTCCTCTTGGAGCGTTGGTTGGAACAACACCAACTTCAACCAGGGAGCTCCGAGTCTTTCCGGTGGCACGTATACCGGCCCTACGGGTACCTACAAGGCCAAATCGGGGAAGTACACGCTCACGTGGACCAGCGAGATCTCCGGTGGCCCCTTCAACGACTTCACGGGCGAGTGGTACCTCACGGGGAAGTTCAAAGCAGCGTCGTGACACCTGGCCTCCTTGGACACGACTGAAAGGTTCGCTGGTGCCGCTTTGAGGAAACTGGGAGTGGTTGTGATCGCCATGGTCGCCTGGGGCGGGTTCGCCCCAGCGGCCGGCGCCATCCAGCTGCAGGCAAGCACTACCGTCAGCCAGGCGAGCACGACGACCTCTGCTCCGCCTGTCGTCGCGCCGCGGCACCACCCCCATCTGAAATCGCGGCACCACGCCCATCTGACATCGTCGCCGCCCACGGCTACGGCCGCCACGGAGTCCCCTTTGATCGGGGTCTTCGCCATTACCGCGGGCAGCTGCTCCAGCGGTACGGCCACCGGAACGTACTTCCGGATGATCCAGCCCGGTGGAACACTGAGTGGACCATTTCTGAGCAACGCGAACTCGACGTGTGCGATCAACACCTACACGCTCTTGTCTCCGGGAACTGCCGGTGGTCTCTCGACCGCCGCCTACCAGCCCAATCCCACTCCGCCGTTCGATAGCAGCGGCAACGGCAGGGCGGACTCCATCACCCAGCCGCAGAGTTTCTTCGGCGTCAAGTTCTCGCTGTCGACCAACAGCACGGACCCCCAAACCGGCCTCAGCGCGACCGTCCCGTCGATCTCGAATGCCGGTGGCGCGTTGAGCGGGGACCTTCGAGCGATCAGCGTGGGCTGGAACAAACAGAACTTCAACCAAGGATCACCGAAGCCTGGCGGCACCAAACCCGGGTTGACCTCAGGGCCGACGGGCACCTACGACGCCGCCTCCCGGGCCTTCACCCTGACCTGGACGAGCGCCATAGTGGGCGGGCCTTTCAACAACTTCACGGGGCTCTGGCATTTTCAGGGAACGTTCATCCCGTCGACTTCGACCACGACCACAACGACGACCACCCCGACGGGTTCGCACACGGGTGGCTCGACCGCATCGTCGACGGGAGGGACCGGCGCGAGCGGGGCATCAGATGACCCGAGGGGTGTCTCCGCCGCCGGATTGGCGAACACCGGCACAGACACCGAAAGGCTCCTGCTGGTTGCGCTGGTCATGCTCGCCGCTGGTAGCGGCCTACTCCTGATCCCGAGGCCGGTCAGGAAGACCTACCGCCGACAGGGGAGTTGATCTCGTGCGAGCACTATTCACCTTCCCCGATCCTGTGAATGAGGTATCGGCCCGGCTGGTCGCCGGAGGCGTCGTGATCATGGCCGTCTGTGGTATCGCGCTCGATCAGCGGTGGCTTCCGTTCGTGATGTTCTACGGGTTCGTGGCGCGCGTGCTGACGGGTCCCAAGCTCAGCCCCTTGGGCCAGTTCGTCACGCGTGTAGTGACGCCCCGGCTACCGATCGCGCCGCGCCTGGTTTCGGGCCCGCCCAAGCGGTTCGCTCAGGGCATAGGTGTGGCCGTGACCGGGTCGGCCGCGGTCCTGACCGCGCTGGGCTACTGGACCGCAGGCGAGGTTGCGCTGGGGCTGATCATCGTGGCTGCCTTCTTAGAGTCGGTTCTCGGGTACTGCCTCGGTTGCAAGGCGTTCGGACTGCTGATGCGGGCCGGCGTCATTCCCAACGAGGTCTGCGAACGCTGCTCCGACATATGGAGCGGACGTCACCCCGCACCCAGCGCGTAGTCACTCACGAACTTTCGACCTGGCGTATCGGTTGGCGGCCTGGGCAGACCTAGCCGGCTGCGGAGACGGCCGCGCTTGTACCCGCCGCGACAGATGCCGCAAAGGGCCGCCACCTTAACCATTTGGCCCGAAGTCGTTCACCTTCTGTTCATCTTGTACACCCGTCGTTTACTATAAACCGGATGGTAATGGTCACCATCCCACCCGCCCATCTTCTGGCCGCGAGCTCGCTAAACAGCGAGGGCTGGCGTCAAACGGGTGAACTCAGCTTGGCGCTGCTGCTCTCCGCCTTGATCGGCCTCGAGCGGGAAATACGCCAGAAGAGCGCAGGACTACGAACCCACACCCTCGTCGGCGTCGGAGCCGCACTGTTCATGCTAATCAGCAAGTACGGATTCACCGACGTCCTCGAACCTGGTCGGGTCGTACTCGATCCGTCCCGAGTGGCCGCGCAGATCGTGACGGGGGTCGGTTTCCTCGGTGCTGGGCTCATCTTCGTCAAGCGCGATTCGGTGCGCGGCCTCAACACCGCCGCCGCGGTCTGGGTCACCGCCGCCATAGGGGCCGCGGCTGGCGCGGGACTGCCGATTCTCGCAGCGATGACCACCGTCTTGTACTTCGTGGTGGCTATGGCTTTCCCCCAGATCACCAGGCGGCTACCTCGGTCCTCGACGGCTGTTTCCGTGCTACGAGTCCGATACCCCGACGGCCGCGGCATCCTGCGCCACCTCCTCCAAGTGGCGACCTCGCGAGGGTTCGCCATCGACGAGGTCTCCACCGAATCGCTCGGCTACCGTCAAACCGGAGTCTCGGAGCCATCAGGAACGAGCGAGCAGCGTCCCATGGTAGAAGTGACCTTGCACGTCCACGGGAGAGCGTCCGTCCATGAACTCGCGGCGGCACTCTCCGAGCTCGACGAGGTCGACGCCGTTGCGGCCGGCGACACCAACGCCATCGAGGAGTGAATGGCCTCCCCCCAGATCGGAGACAACACTCCAGTCAAGGCCGGACACATCATCCCCGCAAGTGGCCGTCACCCATCCTCAGAACTGGTAGCTGAGAAGTCGAGGTGACTGGCGTGGTCAATCGACTCTAGACCGAGTGCCCATCTTTATATCGGTACTCCTGCTTTGGTCGCTTCGGTCACCTCTATGAGGCGTCCGCTTGTCACGTCGTAGATGTACCCGAATATGGGAATCCGTCCTGGCACAAGCGGGTGGGCGCGAATGCGGGCCACGTCCTCGACCACGCTTTGAGCGTTGTCTGCGATGGTGAGCCAGTCGATGTACTTCGCCTCGGTCGAACCTGGGGTGGTGCCGACGTCCTGAAAGCCGTCCGGTCCGAGTTCGGCCGTCTCGAGACTGCTCGCCAGCAAACCGCGTATTACTTCGTCGGTGAAGAACTCCATCCCGCAGTTGCTGTGGTGAATGACAAACCACTCCCGCGTCCCTAGCAGCTTGTAGGAGATCACGAGGGAGCGGATGGCATCGTCGCTGGCCCGTCCGCCCGCATTGCGGATGACGTGTGCATCGCCTTCGCTGAGTCCGGCGTATTTCGCCGGGTCCAGCCTGGCGTCCATGCAGGTCAGGATGGCGAAGTGCCGTGCTGGCGGTAGCGCCAGATCGCCTTTGGCGCCGAAACCAGCGGCGTAGTCCTCATTGGCTTGCAGGATCTCGTCTCGAATCGACACGGAGGCGTCCTTTCCGAACTAAAATAATATAAAAGCGATTGACTTAGTCATCTTTAACGATAGACGCCTGCTAGTCAAGGCGGTGACGTTGGAAGGCTTGGTCAGGCTGCCCAGCGATCGCGGATTCGATAGCCGAGCGGAACGGCGCTCCGGGCTCGATCTATAGAGATTGGATGATCCTCCTGTCCAACACATCAATGGTAACGGGTACCACACAATTCGCCCTGGTTGATGGCGCAAATAGGCAAAGATCGCGAAACCAATGGCGGACGAGAGGTCGGACAGGCAGGCTATAGGTCATGGAAAAGAAGTGGTGGACCTTGGCCGTGGTATGTGCGGCCACCTTCATGTTGTTGTTGGACGTGACCATCGTTATCGTCGCTCTGCCGACCATCCAGTCCGGGCTGCATGCCAGCTTCAGCGACGTGCAGTGGGTGGTCGACGCCTACGCCTTGACTCTGGCTTCGGTGCTGTTGACCGCCGGTTCCCTGGCTGATCGTTACGGTCGGCGTTTCCTCTTCACCATCGGCCTCATCGTCTTCACCCTCGGTTCGTTGTTCTGCGGGGTGGCCCAGTCCCCGATCATGTTGATCCTGTCCCGCAGCGCCCAAGGAATCGGTGGGGCGATCCTCTTCGCCACCTCGCTCGCCCTTCTGGCTCAGAGCTTCCAGGGCAAGGAGCGAGGGGTGGCGTTCGGGATCTGGGGTGCAGTCACCGGGGTGGCGGTCGGTCTCGGACCGGTGCTCGGCGGAATTATCACCACTGGCATCAGTTGGCGCGGCATCTTCTTGGTCAACCTGCCAATCGGTGCGGTCGCGCTAGCCGTCACGAGGTGGCGGGTGGATGAGTCCAAGACGTCGCATGCCGCCCGACCGGACTGGGCTGGATTCGCGACCCTCACCGCTGGGATGGTCAGCCTGGTCTATGGCCTGATCCGCGCTGGCGAGATCGCTTGGGGCGACAGCGGGGTGGTCATCTGTCTCGCCCTCGCCGCAATATTCTCGGGGGCGTTCGTAGCGGTGGAGCGCCGAGCTGAACACCCGCTGTTTGACCTGTCCTTGTTCCGCATCCCCACTTTTGGTGGCGGATTGGCGGCAGCCTTCGCCATGAACGGTTCGCTCTACGCAATGCTCTTGTACCTCGTCCTCTACCTTCAAGACGACCTCGGCTACTCCGCCCTGGGGACGGGTCTCCGTCTGCTGCTAATGAGCGGTGTGACCCTTGTCGCGGCGACGATCGCGGGCCGACTGAGCAGCCACATGCCGGTCCGTTGGCTCATCGGGCCCGGCCTCGCCCTGGTCGGAATCGGGCTGCTACTCATGACCGGGCTCGACGGATCCAGCTCCTGGACCCACCTCATACCCGGTTTCATCGTGGCTGGCGCCGGTAGCGGGATGGTCAACCCACCGCTGGCTTCAACAGCCGTCGGCGTCGTCGCCCCCCAGCGCTCGGGCATGGCCTCAGGCGTCAACACCACGTTCCGCCAGATCGGCATCGCCACCGGCATCGCCGCCTACGGGTCCATCTTCGCGTCCTCCCTGCAACACAAGATGGGCCAAGCTCTAGCCGGCACCCCGTCCCTACACAGGCTCTTACCAGAGGTGATCACCGACATTCGGCAAGGCAAAGCCGGCCAGGCGATCGACGCCGTACCCGAATCGCTCCGAGGTCCCCTGGTCGCAGCCATCCACTCCAGCTTCGCAAGCACCCTCGACCTTCTGCTCGTCGTCAGTGCGGTCCTCGCCCTTGTCGGCTCGGCCTGCTCCCTCGGCCTCATCCGGTCACGGGACTTCGTAGGCCCAGACCACCACCAACCGACGCCATCATCTGCACAGCCAGTGGGCGCACCAGCAACCTAAAGGACGCCGGGGAGGAGGGGACTGGTAACGACGATTCGGGCTTCGCGAGCTGGTCAAGTTCGAGGGCCGGGATGCCGACATAGGTCTTGTCATGGGTGAGGTCGGTCGAGGCCGCAGGCGGGTGTGGAGGTATTCGCCTCATCTAGCCATGATCGTGTTGGCGGGGATGCTGATGTCGGTCGCGGTGTTCAGCGGGGTGCTCGGTGTGTTCAACGCGACACGGGCCGAGGCCTCGAACGTCGCCCTCGGCAACCGCTATCTCGTGCTGACCGCTCCGGTAGGCCAGTTACGAGCGTCCGTCGCCGACTTTCAGGCGCTGACCGGGCCGGCGTTCTCTGGAGCGGCGCTCGGCCCCGCAGTCTTGACCGGGGGCGCCGCTGACTCCACCACCACCGACCAGTTGTATCTGAGCCTGAAGCATCTACTCGCGACGACCGGCGAAACTAGCCTGGCTCCCCATCTGGCCGCGCAGGTAGCGACCTACGATGCGGCCAGGGCCGAGCTGGCGGCGTTCTTGACGGCCGGTCCCCAGACGCCTCGGAAAGCGCAACTGGCGGCTGGGGAGATCGCCGCCGACAACAATCTCGACGCGGCGCTCGCGAACCTCCAGGCGACGATCGCCACCCACATAGCGACCACCAACAACCAGGCCCAGGCTGCGGCCCGCGATGCCCGCGACGACCTCCTATGGTGCCTGGCTCTCGGCTTCCCCTTCGGAATCATCATTACCGCGTTGTTCGTCGGCAAAGCCCTGCGCGTCGAGCGCCGCGCCGCGCAACGCGACGCCGCGCAGGCTCAGATATCCCGGCGCAGCGAGTTTGAGGGTCGTCTGCAACAGGCTCTGGAGATGGCACGGTCGGAGAGCCCAGCGTTCGAAATGGTCGCCCAAGCGCTGGGCGAGGCCGCCCCGGCCATGCGGTCTGAGCTTCTGCTGGCAGATTCCAGCCGAGCCCACTTCCGTCAAGTCCTGACGACGCCCGCCGTTGCCGACAGCCCCGGGTGCGGTGTGATGTCCCCAGACGACTGCCCCGCCGCGAGCAGCGGCCAAACCAAGGTGTTCCCCCTCAGCACCGCCCTCGGCGCCTGCCCCTACCTGCGAGACCGGGCCTGCTCGGCGTTGTGCGTGCCAGTCAGCATCGCCGGTAACTCGGCGGGCGTGATACATGTAACGGCCGTGGACGGGACACCCCCCTCCGACTCGGTCAGGCGCGACGTCGAGGTGGTGGCCAGACNNTTCTGAGCGCTTCGCCATGCTGCGGGCCATCGAGGTCTCCCAAACCCAGGCCAACACCGATTCGCTCACTGGCCTGTTCACCCGAAGAAGCCTGGAGTCCCAAATCCGAGAACTACACGACAGCGGCGTGGAGTACACCGTCGCTTACGGGGACCTCGACCACTTCAAGCAACTCAACGACGTGTTCGGCCACAGCGCCGGCGACCGGGCCCTTCGCACGTTCTCCCAAGTACTACGCGACGCACTGCGGCCCACCGACCTCGCCTGCCGCCACGGTGGCGAGGAGTTCGTCATCGTCCTGCCCGCCTGCCCGGTCATCGAGGCCGTAGCAATCGTAGAACGCGTCCGCGAACGACTGGCGGAGCGACTCACTTCCGGCCGACACCCAGCCTTCACCGTCAGCTTCGGGATCGCCTCCTCGACTCGACACACCGACTTCGAAGGCGTCGTCAACCAGGCCGACGAGGCCCTCCTGCAGGCCAAGGCAGCCGGTCGCGACCAAATCGTCATCGCTGGCGACCCCCAACCGCGACCTATCAAGGACCACGATCACGAACTGACAATGCTCCTGGAAAAACATCCCCTCGTTCGACCAGGAAGCGACGGACCGCCCCGCCAGCAATAGCAGCGCCTCATGGCTCGCGAACCTTGCCCGATCGGATAGGGCACGTCGGGCAAGCTGGTGGGATGACTGACGGAGCGCCGGTGGTCGACCCGAACGAGCTGGAGCGCTTGGGACTGTATGACCCGGGCGCGTCCGATGCGACAGATCGTCTGGAACTGATCCGCTACGTGATGACCCGTGGAGCAACTCTTCAAGATGTGGCGGCAGCCACGAACCTGGGGGAGCTAGCGCTTGACCTCAACCTGCGTCCCCGCGGGTCGCTCACCTTGGGTCAGGTCGTTGCTTCTACGCGCCTCGAGTGGGCGACGGCGCAACGGCTGATGACAGCCGTGGGCCTCTCTACCGATCCGGATTTGCTCATCACTGATGACGAGGCGGCAACTGTCCGGCTGCTCGCATCGGTGAGCACCGATCTGCTCGGCCAAGAAGCGACGATGCAGCTGGCTCGTGTCGCCGGCAATACCATGGCGCGAGTCGCGGAGACTCTCGTCGGAGTGTTCCGACTTCAAGTCGAGCTGCCCCGACGAGCGGCCGGCACGCCATACGCCGACGTTGTCAAGGAGTACTCCAGTTTTACGCAAACGTTGCTCCCAGCCTTCGTCTCCACCCTTGATGCCGTGCTGCGCCGTCAGATAGTGGCGGTCTCCGAGCGGATGTGGTCGACAGACATAGAGCGATCGGCGGTGACGTTGCACCGAACCGTCGGATTCGTCGACCTAGTTGGATACACGTCGACCACCGCATCCTTGTCGGTTCGAGAGCTCACGGACGTGCTCATCGAGTTCGACGAGCGCACGTTCGAGGTGGTGGCGCGGGGTCGCGGCCAGATCGTCAAGACGATTGGCGATGAGGCGATGTTCGTCACCGAGCACGCGGCCGACGCCTGTCGGATAGCTCTGGACCTCGTCGACGCGTCCGGGGGGCAGTTGCCCCCGGTTAGAGTCGGGCTGGCGACCGGGGAGATGGTTTCGGTGTTCGGTGACCTTTACGGCCCCGAAGTCAACCTGGCAGCGCGGCTCGTGGCCGTGGCCGATCCGTCCACAGCGGTCGTTTCCGAACAGGTTCGATCTGGCACTACCCGTTTTCGGTTTGAGCTGCTTCCGGCCCTCACCCTTAAGGGGTTCCCAGACCAGACAACCGCCTATCGACTCCATCGGTGATGACGCCGTGTAGCGGAGCGAAAGCGGCGACCGTTCCACCAAGAACTAAAGAACCGAAGGCACACGTCCGATCACGCGTCCGTTCAGGTAATTCATATGACCCCCCGTGCTGCCCATAGCGACCGTCGCCGCGATTCTTCCCTAATATATGCTATAATACCGATCGTAATCATCGGATTTAGAGGGGGTGGCTGAATGGCTGGGAGGATCGTCGCGGTCCGGGCCAGCTCAAATAGGGCTGCGGCCGTACGAACCGACGATCGCCGACGAGGCGGCGGCGGGGCTCAGTCGGCGGTGATGGTCGGTCGGAAACGCACGGGCGATGGCGCCCGATTCTCCGCCGTTCTTGACGTGCTACCTCCTCCATGCAGCGGCATTTCACGGGCCGGGCCCGACCCCGTGACCAGCAATTTTTGTGGTCAATTCGGCGGAACGACCTTGACGTCTGGGAGAATGGGGGAGGCACCGGGGCTGATTAGGAGACCTGCCGCATGACCATGACATACGAGTTGTCGCACTTGCGCGCTTTGGAGGCGGAAGCGGTTCATATTTTCCGCGAGGTGGCTGCGACGTTCGAGCGGCCAGTACTCCTGTTTTCGGGCGGCAAGGACTCAGTCGTGATGCTTCATGCGGCGGCCAAGGCGTTCTGGCCCGCCCCGCTTCCTTTCCCAGTGATGCACGTAGACACCGGTCACAACCTCGAAGAGGTGATCGAGTACCGGGACCGCACGGTTGAGCGCATGGGGGTACGCCTGGTCGTGGCCAGCGTGCAGGAGGACATCGACGCCGGCCGGGTGGTAGAGGAGACCGGGCCGCAGGCAAGCCGGAACCGCCTGCAGACGGTAACGCTCCTGCGTTCCATCCAGGAGCTGCGCTTCGACGCCGTGTTCGGCGGGGCCCGGCGTGACGAGGAGAAGGCCCGAGCCAAGGAACGCGTTTTCAGCTTCCGGGACCAATACGGTCAATGGGACCCGAAGAACCAGCGNNCCGCTGTCCAACTGGACCGAGCTGGACATCTGGCAGTACATCCTGGACGAGCAAATCGAGCTCCCGTCGCTGTACTACGCCCACCGCCGCTCGGTCTTCGAGAGAGACGGGATGCTGCTCGCGGTGTCGCCGTTCGTGACGGTCCAAGATGGCGAGGAAGTCTTCGAGGCGACGGTCCGGTTCCGCACCATTGGCGACGCCACTTGCACGGGCTGCGTCGAGTCAGCAGCGGCCACTTCGGTACAGGTCCGGGCCGAAGTGGCCGCCTCTCGCGTTACCGAGCGCGGCGCCACCCGAGCCGACGACCGGATATCCGAGGCCGGCATGGAGGACCGAAAGAAGGAGGGCTACTTCTAGTGTCGGAGCTCTTGCGCCTGGCGACGGCCGGGAGTGTCGACGACGGGAAGTCCACCCTGATCGGGCGGCTGCTGTACGACTCGAAGTCGATTTTCTCTGATCAACTCGAAGCGGTCGAGCGGACGAGCCGGGAAAGGGGCGACGGGTACACCAACCTGGCGCTGCTGACCGACGGNNGGCCACGAGCAGTACACCCGCAACATGGTCACCGGCGCCTCGACCGCGGACCTGGCCATGGTGCTCATCGACGCCCGCAAGGGGGTCCTCGAGCAGTCCCGCCGGCACGCCTTCATCGCCAGCCTGCTCGGGATCCCCCACCTCGTGGTTTGCATCAACAAGATGGACCTCGTCGACTGGTCGCAGGAGCGATTCGAGGAGATCCGCGACGAGTTCCGAAGCTTCGCCATAAAGCTGGAAGTGCACGACCTGGCCTTCATACCGATGTCCGCCCTGCACGGCGACAACATCGTGACGCGCAGCGCCAACATGGCTTGGTACGAGGGAACGCCGCTACTGCACCACCTGGAAAACGTCCACATCGCCTCGGACCGCAACCTCATCGATGCTCGGTTCCCGGTGCAGTACGTCATTCGCCCGCAGCGGGGCACCGACCCTGCGCTTCACGACTACCGCGGCTACGCCGGAACGGTAGCTGGCGGCGTTTTCAAGCCTGGCGACGAAGTCGTCGTGCTCCCATCTGGTTTCAGTTCCCGAGTCGCCGAGGTTCGAGGCCCGGGTGGTGAAATGCTCGACGAGGCGTTTCCGCCGCAGGCGGTCACGGTGAGCCTGGAGGACGACATCGACGTCAGCCGGGGCGACATGATCTGCCGCCCGCACAACCGGCCTTACGTCGGCCAAGACGTCGATGCCCTGGTCTGCTGGTTCTCAGAGTCGTCGTCTCTTACCCCTGGAGCCCGCTACAGCATCCGGCACACGACCAGGACCGTCACCGGGCGGGTGGAACTGCTCGAGTACCGCCTGGACGTCAACACGCTCCACCGTGACGAGGAAGCGGATTCGCTTTCCCTCAATGAGATCGGCCGGGTGCGGCTGCACACCCAAGCGCCCCTGATGTTCGACCCGTACCGGCGCAACCGGTCCACTGGAAGCTTCATCCTGATCGACCAGGCCACCAACAACACGGTCGGAGCGGGGGTGATCGTCGGCGCCGAGCAGGCCAACGTGTCCAATGTGATGTGGCACGCCAACGCGGTGCAGCGCGACCAGCGCCCGTCGCGGGGCATGACGGTTTGGCTCACGGGGCTAACGGGTTCGGGCAAGTCGACCGTCGCCGTGGAAGTAGAGCGACGCCTCGTTGCCGCTGGCCGCCCTTCCTACCTTCTCGATGGCGACAATCTCCGCCACGGCCTCAACGCCGACCTCGGGTTCGCCGCCGGTGACAGGGCCGAAAATGTCAGGCGCGTGGGCGAGGTGGCCAGGCTGTTTGCTGATGCTGGGGTGGTCGCCGTTGTTTCTCTGGTGAGCCCGTACCGGGCTGATCGCGACCGGGTACGGGCTGCCCACGAGGAGGCCGGGCTCCGTTTCCTGGAAGTGTTCGTCGACACGCCTCTGGACCTGTGCGAGGCGCGAGACCCCAAGGGGCTGTACGCCAAAGCTCGCGCCGGTGAGATCACGGGGTTCACAGGTGTCGATGATCCCTACGAACCACCCACCAACCCTGAGCTGGTGTTGCGACCCGGCCATGGCAGTCCCTCTGCGATGGCCGACTGGGTCCTCTCCCAAATCGACCAGTGACAGGCGACGGAGACGCCAGGCTGGCGGCGCGGCTGGCCGAGGACGCCGGTCAACTTCTGCTTAGCGTTCGAGCCGAAGGGGGAGGGGGCGACCCGAAGGAGCTCGGCAACCGGGGCGACCGGGAGTCGAACTCGCTTCTGCTCGAGCTGTTGTATACGGCGAGGCCTGACGACTCCGTGCTGTCCGAGGAGTCGGTGGACAGTCCGGTCCGGCTCGACGCCGAGCGGGTGTGGATCATCGACCCCCTGGACGGCACCAGGGAATTTTCGATGGCCGGCCGCCAGGATTGGGCCGTGCACGTGGCCTTATGGGAGTCGGGATCGGGTATTACCGCGGCGGCGGTGGCGCAGCCTGCCATCGGCGAGGTGTACGCCAGCGACCGGGTCAGCTCCATCGGGGGAGGCGGAGGCGAGGCCAGGCCGCGTCCGCTGATCCTCGTGAGCGACAGCCGGCCTCCGGCCTTCGCGCAGCCGGTAGCGAGCGCGGTGGGGGCCGACGTGGCGCCAATGGGATCGGCCGGGGCCAAAGCC
Organism: Acidimicrobiaceae bacterium; assembly: GCA_003156795.1. Classification (GTDB taxonomy): domain Bacteria; phylum Actinomycetota; class Acidimicrobiia; order Acidimicrobiales; family Palsa-688; genus PALSA-688. The sequence continues at coordinate 22,473 of PMHU01000143.1, forward strand.
ATGGCCGTGGTCCGTGGCGATGCCGACGCCTACGTGCACGCCGGCGGTCAGTGGGAGTGGGACTCAGCCGCGCCCGTCGGTGTGGCGCTGGCGGCCGGTTTCCACGCGTCGCGGATCGACGGAACACCCCTGCTCTACAACCAGGCGCATCCGTACCTGCCCGACCTGCTGATCTGCAGGCGGGAGTTGGCGCCGGCCCTGCTGGGCGCCATTGCGGACGCAGGCTCCTAGTCCCACCCCTTCACCGAGAATCCCGAGAACCCTTCGACGTCCTCCACGGCGACCTCGACTCCGGTGACGTCGGCCCGCACCGGGCCGCTGCGACACCAGTCGACCAGGCTGGCCACCGCGGCGTCGTCGCCTTCGAAGACGGCCTCGACCTTCCCGTCGCCGGTGTTGCGCACCCAGCCTCCCACGCCGTAGGCCCGGGCTTGCTCGGCGCAGGACTGCCTAAACCAGACCCCCTGGACCCAGCCCGAAATCCACACGTGACGGCGCACCACGGCGAGAGGGTAGCCCGGTCCGCTTGACCACGACATACCATCCGGTATCGTATGTCGGGTGACGCCTCTAGACGGGAGAAGACGACGACCTGGCGGTCGAACCAAAGGTGGGGATTCGGTAGCCGAGAGCCTCACCCGGGCCTCCTATTTTTCCGTCGCTTTGGAGATCCTCGCGGCCGAGGGGCCGGGCGCGCTGACGATCACCGAGCTGTGCGCCCGCCTGGGGGTGACCAAGGGGTCGTTCTACCACCACTTCGACGGCCGACCGCAGTTCGTGGAAGCCCTACTCGACTATTGGGCGACCGAGCACGCGTCCCGCCTGATCAGCATTTCGGCTTCGATCGCCGACCCAGCCGAACGCATGTCGGTGCTCAAAAACATCGCCATCACGCTGCCCCACGATGCCGAGGCCGCCATTCGCTCCTGGAGCTCGCAGGACGCCCGGGTGGCAGCCGTGCAAGCGGAAGTGGATCGATCCCGCCACCAGCACCTCCGCGAGTCGTACGTGATCGCCGGGGTGCCCGAGCCGCGGGCCACCCTGCTGGCCACGATCGCCATGAGCGTCCTCGCCGGAATGCAACAGCTGATCCGGCCGGCCGACGCCGACACGGTGCGAGACATATTCGACCAGCTCGAAACCTGGTTTCTTGCCGACGAGTCACCAGCCAGTACAAGCGACCCAACAAGGGGGATGACCAAATGACACCGGAAGAAGCCGGCCGCGTATTCGTCGATCCCACGGCTTACGCAGAGGAAAGCCGATTCCACGACGGAGCCACTTTCCTGCGCCACCACGATCCGGTCCACTGGGTCGACGAACCGGGATACCTGCCGTTCTGGGTCGTCACCCGGCACGCGGATGTGATCGCGGTCGAGCGGGACAACTCCCTCTTCCTCAGCGCGCCCCGCCCCTTGCTGCAACCCGAGGAGTTCGACTTGAAGGCCTTGGAGGAGGGCTCCCCGATCCGGACCCTGATCCACTTGGACGAGCCGGACCACCGGGTGTACCGGGCGATCGCATCCGACTGGTTCCGTCCCCGCCAGATGAAAGCGCTGGAAGACAGGGTGACGGTCCTGGCGAAGCGTTTCGTCGACCAGATGGCTGACATGGGAGGGGAGTGCGACTTCGTCAAGGACGTCGCCCTCAACTTCCCGCTTTACGTGATCCTGACGATGCTCGGCTTACCCGAAAGCGACTTCCCCAGGATGCTGAAGCTCACCCAGGAGCTGTTCGGCGGCAACGACCCCGAGCTGCGCCGATCCGAGGACCCCGAAGAGCAGCTCCAAGTGCTCCTCGACTTCTTTGCCTACTTCGGTGAGCTCACGGCCAAGCGCCGCGCCGAGCCGGCCGGAGACCTGGCGTCGGTGATAGCCAACGCCAGGATCGACGGCGAGTACCTTCCCGACCTCGACCTGGCGTCGTACTACGTGATAATCGCGACGGCCGGTCACGACACCACCAGCTCCTCCATTGCGGGCGGTCTGTTGGCGTTGATCGAGAACCCCGAGCAGTACGGTCGGCTGCGCGCCGACCCCTCGTTGTTGCCGACCGCCGTGGACGAGATCATCCGGTGGGTGAGCCCGGTCAAGGAGTTCATGCGCACGGCCACATCCGACGCCACGGTGGGCCACACCAAGGTCGCCAAGGGTGACTCGCTTTATTTGGCGTACCTGTCTGCCAACCGGGACGAAGAGGTGTTCGACGACCCTTTCCGATTCGATGTCGGCCGAGATCCCAACCCCCACTTGGCGTTCGGGATCGGACCGCATTTCTGCCTCGGTGCCCAGCTGGCCCGCATGGAGGTCCGGGTCTTGTTCACCGAGCTGGTCGGCCGGGTCGAGCACCTCGAACTCGCGGGCCCTCCGGCTTCGTCGTCGACCATATTCGTGGGCGGCTTGAAGCGGTTGCCCATCGCTTACCGCATGGCTGCCTGACCGGCCCGCCGGTTTGGTGGCGACCCGCGCGCCAGCGGGAGTGGCGGGCTACGGCCGCGGTTCCAAGACGATCACCGGGATCTCTCGGATGCCTTTGGTCTTTTCCTCGTACTCGGCGAAGCCGGGCATCTGGACCTTCTGGCGATCGAAGATGTCTCTCCTCTCGTCGCCTACGGCTTCGCGAGCGGTTACCTCCAGGGTGTCGCTACCCACTTCGACTTCCGTCTCAGGGTGCGCCTTGAGGTTGCGGTACCAATCCGGATTGGACGGAGCCCCAGCCTTGGAGGCGAAGACGGCGAACGCCCCGTCTAGGGGCAGATACGCGAGCGGGTTCACGCGTACCGTGCCGGTCTTGGCTCCCCGGTGATGCAGAAGGAGCAGGGGGGCGCCCTCGAACCCGCCTCCGACCTTTCCGTCATTGGCCCTGAACTCCTCGATGATCTTTGTGTTGAAGTCGTTCATTTCGGGCATCAGCTCTCCTTTGATCTAAGACGCTACGGGGGTATGGGCTACGAGGAAGTCGCGCACGAGCGCGCCCGTAGATTCGTGCCGCGCCGGCCCGGCCCAGTCCAGGACCAGCTGCGCGTCGGGTGCCAGATCGGCGATCTCTTGAGCGACTGCTGGTGGATGGAACTCGTCATTGCCTGACAGTACCAACAGGGGGACATGGCATTCCCGAACGAAGTCGCGGTCGACGTTGAAGACGAAGTCGCCGCCGAACATGTTGTGCCCGAAAGCGGCGAGGTCTTCCTCGTTGACATCGTCGCGACGACGCCGCAGGTCCGAACCCCAAGCGGTGAACATGGCCGTGAACTTGTCTCGGTTGTCGGCGCTAACACCAATGGGATTCTGCAGTACGGCCGCGCTCACCCGTTCGGGTGCGGCGTGACAGACCCCGAGGCAGTAGGACGAGCCGATGCAGCCGCCCATCACGTGGACTCGGTCCAATCCCAGGTGATCGAGTAGCGCCGAGTGATCGTCGGTGTAGGTATTCCAACCATCTCGGCCGGTTATGGGTCCGCTCGATGAGCCCGCATTGCGCTGGTCCATCGCCACCACCATGAAGCGGTCCGACAGCACTTCGCGGGGGTCGATCCAGGGCATCGGCTGGCCGGGGTTTGCCGGGGATTCGAGCCACATCTGCGCCACGGAGTTCATGCCTCCGGGCGCGAACAGCACGAGTGGGTAACCACTCCCGCGCACCTCGTAGTGGATGACCGCACCGTCTCGTTCCAGGAAAGGCACGGAGGACAACCTATCGAGTTGTGTCAGCTACCGAGCTGGGTCCGCAGGTCGTTGAGGTCGGCCCGAAGCGACTCGACCTCGGTCCTCAACTCGGCCAGCTCCCCCTCGACAGATGCCAGCCGTCCATCCACCACCGTCGCCGGCGGGGCCGCCGGCGGCCTCGGGGCGTCCGCGTCGGGGGGACCCACGGGGGACGCCTCGGCCCCACCATCGGAGTCGAAGGACGCCTCGTCGTCTGTGAGCAGCTGAGTCCAGCGCTCTTCCTTCTGGCCCGGCCGGCGAGCAAGCCGGAGCGCGATCGGATCAGGTCCTTCGCTCAGCCGCTCGAGATCGGCGTCGACGTGAGCGATCCCGTCAAAGCGGGCCATGCGCTCCGTGCGGGCTCGCAGCTCGCCCGCTGTTTGTGGGCCGCGCAGGAGCAGGATTCCGATCAACGCCAGCTGGGTCTCGCTCAACTCGAGCCGTTCCTCCAGAACCTGGCGGTAGCGGGTCACGCTGCGCCCGTGGGACGGATGCACGAATCTGACCAGCCCGCCGTTCTTCAGCGTCGTCAAGGCGCCGTCGACCGTGCGTTCGTCGTAGCCGACGACGGGGTCGCGGTTCGAGGACTGGTTGCACGCCAAGAGCAAGGCGTTTAAAGAAAGCGGGTACTGCTGCGGCGTGGTCAGCTGCTTCTCGATGAGGCTGCCGATCACCCGTCCCTCTTCTGGACTGAGATGCACCCGGTGATCATAGGGTTGGCTAGCTTGGGCGCCGTGGGCCACGTCTCGTTCGATAGGGCCGCGTCGTACTACGACGCCACCAGGGGACTGCCGGACGAAGCAAAGCGATCGCTCGCCGAGATCCTCAGCGGTGAGCTCGCACAGCGTGGAAGGTGCCTCGAGATCGGGGTGGGCACCGGCCGCATCGCCCTGCCGTTGCGCCATCTCGGTATAGACCTCACGGGCACGGACATTTCGGCTGGCATGCTCGATCGCTTGCGGGAAAACGGGCGCGACGGGGAAATTCTTCCGGTTCTGCTGGCCGACGCGGTGGATCTGCCCTTCGCCGGTTCGTCCTTTGGCGCCGTCCTGTCCAGTCACGTGCTTCACCTGATCGCGAGTTGGAAGGCCGTGGTCGACGAGGCCGTCCGGGTCCTGGACCCAAAGGGGGTTTTGCTGGTCGACTTCGGCGGTGGTGCGCCCGCGCCCTGGAGCCGGTGGAGCGCAGAAATACTCGAAGCTCATGGCGTCCCTCGCATCCGTCCGGGGGTTTCCACACCCGGACCGATCGCCGATCACCTCGGGACCCGGTCGACATTACGGCCGCTGGCGGTGCACATGACCGCCCGCCGCAGCCTTCAACAAGACCTCGACGAGTGGCAGGCCCAGATCCACTCCTGGACTTGGCCCTACCGACCCGATGAGATGGAGGTGGCGTGTGAGGCGGTTCGTGCCCATGCCGTTTCCGAAGGCCGGTCGCTGTCGGAGGAAGTCGACCTCCATTGGACCATTCAGTGGTGGGCTTTCGACCTCGCGGGTGATTCGATCGGATCGTGATGCCGCCGGTCGAGGCCCCTACGACCCCCGGCCACCGCGACGACCCGGCCACCCCGGCGACCGTGCGACGGATAGCGAAACCAGGACGCTCTAGGCCCAGACCACCTCGTATACCGGGATGGGTTCGGCAAAGCCCTTCAGTGAGAGTGCACCTCTTGAATCGAAGTTGAGGCGCTTGCCGACACAGAGCTCGCGGACCACCGTCGATACCGCGATCGTCCCCGGCTCCGCCACCGCACACAACCGCGCCGCCAGCTGCACTGCCGCACCGAACAGATCCTCGTGGTCCGTCACTGGTTCTCCCGCGCTGATCCCCACTCGAAGACCGAACGGCGCCGAAGCGTTGGCGTTGCGACGGGCCAACCCGCGTTGGATATCTATCCCGCATTCAACCGCGCCGACCACCGAGTTGAACGAGGCCATGATCCCGTCGCCAGTGTGTTTGACCTCCCGTCCGCGTCCGGCGAGAGCGGATCGCACGAGGTCGTCGTGCTCACGCAGGATGACCATGTAACCCTGATCACCCAAGGCCTGAGTCTGCTCCGTGGATCCACACAGGTCGGTGAAGAGGATCGCTCGGACCGCCGGTTCCACGTAGACCTCTCCGGGCGGATGGTGCGGAACGGCGCCGAGGAAGGCGTTGATCGGTTCCATGCCGACCTCAATGACGTTGTCAGCGACCATGCCGTGCGCCTCACGATGCACCGTCTCGACCGACTCGCGGTCGGGTCCCTCTGCGAGACAGAAGACGGTTTCGTTTTCATCGTCGAACCAGTACGTGACGTAGCGAACGCCGTAGCGTTCCTGCACGGTGAGATCCAGTTGATGCGCGGCCGCGATGTCGGCTCCAGTAGCGCCGGGTGCGTTGTGTCGATCCAGGAACAACGCCATGCGCAGCGACGATAGCAATGGCCAGGGTGGCTCGATAGCGGCGCCGGGGAGGGGCCGCCGGTCGGGCGTTACGAGCCGGGTGCGGAACCTGTGGCGACCGGGCGGGTGCTGGCGTGGCTGTATTGAGACCACGAGCCGGCATAGAGGCGGCCGCCGCCGAACCCGGCCAGCTCCATCGCGATCAGATTGTGACAGGCGGTCACGCCCGAACCGCAGTAGGAGATCGTGGATTTGCCATCGGTCACGCCTGCCGCCAGGAATTGGTGCCGCAACGTCTCGGCCGGAAGGAACCTGCCCGCCTGGTCCAAGTTGGCCCGGCACGCCACGTTGCGAGCTCCTGGGATGTGCCCGGCCCGAGCGTCGACGGGTTCGAGGTCGCCCCGGTAGCGCTCAGGGGCTCGAGCGTCGATGACGGTGTTGGCCGGATCGGATGCGTCGTCGATGTCAGCGAGGCGATGCGGCGGCCAAGGTCGGGGGGTGAAAGTGGCCTTGACAGATCGAGGGGCGTCTCGCTCGAGCGGTCCGTGGTAGGTCTGCAGGCCGCCGTCGAGGAGCGCGGCTTCGTGGCCGGTGACCCTGAGCATCCACACNNGCCCTCGTCGTCGTAAGCGACGACGCGGCTGTCTTCGCCAATGCCGAGCGCAGACATCCCAGCTGCGAACGTCTCCGGTTCCGGCAGCGGGTGACGACCGGACTCGGGGCTGGCTTCGCCCGCCAACCAGCGGTCCAGGTCCACGAAAACCGCACCCGGTATGTGGCCGGCGTCGTACGCGGCCCGGCCCGAGCGGCCGTCGAGATACCACCGGACGTCGGCGAGCACCACCGGGCCCGTCCGTTCGTCCACCCACGACATCGACACGACCGGAGGGACCACGGCCCGACGGTACCCGAGGGATAGGATCTTGGTCTGGGTTCCGCCCGGAGCCTCCAGTTAGGAGGCGAGACGGTGCGAACGGGGACCGAGGAGTACTACCGGCGGCGAGCTCTGGAATACGACCGCGTCTACGACAAGCCGGAGCGGGAAGCGGACCTGCGGGAGCTGCGCCCGTGGGTGGCGAGCTCGTTGGCCGGCCGCAGGGTGCTGGAAGTCGCGGCTGGAACCGGGTGGTGGACGGACTCCTATGCCGACACGGCGGCCGAGGTCACGGCCACAGACGTCAATGTGGCCACCCTCGAAGTGGCGACGTCGCGACGAGAGTGGCCGTCGTCGGTTCGCTTCTTCCAAGCCGACGCGTTCGACTTGGATTCGATACCCGGTCGGTTCGACGCCGCCTTCGTCGGGTTCTTCTGGTCCCACGTGCCGCTCGAGCAGCTCGACGAGTTTCTCGACCGCCTGGCCGGGAGGCTGCAACACCGAGCCCGAGTCGTGATCATCGACAACCGTTACGTCGAGGGAAGCAGTTACCCGATCGTGCGGAGAGACCTCGGAGGCGACACCTATCAGGAGCGACGGTTGGAAGACGGGAGCACCTGGTCCGTTTTGAAGAACTTTCCGACGCCTTCCGAGCTTCGAGGCCGGCTGGCGCGCGTCGGAGAGGGGATCGCGCTAAACGAGCTCGAGTACTACTGGTCCGCAACCTTCCGCGTCACCCACCAGAGAGGGGCGCGATGATGTCGATGTGGAACAGCGGGTCTCACTGGTAACCCTCGGGGTCGCCGACCCTTCACGGGCGAGGGCTTTCTACGAGGGCCTCGGGTGGGAAGGGGAGTCGCCGGACGGGGATGTGGTCTTTTTCCAAACGGGCGGGATGATCCTCGCCCTGTGGGGTCGCGACAAGCTGGCCGACGACAGTTGCGTCCACGATTCGCAGGGCTGGGGAGGGGTCACCCTGGCCCATAACGTCTCGTCGGCTGGCGAAGTCGACGCCGTTCTGGCTAGAGCTGCGGCGGCGGGGGCCAAGATCGGCAGGGCGGGCGCGCCGACGTCCTGGGGCGGATACTCCGGTGTGTTCATCGATCCCGACGGCCATCCTTGGGAGGTAGCCCACAACCCCGGCTGGACGATAGAAGAGGACGGCTCGGTCCGCCCTGGATGACGGCGCCGCAAAACCTGATACCGAAGGGTCCAAGCGGATCCGGGATCAGCCGCTGGGGGCCGACGCCGAACGCAGCTCAGCAAAGAGCGAGATCAACTCCGGCAGCTGGTAGCGGGCCTGGAGACCGCTCGGGTTGGGGAGAACCCACAGACCGGCGCCGCCCACGCGTTCGGGTTGCCGGCCGATCGCAGCCCGGGGCCGCCTGAAGCCCACCCGGTAGGCCTGAATCCCGAGGATCGCCACCCACGAAGGCGCCAGGTCTACGGCGGTCGCCTCCAAGCGGACGGCGCCCGCCCGCAGCTCGGCGGCGTCCAGGTCAGACGCCGCCCGCGAGGTGCGGGCGACCAAGTTGGTGATCCCGAGCCCGTAGTCGAGTAGCGCCCACTGTTGGGCCGGAACCAGCAGACGGTCGGTAAACCCCGAACCGTGCAGCGCCTTCCAGAATCGGTTGCCGGGTCGGGCGAAGTGCTGCGCCAGCTCCCCCGAAACGACCCCTGGGTTGATGCCGCAGAACAGCACCCGGAGGCCGGGGCCGACGACGTCGGGAACGTCGCCCACTCGAGCCGGCGAGCTAGCGGGCCGGCGCGGGCGGCGGCGTGACGAGCACGCAGCGAGTGCCGGAGTAGATGGTCGGCATGCATTTGTTGCAGTGGATGCACAACGACTCGGAGGAGCTCCCCTTCTCCAATTTGTTGACCAGGTCCGGTTCGCGAAGCAGGGCGCGACCCATGGCCACGAACGGGAACCCGAGGTCGATGGCGCGCTCGATCGTGTCCAGGCGGTTGATGCCGCCGAGCAGGATGAGGGGCATGGTTAAGGCGTCGCGGAACTGGCGGGCGTAGGGGAGGAAGAAGGCCTCCTCGAACGGGTAGGACGGCATGAAACGCTTGCCCAGCAGGCGGAATCCGGCTTTCAGGGCTGGGGGCAGGGTGGCGCCGAACTCCTCCAGGGGGGCGTCGCCCCGGAAGAGGTACATGGGGTTGGCCAGGGAGCTCCCCCCCGTTAGCTCCAAGGCGTCGAGGTGGCCGTCGGCTTCGAGCATCCGTGCCACTTCCACGCTCTCGTCCAGCCAGAGCCCGCCCGGGACCCCGTCCACCATGTTGAGCTTGGCGGTCACGGCCACCTTGTCCCCGGCGCCTCTGCGGACGGCCTCGACGGCCTGGCGGGCGAAGCGGGCCCGATTTTCGATCGTCCCGCCCCAGCCGTCCTTGCGCTTGTTGAGCTTCGGACTGAGGAAGGCGCTGAGCAGGTAGTTGTGGCCCAAGTGGATCTCGAGCGAGTCGAAGCCGGCTTTGACTGCGACGCCCGCACCTTTTTCGTAGTCGGAGGTGACGCGTGCGATTTCAGCTTCGGTGATGGCGTGGGCCACGCTGCCCATCATGCCGAAGTGGCGCGACGGGGCCAGGGCGGGCGCCCGGTTGGACTTGGCGTTGGCCACCGGACCGGCGTGGCCGAGCTGGGCGGCCGCCGCGGCTCCTTCGGCGTGGATGGCGTCGGTGAGGCGTCGCAGGCCGGGCAGGGTTTCTTCGCCGAGCAGGATGCAGCCACGCGCCGTCCGGCCCTCGGGGGATACGGCTAGATAGGCGACGGTGGACATGCCGACACCGCCGGCCGCGACCCTGCTGTGGAAGTCGACGAGGCCGTCGGTGACCTGGCCTTTGGGCGTCTGGCCTTCGAAGGTGGCGGCCTTGATGATGCGGTTTCGGATCGTGATCGGGCCCAGCTGGCCTGGTTGGAAGGCGGTGGACGGCATGCCTGTCACGATAGGCACGAACCAAGCGGCCGCTCCCGGTACCGGACCATCCAATGAGACGACCCGACGGCGGCTCCGGTCTCAGGTGCGGGCGGGCAGCCCCAACTCCCGGGCGATCAACATGCGCTGGACTTCGCTGGTGCCCTCGCCGATTTCGAGGATCTTGGCGTCGCGGTAGAAGCGGCCGACGGGGGTCTCGTTCATGAACCCGTAGCCGCCGAAGATCTGGGTGGCTTCGCGGGCGTTCACCATGGCGGCGTCCGAGCTCACCAGCTTGGCTACGGCCGCCTCCTTCTTGAATGGGAGGCCTTCCAAGAGCCGGGCCGCGGCGTCCCGGTAGGCCAGGCGGGCCACGTGGGTGCGGGCTTCCATGTCGGCCAGTTTGAACTGCAGCACTTGGTACTCGCCGATCTTGTGTCCGAATGCTTCTCGCTCGCCCATGTAGCGCAGGGATTCGTCGATGCACCCTTGGGCCAGTCCCACCGAGAGGGCTGCGATCGCTATGCGGCCTTCGTCGAGGATGCTCAGGAACTGGGCGTAGCCGCGGCCACGCTCGCCGAGCAGGTTTGCTGCCGGCACCCGGCAATCGTCAAAGGAGAGCTCGTGGGTGTCCGACGCCAGCCACCCGACTTTCGAGTACTTCTTCGACACGGTAAAGCCGCGGGTCCCGGCCGGCACCATGATGGCGGATATCTCTGCTCTCCCTCCCTCGCCGCGTCCGGTGACCGCCGTGACGGTGACCAGAGCAGTGATGTCGGTGCCGGAGTTGGTGATGAAGGACTTGGTCCCGTTGATGACCCACTCATCGTTCTCGACCCGGGCGGTGGCACGGGTCGCCCCTGCGTCTGAGCCGCCGCCCGGCTCGGTCAAACCGAAGGCGCCCAGGGCTCGACCCTGGCACAGGCGGGGGAGCCATTCCTGCTTCTGGGTCTCGGTCCCGAAGCGGAAGATCGGCATGGCGCCCAGGCCGACCCCGGCCTCGAGGGTTATGGCCACCGAAGAGTCGACCCTGGCCAGTTCTTCGAGGGCCAGGCAGAAAGCGAAGTAGTCGCCGCCCATTCCCCCGTATTCCTCCGGAAACGGCAACCCGAACAGGCCCATCTTGCCCATCTTGGCCACGATCTCGTACGGAAATTCCTCCCGCTCGTACATCCCGCCGATCACGGGCGCCACCTCTGCTTGCGCGAACCGCTCGACGGTGGCGCGCAGCGCTTCGTGTTCGGGCGACAGCATGACGCTCATGGTTCGCTCTTTTCGGGGGTTCGCCCGTCCTGTAAGGCCCTGACGACTCGCGAAGGGCTCGGCCGGCCCAGCCGATCCGCCATCCATGTGCTCGTCTTCACCAGCGCTTCCAAGTCCACGCCGGTCTCGATGCCGAGGCCCTGGAGGAGCCACACGAGGTCTTCGGTGGCCAGGTTCCCGGTGGCGCTGTCCGCGTAGGGACACCCCCCGAGCCCTCCCGCCGAGGAGTCCACAGTAGTGACGCCGGCTTCGAGGGCGGCCACGGTGTTGGACAGGGCTTGGCCGTAGGTGTCGTGGAAGTGCACCGCCATCTGGGATGTGGCCACGCCGGCGCGGCCGAGGGCGTCGAGGAGATCATGGACGTGACCCGGGGTGGCCACGCCGATGGTGTCGGCGATGCATATCTCGTCGCAGCCCTGGCCCACGAGGCGAAGGGCCACGTCGACCACCTGGTCGATCTGCACTTCTCCTTCCCATGGGTCACCGAAGCACATCGACAGGTAGCTGCGCACCCACATCCCCTCCTGCCGAGCTTTGGTGACGACCGGAGCGAACATTTCGAGCGCTTCGTTGAGGCCGCGGTTGAGGTTGCGTCGCGAGAAGGTCTCGGTGGCGGCCGCGAACACTGCGATGTGGTGGGCGCCAGCGGCCTGGGCGCGCTCCAGGCCGGCCACGTTGGGCACCAGCACCGGGTAGCGCACGTTGGCTCGTTCGGGAAGCATCGAGAACAGGGTCTCGGCGTCGCCGAGCTGGGGCACCCACTTCGGAGATACGAAACTGGTGGCTTCCACCGTTTCGAGCCCAGCGGCAACCAGCCGCTCGATGAACTCGGCCTTGGTGTCGACAGGGACGATGGCCGACTCGTTTTGCAGGCCGTCGCGTGGCCCCACTTCGTAGATTCGCACCCGATCGGGCAGGTCCGGCCGGCGGTGAACGCCAGGCGCACGCATGGTCACGGCGTGCCGGTCCTTCCTCCGGTGCCGTGGCCTCCGGTGCCGTCGCCCGCGGCCCCGTTGTCGTGGGTGTCGTCGTCCGCGGTGCCGTCGTCCGTGGTGTCGTCGGGCGCGGGCACGGTATCGATGACGGCCAACGGCTGGTCCAACCCCACGGAGTCTCCTGGACGCACCAGGACCCCGCCCACGATGCCGTCGGTGGGCGCGGTCACGACGTGCTCCATCTTCATGGCTCCCACCGAGACGAGGGCCTGGCCGGCCACGACCGCGTCGCCGGGCGCCACGTGAACCTGGAGGACCGTGCCGGGCATGGGGCTGGTTACCGGACCGGCGCCGGCCGCAGCGGGTCCGGCGTGATCGATCGTCTCCCGCTGGCGGGCGACGGCCCAGACGTCGCCTTCCAGGGCCAGCCAAACGACGTCGCCGTCGACGGCCCAGACGTAGGAGGTGGTCGTCCCTGACCACGTCACCTCAAGGCGGGCGCGACCGGTGAGCCGGGCCGAGGCCGCCTCCGCGGCGCCATCGCCCACGGTGACCGCGCCTTCGTGGAGCGTCACGTCTACCTCTCGGCCGGCCGCGCGCCACCGGCTCGGCCGCGGCGCCGTTCCGGTGAGCCGCCAGCCGTCCCTGAGGGTCCAAGGGTCCACCACGGCGCCGATCGGAACGGCGAGCAGGTCCTCGAGCATGGCCGCCGCCGCCATCACGTGGCTGGGCGCGGGGTCGGTGAGGAGGTCGGCCGCCATCCGTTCTACCAGCCCCGTGTCCAAGTCTCCGGCCGTCACGGCTGGGTACTCGGTGAGCCGGCGTAGGAAGCCGACGTTGGTGGTGACCCCCACAACGGCGGTGGCGGCCAGCGCACCGCGGAGGCGGGCGAGGGCCTGGGACCGGTCGGCCCCCCAAGCGATGACTTTGGAGAGCATCGGGTCGTAGGTGGTGCCGACGACGGTACCGGTCTGGAGGGCGGAGTCGATCCTGACGTGGGGGAGACGGCGGGGTTCACGGAGAAGGCGCACCGTTCCCGACGCCGGCAGGAATCCCCGGCCGGGGTCTTCGGCGTAGACGCGCGCCTCGATGGCGTGACCTCTGGGGGACGGCACGGCCGCCTGGTCGGCCCAAGGGAGCGGCTCGCCGGCGGCCACGCGCACCTGCAGCTCGACCAGGTCGAGTCCGAGTACCAGCTCCGTCACGGGGTGCTCTACCTGCAGCCGGGTGTTCATCTCCATGAAGAAGTACTCCCCGGCCCGATCCGCCGACACTATGAACTCGACGGTGCCTGCCCCGACGTACCCGCACGCAACGGCCGCGGCCACCGCGCTCGCCGACATGGCGGCCCGGCTGGCGTCGTCGAGGAACGGGGACGGTGCTTCCTCGATGATCTTTTGGTGTCGGCGCTGCAGGCTGCACTCGCGCTCTCCCAGCGAGACGACCGTTCCGTGGGTGTCGGCGAAGACTTGCACCTCGATGTGGCGCGGCCGGGCTACGAAGCGCTCCACCAGCAGGGTGCCGTCACCGAACGCCCCGATCGCCTCCCTCTGAGCTTCGGCGATGGCGTTGGGCAGGTCGGCGGCGACGGTGACCAACCGCATGCCCTTACCACCCCCGCCCGCCGACGGCTTGAGCAGGACCGGAAGCCCGATGTCCAGGGCGGCGTCGGCCAGCTGTTCGGGACTCAAGCCGGCTTCGTCTCGGCCGGGCACGACCGGCACCCCGGCCGCGGCGACGGTGCGCTTGGCGTTGATCTTGTCGCCCATGGCTTCGATTGCCGCAGGCGGCGGTCCGATGAACACGATCCCCGCTTCGGCGCATCGGCGGGCCAGCGCCGTGTTTTCCGACAGGAACCCGTAACCGGGGTGGAGGGCTTGCGCCCCGACGCCGGTAGCCGCGTCGACGATGGCTTGGACGTCCAAATAGGCGCCGGCCGGTCCGATGCCGACGGCCTGGTCGGCGGCGGTGACGTGCATGGCGTCGCGGTCGACGTCGGTGTAGACGGCGACGCTGCGGATGCCCATCGCCTTGAGGGTGCGGATGATCCGTACTGCTATCTCGCCGCGGTTGGCGACCAGGACGCGGTCGAAAAGGACAGGCAACCCCGACGACCCAGTCACATCCGGAAGACGCCGTAGCTGACGGGCCCGATCGGTGCGTCACCCGCTGCCGCGAGCGCCAAACCGANNGTCGATCACGCCGTCGTCCCACACGCGGGCCGTGGCGTAGTACGGGTTGCCCTGGCGCTCGTACTGGTCGCGAAGGGGGGTTTTGAAGGCCTCGGTCTCCTCTTCGCTCCACGAGCCGTCGCGGTCGGCGACCGTTGCGAGCACCGACGCGGCCTGCTCNNAGCACGCTCGCCGCCTGCTCGCCGCCCATCACCGAGATGCGGGCGTTGGGCCACATCCACAGGAACCTCGGGGAGTAGGCCCGCCCGCACATGGAGTAGTTCCCGGCGCCGAAGCTGCCCCCGATGATCACGGTCAGCTTGGGTACCCGGGCGCAGGCCACAGCAGTGACCATCTTGGCGCCGTGCTTGGCGATCCCCCCGGCTTCGTAGTCCTTGCCGACCATGAAACCGGTGATGTTTTGCAGGAACACCATCGGGATGCGGCGCTGGTCGCACAGCTCGATGAAGTGCGCCCCCTTGAGGGCCGACTCGCTGAACAGCACCCCGTTGTTGGCCAGCACCCCAACCGGGTGGCCGTGGATGCGGGCGAAACCCGTGACCAGGGTCGGACCGTATTCCGCCTTGAACTCGAAAAATCGGCTGCCGTCGACGACCCGGGCGATCACCTCATGCACGTCGTAGCTGATCCGGGCGTCCGCCGGGACCACACCGTAAAGGTGGGCCGGATCGACGGCGGGCTCGAACGTCGTGCCCACGGTCCATGGTGGAGCCGGTGGGGGGCCGAGGGTGGCCACGATGGCTCGCACCATCGCCAGCGCCTGCCGGTCGTCGGACGCCAAGTGGTCGGTGACGCCCGAGCGGCGGGCGTGCAGGTCGCCACCGCCCAGCTCTTCTGCGGTGACCACCTCACCGGTCGCCGCTTTTACCAGCGGAGGCCCGGCCAGGAAGATGGTCCCCTGGTTGGCCACGATGACGGCCTCGTCGCTCATGGCCGGAAGGTAGGCCCCGCCCGCCGTGCAGGAACCTAGGACCGCCGCGATCTGGGGGATGCCCGCGGCAGACATGTTGGCCTGGTTGTAGAAGATGCGCCCGAAATGGGTTCGGTCGGGGAAGACCTCGTCCTGGGCCGGTAGGAAGGCCCCGCCGGAGTCGACCAGGCAGATGCAAGGTAGGTGGTTGTCCAGCGCCACTTCCTGGGCCCGCAAGTGCTTCTTGACCGTCATCGGGTAATAAGTGCCGCCCTTGACCGTGGCGTCGTTGGCCACGATCACGCAGCGCCGGCCGGCCACCAGGCCGACGCCGGTGATGATCGAGGCGCCGGGGCACTCGTCGTCGTACATCCCGTTGGCCGCCAATGGAGACAGCTCGAGGAAAGGGGAACCAGGGTCTAGAAGGTGATCGACCCTTTGGCGCGGCAACAGCTTTCCCCTGGATGAGTGACGCAGTCGCGACGCTTCGGGGCCGCCCAGGGCGGCTACCCGCATCCGCTCGCGCAAGCCGGCTGCCAGACCTCGGTGCACTTCTTCGTTGTGCTGGAACGCCTCGGAAGCCGGATCCACGGTGCTGCGCAGGACCGGGAACTCGCGCTCGAACGAAGGTGCGCCCACTTGCATCGCTCGGCATGTTACGGGCCAGCGTCGTGATGAGTCGAAGGCCGGCCCGGGCCAGACCCCAATAGCGCCAGCACGCACATCACGGCTGCCCCGAGCAGGGCTGCGATGGCGAGCCGGGGCCCGCCGTCGTGGGAAGCCAGAGTCACCACTGAGATCCCGAGAGCGGTGCCCAGCCCCCTTGTCATGTTGAGCAGCCCGCCTGCGGTCGCGGCGGCGCTGGCCGGGACCGACCTCATGACCGAAGCGTTGTTGGCCGGAGCCAGGACGCCCAAACCCAGTCCCAGGCCGCCCAAGACGAGAGCGATCCAACCGGGCGACAAAGGCACGGCCAGGGCGGCGCCCAGCGAGATGGCGGCCAGCGACGCACCGACCGTGGCCCGGCGCCCGTCGCCCCAATGCCGGGGCAGAGCGCCCCCGGCCATGGTGGCCGCGACGGCAAACCCGGCAGGGAGGGCGCTCAAGGTCAGGCCGGCGAGCATCGCGGAGATACCCCGCTGCTCGATCACGGCAGGGACGAGCACAAGAGGGCCGAAGAGGACGAGGTAGGTGAGCAAGGCGACCAGCAGTCCTCGAGCCATCCCGGGAACCGAGAGCACGGGGATCAGAAGCGGGTCGCTCGACCGACGCTCGTGGACGATCAGCCACGAGACTCCTGCGAGCGCGGCGGCGACAACGAGGAGAGGAGCCCACGCAGGCAAGCGCAGCCCGCTGAGCGCCGACATGGCGAACAGCACGGCGACCGCAGAGCTGCCGACCAGCAGCGAACTCCCGATGTTCGGCGCCGAATCGGGGCTCCGGGCCACGGTCCGCGGCAGAAACAGAAGCCCCGCGACTACGGCGATCACCCCTATCGGGACGTTGAGAGCAAAGACCCACCGCCACCCCACAGTGCTGACGATGACGGCGCCGACGGTCGGCCCCAGGGCCAGCCCGACGGCTTGGGCCGCGGCCTGGACGCCGAGGGCCTGTCGTAGCTTGTCCCGGGGTGCGCAGCTCGTGACGATGGCCACGCTGTTGGCCTGCAGCAAGGCTGCGCCCGCCCCCTGGGCGACCCGGGCGGCGATGAGTATGGCCAGATCCGGGGCCAGCCCGCACGCCGCCGACCCGAACGAGAAGATGACGAAGCCGTGCAGGTAGGACAGCTTCCGGCCCTTCTGATCGGAGCGCCGCCCGAGCGGAGCGAGCAGGGCCACCAGGGTGACCAGATACGAGAGCGAGACCCATTGGACTCCCGCCAGGCCGGTACCGAAGGCCCGCTCCACGGGCCGGTAGGTCAAAGTGACGATGCTGGCGTCGAGCTGACCCATAAAGGCGCCGAAGCAGACCGTCGCCACGGCCAACTTCCACGCGTGGGGCCAGGCCCGAACCCGGTCGGGGCGGGCTCGCTCCTCCGTCAGGATCGTCACGTGACAATTATAACGGGTACCGATGTACTTGGGGGCCGATTAGAATGGGGGGCGATCCGGTATCATCTGGCCATGGCCCGACCACCGACGCCAGCAGCTCCTGAGGCGCGTGAGCTGACTGACGCCGTGGCCAGATTGCGACGGGTGCTGCGGGCCGGCATCCGAAGCGACATCTCCTGGGAGACGCTCCCGATGGCACAGGTGGAGGTCCTGCAGAGCCTCGCTGAGAGCTCGCCGGCGCGTGTCAACGATGTGGCCGAGCGCCTGCACCTGGCCCAGAGCACCGTGAGCGGGCTGATCGGTCAGATGATGGCTTCCGGTCTGGTGTCCCGAGACGTCGATGCCGAAGATCGCAGGGCGGCTGTGGTCACCCTTACCGGCGCCGGCCAGGACCAGCTCCGGGAATGGGAGCGGGCCCACGCCAAGTGGATCGAGAGGGCGCTGGGCCGGCTCAGCTCGGCGGAAAGGTCGGCCATCTCGTCCGCCCTGCCCGCTTTGCGCCGTCTCACCGACTCGCTGGCCAAAGGCTGACCGCACAAGGGGACCTGACCGCTCAAAGGGACCCGACGGCACCGGGCGGGCCATCTCCCGCGTGCCGGTACTGTTGGGCCCGCCGAAGGGCCCGATCAACAGGGGGAGCTCGTGTACCCAGGCCGCCACGCCGTCGAGAATCCGGATAAGCCCGCCATCATCATGGCGACGAGCGGCGAGACGATCAGCTACGCCGACTACGAGCGGCGGTGCAATCGAGTGGCCCATCTGCTCCGGTCCGCCGGGCTGCAGCGCGGAGACCACATTTCGGTGTTCATGGAGAACAGCGTCCCCATGCTCGAAATCGAGGGGGGCGCGGAGAGAGTCGGGGTCTACTACACCCTGATCAACGCCTACCTGGCCGCCGACGAGGTCGCTTACATCATCACCAACTCGCAGTCGCGGCTGTTGTTCAGCTCCGCTGTCAAGAGAGATGTGGCCGAAGCCGCGGCCGAGTCCTGTCCCCAGCTGGAGCGGCTGCTCATGACCGGACTCGATTCTCCCGCCGGTAGGTGGGAGCCCTACGAGTCGGCCGTGGCCGGATGGCCGGCGGAACCGGTTGCGGACGAGTTGCTAGGGGCCGCCATGCTCTATTCCTCGGGCACGACGGGACAGCCGAAAGGCGTCCTGCGGCCCCTGCCGGAGACCAAGCCGAACGAGCCGCTCCCCATAATGGATTTCGTCCGCTTCGTTTTCGGTATGCGGGAGGGAATGGTGTACCTGAGCCCGGCGCCGCTGTACCACTCGGCGCCTCAAGCCAGCGTCGCCTCCTCCCTCCGGCTCGGGGCCACGACGGTCGTGATGGAGCACTTCGACGCCGAGCAGTGGGTGGAGCTGGTCGAGAAGTACAAAGTCACCCACTGCCAGATGGTTCCGACCATGTTCGGCCGCCTGCTGCGACTCCCGGATGAGGTCCGGGCCGGCCACGACCTGTCGTCTCTCGAGCGGATCGTGCACGCCGCCGCTCCCTGCCCGGTCCCGGTCAAGAAGGCCATGATCGACTGGCTCGGCCCCATCGTCACCGAGTACTACGCCGCGACCGAAGCCAACGGTTTCACGAACTGCGACTCGGCCGAGTGGCTGGCCCATCTGGGCACCGTGGGCCGTTGCATCCTCGGCGAGCTGCTCATCCTCGACGACGACGGGAAGCCGTGTCCGACCGGTACCGACGGCACCATCTGGTTCAAAGGGGCGACAGCCTTCGAGTATTTCGAAGATCCGGCCAAGACCGCGGAGACGCGAACGTCGGATGGGAGCACGAGCACCGTCGGCGACGTCGGCCACGTGGACGATGACGGCTACCTCTATCTGACAGACCGGAAGAGCTACATGATCATCTCCGGCGGGGTCAACATCTACCCCCAGGAGATCGAGGACGTTCTCGCGCTGCACCCCGCGGTGGCCGACGTGGCCGTCTTCGGCATCCCCGATCCCGAAATGGGCGAGGAGGTCAAGGCCGTCGTCGAGCCGATAGACGGGGTTGGTGGCGGAGCGGAACTCGAGACAGAGATCCTGACCTGGTGCGAGGGCCGACTGGCCCGGTACAAGGCACCCAAGTCAATCGACTTCGTCAGCGAGTTGCCTCGCGACCCCAACGGAAAGCTCTACAAAAGGAAGCTCAGAGACCCGTACTGGGAGGACAAGGCGAGGGCTATATAGCCGCCGGTCAGTGTTGCTCGATGGCGGCTGTCCACGCTTGGCCATCCCAGTACCGACGAGCATTTGATCCGGCCGGATCTGGATACCAGCCTGCGGGCGGCGTCATGGCGCCGGGCTCTCGAACGGGTAGGTGTAGTGGCGGCGACACAGGGTCGTTGGGTACCGCGCCGCCCTCGGCGCTCCGGGCGGCGATCTCTTCGGCCGCCGCCTTCGGGATCTCTAGGGTGAGTCCGCATTGGATGCACACAGAACGGTATTTCCGGCTGAAAGGGATTACAGGGATGAAGAACAGCGTGAACCATCTGGTCCGCTTCACAATTCGGTGCGCCGCTATATGACCGTTGCGGCACGCCAGGCTAAGCGTGGCCATGATGGCTGTTCTCGTCCGAAACCCGAATATGAAGATCATGCGCTGGCCTCTCTCGTAACACCGTTAGCAATTTTCTCGGCGACCTGACACCGGGCCTGAAGTTGGCGACGATCGCGCAGTTGGTTGCCGAGACAGGGGACCGCGAGAAGGCAATGGCAATGCGTCGAGCAGTTTGTGTTGACCAAGTTAGGGCGCTTGGATCGGAGCACCAGGCCACGGAAGCGACGTTGAAACTACTGGCAGGATGGGAAGACGCGTAGCCGCGATCCAAGCAGATGTCCTAGTGCGCTAGGTCGGTGAGGGAAACGTCGGGGTTGGGCGGAGTGTGCACGCGGGCGGCGAGTCCGGCGGCGACGAGGCAAGCGCCGGCTCCGACTAGGAGTGATGTGCGGGGACCGCCGGCGGCGGTGATCCAGCCCGTGAGGATGGTTCCTATCGGGGTGGTGCCGATGTAGACGAAGACCCAGAGGGCCATGATCCGCCCGCGGTATTCGGGCGAGGAGTGCAGCTGGAGGGTGGTGGAGGCGAGGGTGACGAAGGAGAACGCGGCGGCCCCGGTGACGCCGAGTGCGACGCAGGCCAGAGCGACATTCGGGGCGGCGGCGGTGGCGGCCAGGCAAATGGCGAAGGCCAGCGAGGCGGCGAGCAGGTACGGGCGGCGGGGATGGTGGATGAATCCGACGCCGAGCGATCCGACGACCGATCCAAGGCTGAGCATGGTGGACAGCAGCCCATAGGTGCCGCCGTCGCCGTGGAAGGTGGTGCGGGCCAGCACCGGGAGGATGACGGCGAAGTTGAAGGCCAAGAGCCCGACGATGGACATCATGAGCAGCGGCAGCCACAACTGCTGGCGGCCCCGGGCGTAGCGCAGACCTTCTCGTACCCCGCCGCCGCGCCGGGCTGGTCGGCTCTGGGTGTTGACGGGGTGGATGGCGAGGAGTGCGGCGACGACGGCCAGGTAGGACAGGGCGTTGACCGCGAAGCACGGGGTCGTGCCGACGGTCACGATGAGGACACCCGCGAGGGCCGGCCCAACGACCCGGGCGCTGTTCATCACGACGCCGTTGAGGCTCACGGCGCTGGCCAGGTCGTCGCCGGGCACGAGCCGGCTGACGAACGCCTGGCGGGCGGGCGAGTCGACGATCTGCACGAACCCGCCGATCACGTTGACGGTGACGACGAGACGCACGCTGGCCGATCCCTCGGCGGCGAGGACCCAAAGCGTGGCGGCGAGGAGGCCGAACAGGGACTGGGTGATGACGAGAAGTTTGCGCAGGTCGACCCGGTCGGCGATCGTGCCGCCCCACGGTCCGAAGAGGAGCGATGGCAGGCCTCCGACGGCCAGCACGAGCCCGAGTGAACTCGCTGAGCCGGTCAGTTTCAAGACCAGCCAGCCGATTGCGGTCTGCTGCAGGAAGGTGCCGCTGGAGGAGATCACCTGCCCGGCGAAGTACAGGCGGAACGGACGGGACCGAAGGGCTCGGAACGATCCCTTTCGCGTGCCGTCGGCGGGAGCGGCGGGTTGTGGTGCCGCTTCGGGAACCGCGGCCAGGGCGTCGCGATCCATGGCCGGCGACGCCCGTTCTAGCGGGTTCGCCGCACGCCGGCTTGGCGTTCGGTGTTGCGCAACCGGAGGGCGAGGCAACCGACCCGGGTTTGGCGTGTGATCCCGAAGGTCCTGGTCATGGGCTGGCCCCGGCATCGAGCCACCTCGTGAAGGTTGCCACCCGCTCGGCCGGCCACGGCCCGTCGCAGGGCATCGATCCGTCGCGGAGTCGGGCCGCGATGGCGTCGCCACGGGCCGCGACGTCGGCGGCCGACCACAGATCGAAGGCTTTGCTCATCGCCGCTCGGTCGGTGTCGCGAAATAGCGGTTTGATGTCGCGCTCGAAGGTCAGGGGGGTGTCAGACATGAGCGGTTGCTCCTCTCGTATCGGTGCCCCAGGGCAGCGCCGGGGTCCGCGCTCGCTGATCGATGAGATTCAACGGTAGGCGAAGGCCGAGAGCGGGTACCCGAAGGCGCCCCTAGGGCCGCCGCTCGTAGACGTAGTACCCGTCGCCCTTGGTCAGCAGTGAGAAGTCGGCCGCCACCTCCTTGTTCGCCAGCTGCGAACCGTGGGCCTCCGCCAGCTTTGGTCCGGGCAGCGTTTCTTTGACGAGGACGAGCGTGCGGGCGGCTCCGACGTCTGCCGCCAGCTGGCGGCCGTCGTACAGGGCGATCCCGGGGTGGAAGTCGTAGAAGTGCGACTGCTCTGAGAACTGCGGCAGGAGGAAGTAGATGGAGTCGTCGACGTATGGCGTCTGGCTCAGATCTCGGGTTCCGACGAATATGGGGCCGGCGCCGGTACCCAGCCGGTCCGCGACGGCGACCACCTCGCGTACGCGAGCGGCCGTGATTGGGTTCGCGTAGTACCACGTTCGCCCGTGGTTGTGTACGGCGTAGGAGACGGGACGACCCGACAGCTGGTCCAGGTACTTGTGGGCGGAGAAGAGATACTCGGCGTGCGCGACAGCAGCCAAAACGAGGACAGAAATGACCGCTCCCAGCGCGGATCTGATCAAGGTGCGGGGAACTTCCGTTGCCAGCAGGTACACCGCTAGGGGAGCGGCTCCTGTCGCGGCGCCGCCGAGGCTCGCGAGGTGATATCCGTCGGCCCGCTGGGCGACCTCCGGGACCGTTACCAGGCAGACGACGACGAGTAGGACGACCGTTTCCATCAACCGGGTTCGGCGGCGCCTCAGTCCGCCCGCGCCGACCACCACCAGACCGATCAGCAAGACGACTACGGCGAGTCCGGTCAACCCGATTGATGTGAGGGGGAGGCGGCGCTCGGCGGGCAGTCGGGCCGACGCCACGACGATGCCGCGCCAGACGTTTCCGAAACCAGCGGTGGTAATAAGAATTAGGTAGGGCACGAGCCCGGCCAGGTAAGCGACAGCGGTCAGATAGCCGCGCATCCTCAACGCCAGGATCACACCAACCAGGACTGCACCCCAGATGACGTAGTCGGGTCGAAGGTCGGCGGCGACCGCTAGAGACACCCCGGTAGCCAGGTCGTAGTGGAGCCCCTCCCGTTTCGAGGATCCGATGGCCACGCCGAGCAAGCCGAATCCGATGGCGCCTATTTCGGGCAGAGCCGTTATGAGGCCGACGCTGGAAAACTGTTCGACGAGGACGGCCCCGATGGCCATGACGAGGCCCAGCGAGGTCGACCAGCGGCGTCCGATGGCGTATAACGACCATCCGAAGATCGACAAGTAGAACGCCCCGACCGCCCTCTCGATCAGAAGGCTGGCCCCGAAGACCCAGTAGGCGGCCGCGGGTATCCAAAGAGACACCGGTCCGTAGAAGTAGTAGAAGGACCGCTCGGGCACGGCGCCGTGGAGCACCCGCAAAGGAAGGTCCAGCATGAAGCCTTCCTCCATGGTCGGTGCCGGCCATCTCATCTGGCTTAGCCAGAGGGTCACCACCAAGCCGGCCACGACGACGAATCCGAACGCCGGGCCCTGGCTTCGCCAATCCGTGTTCGGTAGCGGCGCGCCATCTGCCAGCGGTCTCACGCCGTCGCCCATTCGGCGTACTCAGGCAGCATGGGTTCGGCCTGACCCATAGCCGTAGAGCCGGGTCCCAATTCAGCTGGCGGGACAGGGGGTCGGATCCCATGGCTCGAGTTGGTCGGTCGACGAGCTGGGCTTCTGTCCACCCGGGGTCGGGACAGTGGTGGTAGCGGCTTGGGTCCCCGGCCCGGCGACGGTTGGACTGGTCGCCCGGACGGGTGGGAGCACCGATACGGTGGAGCCCACCTCGAGCCTGATCGTCCCTGTCGGGATGGTGCTATCGGGGTCGAGCATCACGGCCCCGGCCAGGTGATCCATGACAGCTTGAGCCTGGGCCAGGCCTTCGGGGGGGTACTGCACGAAGGTCTCCGAGGTGCCAGCGGGGACGATTCCTCCGGCCCGGCTCGTCGCCGGCAGCCCGTCGGCTTGAAGCGACTTGGCCGTGTCTGCCGCGAGCTGATAGGTGTCGGTGATGTTGTACACGTCGACCGCGGCGGGCGCGATCGAGGTGGGCAATGCGGTGTCATCCCAGGCCGCGATGACCTGGTTGTCGGCCGGTTGGTCCGGGAAGTCCACGTCGCCGATGTCGGCTCCTTCGTAGTAGTAGCCAGTGGATCCGCCGACCTCCGTGATAGGGAGTGTGGTTTCGGGGATGGTGTTCGGATCGATGTGGCGGTAGTGGGTGGCGAGGGAGATGAGCTGGCTTTTCAGTCCCGGGTCGATCGTGATCTGGTCGATGACGTCTTCGATGAACGCATTCAAAGTCAGCGGGTTGGATAGCCCCCTGGACTCCGCGGTCGATGCCAGGACCCGCAGGAAGGTGTGGTCTCGCGCGATGCGGGACAGGTCCGACTCGGGGTCGTAGGGCCAGTCACGCTCGGGCGCGGTATCGCCGGGCGGGTCATATTGCAGATGGCGGGCACGCACCAAGGCGAGGGCCCTCGTACCATTCAGGTGGACGCAACCCGTGGTCGTGATGTTGAGTTGCGAATATGCGTCGAACACCGGTTCTGGGAAATCGACGTTGATCCCGCTGAGGGCGTTGACTGTGTTCTCGAACCCGTCGAACTCGAGCTCTACGTAATGGTTGATGGGGATCCCGAGATCGTCGGTGATCGCTTGGATGAGGTTGTCCGGGCCATTGACGCCGTCATTGAGGGCGGCATCGATTTTCTGGTAGGGACCCACGGGGCTGTCGGGCGGCATCGGTAGGAACAGATCGCGCGGGATCGACAGGATCGATGCCGTCTGCTTGGCCGGATCCAGGTGCAGGATCATGATCACATCGCTCAGCGACCCGGAAAACTCCTGGGGCGATCCGTACCGGGCGATCTCTGTGGGGTTGGTCAGGCCCGCTCTGGTCTCGTTGCCTATCAGCAAGATGTTCTCCGGCTCGAGGCCGGCCGCGCTGTCCTTGGCGCCTGGCGCAGTCACGGTGAGATGAGGCGCGGCGACGGTACGGATCGAGTCGATCCGGTATCGGGCGTATGCGTACACCGCCCCGGCAGCCACCAGGCAGGTCGCCACGACCACGTTGGCGAAGATCAGGATGCGGCGGGGCCACCGCCTCCGCGGGATGAGGCGTCGCGTCTGTGGACCCCCGCGTCGTCGGGCGTGCGCAGGAATGATCTAGCTCCTCATAAGTCACGACTCATGAACAGTTGATCATATTATCCTGTAACTGGCAACCAAGATGGTCGCCCCCAGCGGCCGGCGACCAGTCGAGTTAAACCGTCAGGTGCCTACGGCCACGCGGACGATCTTGACGGCGACCGCAATCACTGCCAACCCCACGTACACGCGCAACGTCACCAAGCCCACGGCCCGAGCCCGGGACGGATGCGCCCGGGGGAGGCTCTCCAGGCTCGGCATGGACCAATTGGCGCGGTCCCCGAGCGACATAATTGGAACAGCGGTGGCGGGAGTCGCCTTGTGCAATGGGCGAATTACCGCGAGCAGGGCGATCGCCCCCGCCGCGCACAAGATTCCTGCGGGCCACGTGGGCTCCAGGTGAGGGAAGACTGCGTTTAACCCTGATAGCGCGGCCAGGACCAGCAGGACGGCAACCAGCAGACCAGCCAGGGCGTTGAGCCACCAGCGATTGACCCACGGCCCGAGCACATCCCGGTCGTTGCACAAGAGGAGTAGGAACACGGCGGCGCTGGGAAACAACACTCCCGACAACGCTTGAACGGCCAGGGTCACGACACCGAGCGAACTGGCCGCGAGTAGCACTACCGCCGCGGCTCCGACGACGCAGCCACCGTAGGCTCCGTAAAAGGTCGGTGCCTCCCGCCAAGAACGATGCAGGGAGTGGCGCATTCCGGTGGCATCGCTCACGGCATATGCGGTGGACAAGGTGACGGCCGCAGCCCCGAGGATGGACCCATCGATCAGCGCCAGCGCGAACAACCCGCCGGCCCACGAACCTGCTCGGGCCCGTATCCCGTCCGCAACCGCTCCGGCATCGACGAATGCGCCGTGAAGAGGAGTTCCGCCGAAGGCGGCCGCGCAGGCTGCAATCACCGCGACCGCCCCGATGACGAACACGGTCGTGCCGACCAAGGTGTCGGCCCGTTCGTATGCCAACCACCTGGTCGTGATGCGCTTGTCCACCACGTNNGGGATGGGGCCGTGACGATACAGATGAACGACTAGCAGCAGAGGTAGAACAGCGGCACTCGCGACCACCAGGACGTAGATGCCCCGCTCCCATCCCCGGAAGCTTCCCGTCGCGGTCAAGCAGATCAGGCCCACGGCAGCAACTGGCACGGATACGAAGCGGCTCACGCCGAAGTATGCCAGCCCGAACTGCAACCCGATCAGCTCGGTCACGACCAGAAGAAAGTTCAGCGCGATCAGATCCACCAATGCGAACGCCCCCCACCTACGACCGAACCGTTCGAAGATGAGCCGGGCGTGTCCCGCTCCGGTCACCGTACCCAAGCGGCCAGCCATCTCCTGGATCACGAACAGGGCGGTGCCCAACAGGGCGACGAGCCAGACCCACCGCAACCCGTAGTCCTGTCCGGCCTGCGCGAAGGTCGAGATGCTGCCGGCGTCGTTGTTGGCCACCATCACCACCAAACCTGGGCCCATCACCACCACCAGCGTCTTGATCCTCGAGCGACTCGAGCGCCGAGGTCCGACGTCAAAGGAACTGATCCGTCCGAGCGCGCCTTCGATGTCGCCCCGATGCGCTCGGTCGAGCACGTTTCGCCTCTCAGTCGCTGACCCGACCGGCAACGGGGTCACGGTGGGGCGCCGATTTACCGGGATCTGATCGGGTCGGCTGATTCCAAATGTTCGGTCAGGCCGAGCTGGCGCCAGGGGAACGATCGAATCGGGTACTTGCCTCCGGGCGGTGCTCGATGTGACGCAGAACCGCCTCGAAGAACTCGGTCACGTGCTCGTCGCGGATCCTGTAAACCCGGCTCCGCCCCACCCGCTCCACGCGAATCAACCCGTGCTCACGCAAGATCCGGAGCTGATGGGACACGGCCGACTGCTCCATCCCCATCGCTTCACTGAGATCCCCCACGCCCCGGGAGCCGCTCATCAGCACCCGCAGGATTTGTACCCGGCTTGGAGTGGCCAGAGCGAACATGGCGTCTGCCACCCGCTCCGCGACAGCATCCGGCAATCGCGACGCACCCAGCGGCGGACCATTTCCGATCTCCTTCACCCAACCAAGGCTACGCCCTCGAAACGCCGCCGGCGTTTCGGGCTCCCATCCTCGAGCTGGCCCACGAGTTCACTCCGGAGGCAGGCCGTGGCCTGGTTCGGGCGGGTGCATCATTTGAGGAAACTGGAATATGCCCCTCGGGTCATATCTTGCCTTCACCGCCTGCAGCCGAGGATAGTTGTCGCCCCAATACATCGCCCGTGGCGCATGTCTACCCAGGGCCGCCGCCGTGGCGAAATTCGGCCCAAGGAACGAAATCAGGCGCGCTTTTCGCTGTCTCGAGCGGTGATCGCTTGTCCATAGCCCGTGGTTGGCCGATGGACACGCATTGGTTTCGAGCTTGGGAGACGGCCGTGGAATCTTCGACAGATCGAGCGATGGAGGCTCTGACGGCCGTCGCGTTAGCCCTTCACGAGCGCAAGGGTTCGCTGACGAAGACCGAGCGGCGCCTGTACCTTTGGGCCCGATGCTCGCTGGCGGTGCTGTTCTCGATCCGTGCCGACGGCCGGACCGACAGGGCCGAGCCCGCCATGTTGCAGAACCGGCCAATCGTAGCGCAGGACGCCTCGGCGGGCGGGGACGCCCACCCGATCGCGGTGCGTTTCCACAGGGGCAGGTGGAGGGCCGGCGCGGTTGTGGCTACCTCCCGCGGGACGCTGTCACTGCAGATCGGCGGTCCAGTCGAAGGACGTCTCGACGTCCCGCCGGACCGACCGGCCCGCTCCGTGGAGGCGGGCGAGGGCTTCGGGACCCCCGAGGTGCCCGCCCTGCGAGCAGTCGGTTAGCGCGGCCACACGATCCTGGCCCCTCCGCTGTCGGAGGCCCTACGAAGAAGGTCGTTTGCCTCGATCAACACAGCGTTCGGATCTGAGTGACGGAACCCCGCCTCGATCGCCGCAACCGTGATGGTGAGCTGTCGGCTGGGGTCGGCGGGATGTTCGATGGCGAGGTTCTTCAACCGCGATCGGATGCGCTCCGCGGCTGCCACCGCTTCCTTCACCCCCGAACCTTTGAGCAGCACGGCGAAGTCTCCCTCGTCAAGAACGTAAGCCCTGTCCGACTGCCTGACAGTGTCCTGGATGGCCTGGGCCACCCTGACCGTGGCCTTGCCTCCGGCGGGAGAGCGAAAATGCTGCTGGGCCGGGTCGAGGTCGTCGATGCGGGCCCGGAGGATCGCGTACGTCTCTCCGGAGCGCTTACGCCACGCGTCGATCTGCAGGTGGTCGGCCTCGAATGCCAGGGAGTTGGGCATCCCCGTGTCCAAGTCGAGAGTCATGGCCTCGGCCAACACCCGATTCTGTAGGCGGAGCTCGTCCACCTCTTTGGCCAGGCGTTCGACCTCCCTCTTGCGAGCCGTCGACCAGCTGTCCAACTCCCAGTTGTAGACGTCCACTCGGTTTCCACCCTCAGCCTTGGCCCGGTACATGGTGACGTCGGCGTCCCTCAATAGGCCGTCCATCCGGCGGCGATCTCCGAACATCACCACGCCGATTGAGGCCGATACCGGGATGCTGAAACCTTCGAGATCGACGGGCTCGCTGAGGGCAGCCTGGATCTGACGAGCCGAGCCGACGGCGTCGATCATCGGTGTCGGGCCCAGCAAGGCCACGAACTCGTCGCCGCCGGTCCGGTAAGTTGCTTCAGCGCCCGGAACCAGCCTTCTCAGTCGTTCGGCGGTGACGACGAGTACCTGGTCGGCACGGGACCGACCGTACGTCGAGTTGATCCGTCCGAAGCCGTCGAGATCCACCAGAAGCAGCGCTGGCCTGGCGCCGAACGGTTGATACTCGTCAAGTATCTGCTCGAGATCCGCCCTGAGGCCGACGAGGCTGCCGAGGTCGGTCAGATCGTCGCGCATCCACTCGGCCAGGGAACCCCCCTTCGAGCGCTCGGCTGGCGTGGACCCGTAGGTCACGGAGACAGTCGAGGAAGTGGTCGTGATCTCGCCCTTTCGCCCGGCGCGGCGCGAGGCGAACAAACGGATCGGGCCGGGCATCCGTTTTACCAATCAATGGTCGACGAAGCCGAAGAGCGGGCTGCGCTCGGGCGGCTGACGACAGGACCGGAAGAAAAGGGGGCAGCCATTCTCGTCACACACCCTTATCGTCCAACCAGTGCCTCGAGTTGAGATGGCCCGCCCCGGTAGACAACAACCATGCGTCCGGCATTCCTCGTCAATCGGCCGCCCGCCTGCCGCCCTGAGGGTCGCCTGATCGTCGGCCGGAGACGTTCCGGATCGCTAAGGACGCCGTACGCTAGCGACCGGACCCCATTACTCTTGGGCGTCTCGAACGCGTTGGGCGAGAGTCTGTAATAGAGCCCACGCCACGTCGGGATGGTCGTGAACGAAGGGCCGGAATTCCCAAGAGGTTAAGCCAAAGCACCGCAACTCACTGTCGGCCGTGACTCGGGCCGTTCGGGGGCCGTCATCGATCAGAGCGATCTCCCCGAAATGGTCCCCACCGGTCAGGGTGCGAACCGGATTGTCGCCCACAACAACGGTAGCGGTGCCGCTGTCGATGATGAAGAAGCCGACCCCGTCCTCGCCGATCTCCGTGATGACCGTTCCGGCGGGAAAGGTCCGTTCTTTCATCGAGCCGGCAAGCCCTCTGAGATCGCGCTTCGACAGCTTGTCAAAGAGCGGCACCCGTGTCAGCGATTCCTCGACACTTGCCATGCCTGAACCCTATTGGTCCATCGGTGGCGGCGCAACCGAAGCGACTACCCGGCGCGTCGGGAACTGACGTGCGCTTGCACTCAGCAATAATCACCGGATGACCACACTGGGACCGCTCGTGCCCGCGGACGAGACCTTCCACCACCAGATCACCGATACGTTTGCCACGGTCTCACAGTCCGATAGATCTTGGACCGAGAAGGTCTGCGCCATGGCGGCTCTCAAGGACGGCTCGATTCAGGTCGCGTTCGGCATGGGCAAGTACCCCAACCGGGGCGTGCTCGACGCCTACGCCGGGGTGAGTCGGGGCAGGGAGCAGTGGACGGTGCGATCGAGCCGCCGGTTGTTGCCTGACATCGAGCGATTGGAGACCGGCCCCATTCGCTACGAGGTCCTCGAGCCGCTGAAGACCATCCGCTTCAGCCTGGCCCCCAGCGACGTTCTTCCGATCAGCTTCGTATGGACCTTTTCCGCGGCGGTGCCGTGTGCGCTAGAACTCCCAGAGCACCACCGGAGCCGGGATGGCCTGCGCCTCGACGCCGATATCGTCCGCTACCACCAGATCGGCACCGGGTCGGGGTGGGTCGACGTCGACGGAAGTCGTTACGAGCTCACGGATCAGACCTCGGTGTCGACCCGCGACCACTCGTGGGGGGTTCGATACATGGTCGGGGCTCCGGTCGCCGACGTCGAGGAACCGCCGAGACCGCCGGGCGTGTCGACGACCGTCATGTGGTCGCCGATCCTCTGCGAGCGGGGGGACGGGAGCCGCTACGGGATCCACACCTTCTATCAGCGCCACGCGTTCGGCGACTGGCAGCGGCTGGAGCTGCAGGGCGGACTCGAGGAGCCTGACGGCCGCCGCCATCCCTGGGCCGCCCTCGTCCCGGAGTTCGAGGTGCGCGATGACAACCGGCGCCTGACGGCCGCCACTCTGCATTACACGATGGCGGACGGCAGCGCCCGGCCGATCGGCGTCACGGCCCTCGGCGACACGGGATTCCATCTGGGCACCGGGCTGTACTTCGGGTTCGAGGGTCACTGGCACGGGGAGTGGCGCGGCGACCTGCACGTCGACGGCGAGCACATCGCCGACTGCTCCGACCCGGAGACAGCCCGCCGGATCCACCAGATGCGCGACAACCTGGTCCGCATCGACGATCCCGCCGGTGGCGGCGTCGGCTTCGGCAACCTGCAGAGCATCTTCGCCGGATCCAACCCCGAATTGGGTCTCAGCGAGGAAGCGAGCTTCATGTGAGACTCTCCGAGGTGCGTGAGGAAGAAGGATGACCCTGGCGGTCCGCCGCGATCTCGACGAGCTGCGATCGGGGCTGGCTAAGTGGCTCGGGCGACCGATCGGTGCCATCGAGCGTCCGGCGCCCGGGTGGTCATGCGAGACGCTCGTCGTCGAAGGCGACCTGGTGGTGCGCCTGCCCCCTTTGGGGGACGGGATCTTCCCGGTCTACGACCTGGCTCAGCAAACGGCAGTGCAGGAGACGGTCCACTCATGCGGCGTCCCGGTCGCCTCGCCCGCCCGCTTCGAGCCCGACCCCACATTCCTCGGGGCGCCGTTCGTGGCCATGCCCTTCGTGGCCGGTCCCATCCCATCGGAGCCGACTCCCGCGGATGCCTGGTTGGTGGGCCTCGCCGACGCCTCGAAGGTCCGCACGGTATGGCTTTCGTTCGTAGAGACGGTCTCGGCCATTCACGCCACGCCGACCGCCGACCTGGGCCTTAGGTCCGGGCTCGAAGACGAGCTGGCGTTTTGGAGCGAGTACCTCGCTTGGGCTTGCGATGGTGCTCCACCGCGCGACCTGACCACTGCGTTGGCTTGGTGCTGCGCCCACCGGCCGTCCCACGAGCCTCCGCCGGGGCTGCTCTGGGGCGACGTCCGCCTCGGAAACGTCGTGTTCGACGTCCGGCGGTGCGTTCCCAAGGCCGTTTTGGATTGGGACATGGCCAGCGCCGGTCCGGCTGAGATGGACGTGGCCTGGTTTCTAGCCCTGGACAGGCTGCAGACCGACCTCACCGGTATGAACTTGAAGGGGTTCGGCACGCGAGAGGAGACCGTCGCCACGGCCGAACGCCGAATGGGTCGAGCCCTCGCCCACCTCGAATGGTACGAAGTGCTGGCTCTGGTGAGGGCCAGCGCCATATCCACCCGCATCGCGGTGCTGTTCGAGCGCGCCGGCCAGGAGAGCATGTTTAGGATCGGCCACGACCCGGCCCTGGCCGCCGCGCTCAGCCGAATCGCAGCCCGAGACGACCCGAAATCGAACCGGACGAGCTGATCCGGGAGCCGGTCGCAGCAGGCCCGAGTCGTTGACTGGTCAGCGCAGCTGATCGACGTGATGGATGCGGCCGGCGTGGCGCGTGAAGAGGACGTCGTTGTAGCCCTGTCCCGGGCCGACCATGTCGAACGTAAGGGGCGGCATGAAGGAAAGATAGAGTGCCTTTCGTCCATCCGCACCGAGATCGGTGGGAGGCGGAGCGGCGTGGAGGGTGTGACCGAAGTGGACCGTCACGTCCCCGGGCTCGGTCACAATCGGAGTGACCGGGAGTCCTTCGACTTCGCGGCGGCCTGGGAGCCGGGACGTGCCTTGGTGGGAGCCCGGGATCATGAGTAGCTGGCCGGCTTCAGCGGAGGCGGGATCGAGTTGGATGCCCACGTTGAGCATCGGGCACCTGACGGGGTGGCCGCCCATGCCGCAGTCCCGGTGGAACGGCAGGTCGGCGAGACCCCCGGCCGCACCGGGGACCTTGATCACCACGCTGTTGCCATCGAGCCGGTCGGGGGCTTCACGGAGGTGGTCCACCACGAGCGGCGATCGTCGGGCCGGGCCCCGGCGATCGCCGCGGTCACATCAGCTCGCAGCGCCTCGATCTCGTCGCGATCCATCACTTCCCGGAGATGTACGAACCCGGCCCGGCTCAGAAAATCGGCAGCCTCTTCGTGGGGGTCGGCGAGCGTGAAGGTCCGGGTGAAGTCGAGCGCCTCCCCCGACGCATCCAGCAGCTCGGGCGGATCGTCGATGTCGTACACGGCCTGTCCGTCGAAGGCGACCCGCAATGGTGGCTCCCAGCGCGCCATCTGTCCGAAGCTTCCTCTGGTGACTGCGAGTTGCTCGGCATAGAGCAGTGCGAAGCACGACCGCAACTCCCAAGCAAAAGCGCACCACTGGTCCTCGGCCATCTCGACGACCGTGTGGGCGTTCTCGTCGCCCGCCTCGACGACGAAGCTGTGGTCGATGGGACGGTAGGTGTAGGCCCTGCCGTCATCGAGTCGGAACGCGAGGGGACGGACGACGCTCGCGTCGGCATGCGAAAAGACCTGGCCTCTCGCTTCGAGGAGCTTCGGCAGCTCCTCACGGTGGAACCGATCAAAGTCGATCTGGCCAAATCGGTCGTTCTCCATGGAGCCAAACGTATCGCGGAGGTCCGCCGCCATGCGGTGCAGCCATTCGCCATCGGGCCTGCGTCGCAGGTCCTCTTTGCGGGCGGGCACCTGAGCTGCGTCGTCAGCCGCGGCCGGTCAGAAGGCCGGTAGCTCGCTCGCGGGCCCCAAGACGATTTCGGGGCTGGCGGCTGGATCGAGCCAGCGGAGCAGCTGATCCAAATCGGCGAGGGGGATGCTCACGCATCCCGTGGTTGCCGTTCCGATGTCGGCGTGAACGAAGATGGCGGAGCCCGCGTAGGGGACGGGTTCATAGGTGTTGTACTCCACCACGACGAAGCTGGGGTAGGCGTTTGTCTCGGTCCAGAGCGCCTCGCTGTCGCCTCCGAACGGAGGGGGCGTGCCGCAGGAGACGTGCTGGAAGGTGTTGTAGTCCGGGGAGGCGGGATCTTCGTCCCACCAGTCCCCGCACGTCAGGAGGTGGTAGGCGCCTCGGTATCCCGGGTTGGGGGCGTTGCCGTAGGCGAGCGACTCGATACCGAATCTTCCAGTGGGCGTGGTGCCGTCGCCTTCTCGGTGATGGTTGGAGAAACCGTTGGTCCCTATCCGTCCCGGCCACGGCCCGGCTGACATTTCCCAGCAGGGCCCGGCATGCGACCAAAGGGTAACGGCGGCGGTTGTTGTGGAGGCGGTGGGGGCCGCCACCGTGATCAGCTCGGACGCGGCGCCGGTCGACGCCAGGCTTTCGGCAAGATTTCTCGGGCAACCGGCAGTCGTCCCCGTCGAGGGTTTGGCGGTAGTCGGTGGCGGAGCCGGTCGAGTCGTCCCCGCCGTCGGTGGCGGCGGCGGCGAAGTCGTGCTCGTAGCGACCGGGGCGACCGTGCTGAACACCCTTGGAGTCGAAGTCGTGGTTGCCGCCGAGATCGGAGCACGATGCCCGCTCCCGCAGGCACCAGCCAGCACGACTAGAGCAGTCGCCCCGACGATGGCTCTGGGCCGCAGAGCTGCTCCCATCGACTGGCGACTGAGCTCCTACTCGACGGCCGCGAGATCCAGGGGCGCCGACGCCAAAGCCGATTGGATGGCGCCGATCAACCGGCGGGCGGAGTCGGCGGTCAGCTCGATGGCGACCCGCGCCGCTGGGCCTTGGGCTGGGTTGGCCAGGTCGATGTTGAGGGTGTGGTCGGCCATGGTGTGGACGGGATGGTCGAAGTAGACGGTGACGTCAGAAACGTGCTGCCACGTGCCGTTGGGTCCCTTGGCGCTGCCTTCGATTGGTTCGCGAACAGTGACGTAAGTGCACACGGGTCAGGCTCCGAGATGTTTGGCGTAGAAGGCTCCGATCTTCTCCCACCCATCGTTGGCGGCGGCCACGTTGTAGGAGGGGCGGTCGACGGAGAAGAAGGCATGACCGGCGCCTTCGTAGCTATGGAATTCAAACTGCTTGTCGTGTTCGGTGAGGATCTGCTCGAGTTCGGCGACCTGCTCGGGACCCGGGAACTTGTCTTCGAGCCCAAAAAGGCCGAGCAGGGGCGCCCGCAGGTTGGCCAGCTGGCTCACCAAGTTGGTGACTTGTAGGGGAAACCCGTCGGGAGGAGTGCCGGTTACGAAGGCGCCGTAGCAATCGACGGCGGCGTCGAGGTCGAGGTTGCAGGCGGCCAGGACGCTCTGGCGTCCACCCGAGCAGTAACCGATCACGCCGACCTTGCCGTTGGATGTCGCCAGAGCTCGCAAGTAGCTGCTGGCTCCTGCGACGTCACCGATCAGGCGTGAATCGGGAACGCCACCTTGAGCCCGCACCGTCGCCGCCGCGTCGCCTGGATCCGCTCCAGGCGCCTCGCGCCAGTAGAGGTTGGGGACGATGGTGTTGTAACCGAGCTCGGCAAAGCGACGCCCGATCTCCTTGGTGGCCCGGTCATATCCGGGCATGTGATGGATGACGATCACTCCGCCGCGGTGGCCCCCGGCGTCCGGGGAAGCCACGTAGGCCTCGATGTCCGCGCCTTCATGGCCGGTGATCTTGATGGTGTGGGCAGTGAGGTCGCTCATGGCTTTGATTTAACCATCCTGATCGGCGACGAGGTCGGTCTCGTCGGGGTTGTAGTACTGGCCGCCGCGCATCAGTGACACGACCGCCGCGATCACCCCCATGGCTGTGGCAGCCGCAAACACGACGACCAGCCCGTGGTGGAACGGAGCCGATATCAGCTCGGGGAAGAACGTCCGGCCCGTCAGCACGTCCGCGTTATGGACGGGCAGCCTGTGGAGTATTCCGCTGGGCCCGAGGAGCGTCTGAACCGGGTTGAAGCCGAGGAATGCGGCGAACACGGTCGAGACGGGCGGGAGGGCGGCGACGTGGGCGGCGATCTTGGTAGGTACGCCTTGGGCGTGCAGCCCGGCAGAGAGCGTATGGGGGAGCTTCGAGTGCAGGCCGGCGATCAGCAAGGAGAAGAACACGCCGATCGACACCGACGTACCTGAGTTCTGGAAGGTGGCGCGCATGCCCGATGCCGCCCCCCGTTGGGAGGCGGGCACGCTGCTCATGATGGCCGAGGTGTTGGGAGCGGCGAACATCCCCGAGCCGATCCCGTTGAGCGCGATGAGTGCCGCGAACTGCCAGTACGAGAAATCGATCGGCAACAGCAGTAGGCCCACGAATGAGAACGCGAAGATGGCCATTCCGGCGGTGGCGAAAGCGCGCGCCCCATACCGGTCGGACAGGTAGCCGCTGAGCGGGCCGGAGACCAGGAAGCCGCCCGTGAGCGGCAGCAGGAAGATGCCGGCCCACAGTGGAGTGTCGGAGAAGCTGTAGCCGTGCAATGGCAGCCATATGCCCTGCAACCAGATGATCAGCATGAATTGCATTCCGCCCCGCGCCATCGAGGCCAGCAAAGCTGTCATGGTCCCGGAGGCGAACGCCCGGATCCGGAACAACCCCAGTCTGAACATGGGCTCCGCCACCCGGGTCTCGATGACGGCGAAGACCCCCAGCAGAGCCACACCACCAGCCAGCCCTGCAATGACTTTCGGGTTCCCCCAACCCATGGTGTCGTGCTCGTAGGGCTGTATCCCGTAGGTGATGGCGATCAGCACCAGCCCCAAGCCCGCCGCGAACGTGACGTTGCCCCACCAGTCGATCCGGCCCGGGTTGCGCGTCGAGGTCTCGCGCAGTTTTCGGTAGGCCCATACCGTCCCGAAGACACCGAACGGCACGTTGACCCAGAAGACCGCCCGCCAATCCCACGCAGCCAGCAGCCCGCCCGCAACCAGCCCTATGAACTGACCTGACAGGGCCATGATCTGGTTGATCCCCATGGCCATGCCGCGCTGCTCCGCCGGAAAGGCGTCGGTCAGGATGGCTGCCGAGTTGGCCATCAGCATCGATCCGCCAGTCGCTTGGACGAGCCTCCACACGATCAACCAGATCGCTCCGGCCCCGCCGCGTGCCGGGTCGAGGGACAGGGCGATCGAGGCGCAGGTGAAGACCACGAAGCCGAGGTTGTAGATGCGTACCCGCCCCACCATGTCCCCCAGCCGGCCGAGCGTCACCACCAGCACGGCCGTCACCAGCAGGTAACCCATGATCATCCACAGCAGGTAGCTGATGTTGCCCGGCGCCAGCGGATTGAGGCCGATGCCCCGGAAGATGGCCGGCATGGCGATGATCACGATCGAACTGTCCAAAATCGCCATGAACATGCCCAGTGAGGTGTTGGAGAGCGCGATCCACTTGTACCGATCATCCGGTCCCGATTCGACGACTACCTGGTCGCCTTGTGTCGTGGTCTCAGACAAGCTGGCCCAGCCGTTCGAGTAGCGGTATGGCGTCGATGAGTTGACGCTGCTCGGATGGAGACAGTCCTTCTGTGATGGCCCGGGCCAACCGCCGGGCTTTCTCCTGTCTGACGCCCTGCAGGCTCTGCCGGCCGGCAGCTGTCATGGACATGAGCACGCGGCGTCCGTCGGAAGGATCTGGGCTGCGCGAAACCAGCCCACGATCCTGAAGGGCGGCGAGGATGGCTCCCATGGACTGCGGCCTGATCTGTTCTCCTGCTGCGAGGGCGCCTGGTGTCGAGGACCCCTCTCGCTCGAGTCGGACCAGCACCGACGCTTGAGACAGCGTCACCTCCCCGTCGACGTGGACCTGCCTCAGCCGGCGCACGAGGGGCCCGAGGCAGGCCCGTAGCTCTCCGGCCGCACGATCGACTTCGGGAGCGATCCTCGTCACATCCCTAAGCCTAGACTTAGCAGTTCAGGCTTACAAACTGCTCCAAATTTCGTCCGTCCGGCCCCTTCTCGGGGCGGCTCCGGGACGCCGGCCAGAGCGGCCGTCTTCTTCTTCTTGTCTTACGAAGCCCAAACATTCCTCATATGGGACGAAAATCTGGCCGATTTATCTTTAGGTTGCATGCCGGCCGCCCGAGTCGGTCTAGCCATAGGAGTACCTGAAATGAATCGTTCTGTCCGCTTCGCAATCGCCGGCACCGCCGTCGCGGCGTGCGCGTCGGTGGGGTTGGCGACACCCGTATGGGCTGCCGGCTCAGCGTCCACATCCTTGGGAGCCCGGGCCCTGACTGAGATCAAAGCCAACGCCGCTTCAGCCATATCGCTCCGTTTGAGTGCGCTCACAACGGCAATATCGGCGGTCAACAACAACGTGTGGCTGACCTCGAGCGACAAGTCGACCCTGCTCAACACCCTCGACGGAGACCAGTCCAATCTGACCGCGCTGGCCCCGAAAATCCAAGCCGATACCACGATCCCCCAGGCCAGGACTGACGCCCAGTCGATAGTCCTCACCTACCGGGTATTCGCCCTCGCCATCCCCCAGGTCCGGCTGTCGGCGGCGACTGACGACATCATCGGGGGCGCGCTGGTCCGCTTGGGGGACGCCAAGAATCGGCTGTCCGGCCTGCTTTCCGGGGTCGACTCCAGCAAGGACACCCCCGCAGTCCAGGCTCTCATGAGCGATCTCGCCAACAGAATTCAGACCGTCACGACCGCAACATCCGGGCTTTCAGCCAGCATCCTCGCCCTCACTCCGGCTGAATACGACGCCAACTACACCCTCCTGTCCGCCCCTAGGCAGACTCTCGTTACGTCCGGGTACAACCTGGGCGAAGCCCGCAACGACATCGAGACGGTCGTAGGAGATCTGAAGTGATCCGGGGTCGAGTTCTCGGGGCCGGTACAGCAACTTTGTTTGCCGTCCTTCTGATCTCAGGGTGCGGGTCCACCAGCCACACGGCCGAGCCCGGCGTGACGTCGGCGCCGAGTCATGCCAGCGCCTCCACCAACGCTGGATCGGCGTCGTCGGCAACGGACACGGCGGCACCACAGGAAGGGGCCCAGGACCAGTCGAGCCAGATTGCTGCCATCGAACACGACGTGTCCCAGGCCAATGCGGCCGACTCTCAGGTCCAAATCGACCTCAACGCGGCGGCGGCCGCGCAAGCCCAAAACGACAGCCCCTAAATAAGAGGCCTGCCGTTCCGACGGCGGTATCCGCCAATCCTTTCCGTGCCTATCTACGATGGGGTGGTGACGAACCGTCCGGATCGCCGGCTCGTCCTGGTGGTTGAGGACGAGCCGGCGATCGCGGACGTGATCGTCATGTACCTGAGCAAAAGTGGTTACAGAGTCTGCGTCGAATCCGATGGAGTTGACGCGCTCGAGGCCGTCAGGGCGCAGCGGCCTGACGCGATAGTCCTCGATGTCGGGTTGCCGACCATCGACGGCATCGAGGTGTGCCGCCGCTTACGGGCGGCGCAGGACTGGACACCCATCCTGTTCGTCACCGCCCGTGACGATGAAGTCGACCGGGTGGTCGGCTTGGAGCTCGGTGCCGACGACTACATNNCACGTCGGGTACGTGACGAGCCCGGGGACGAAGGTGGCGAGGATCGTGACCGACCGCGGCGTGCTCCGACGCGTCGACGGTCCGCCCGTGCCGCCTGCCGCCCTGGAGGTGGGCCCGGTTCGGGTCGACACCGGGTCCCGGCGGGTCTACAACGACGGCCGCGAGGTGGATCTGACCGCGACGGAGTTCCAGCTCATCGCTTACCTGATGCGCAGGCCGGGGTGGGTCTTCACCCGAGAGCAGCTCCTGTCGGATGTGTGGGGATACTCGGCCGTCGCTGGTACCCGAACCGTCGACGTTCACATAGCCCAACTACGGGCGAAGCTCGGTCCCAATTGCCCGGTGAGGACCGTGAGGGGAGTCGGCTACGCCGCCGACGCTTCATCACACAGTCAGTCAGACCCGTGAGCCGTCGGCGCGGCTCTCTCGCCCTGCGGATCTCGCTGCTTGCGATCGCGGTGGCGGTGATCACGGCCACGATCGGAGGACTGATCGCAGTGCGGCTGGTTCGGGAGTCCGCCGAGACCGGGGCGCGCCAGACGCTTGCGAGACTCGCCGATGAGGTCCAGGCCGAAGTGGCCACGACGCCCGAGAGGACGTTGCTGGCGATCAGAGCCCTCCGGGTCGACACCGGGGTCATCGGGGCCCGAGGTCGCGTCGTAGCCACGAACGAGGTCGCCAGGGACGCCCTCACCGCTGGGCAGATCCAGTCGGTGCTCGGGGGCCAATCCGTCTCGGCCGTTCAGACCGTCGACGGCCAATCCGTGTTGATCGAAGCCCGCCCGACCCAAACTGGCGGGATCGTGATGGTGCAGCCTCTCTCCGAGGCCGTCGCGGTCGGGGAGGTGGCAGTCAGGCGCCTTCTGTTCGCCTTGGCCGTGGCGTGCGGAATTGCGGTCCTGCTCGGGCTGCTCGTCAGCTGGCGTTTGGCTCGACCGCTCAGGCGTACCGCCACGGCTGCCCATTCGATGGCGGCGGGGGAGCGGGGCGTGGTCTTGGAGCCGGACGGTCCCGCAGAAGTGGCGGAGGTGGCGGAGGCGCTCAACGTCCTCGGATCCAGCCTGGCGCGCTCCGAAGCCCGCCAGAGGGACTTCCTGCTGTCGGTGTCGCATGACTTGCGGACGCCGTTGACCGCCATCAGCGGGTACGCCGAGTCGTTGGCCGACGGGATGATCGACGCCGAACGCGTGGCCCAAGTGGGTTCGGTAATGCTCGAAGAGGCAAGACGGCTGGATCGCTACGTCGCCGACCTGCTGGACCTGGCTCGTCTGGATGCCCAGGAGGTGCGGGTCGACATCGCCGATGTCGAGCTGGTCGACCTCATGGATGGGGCCGCGGCGGTCTGGGCCACCCGTTGCGCCGCCGAGGGGATTCAGGTCCTGGTCGAACGCCCGCCGGCGCCTCTGTGGGTGCGGACCGATCCCGGCCGGCTTCGACAGGCGCTCGACGGCCTGCTCGAAAACGCCCTTCGAGTGGTGCCCTCGGGACAGCCCATCGTGTTGGCGTGCCGCGCCGAGGTGGCCCCGGG
Organism: Acidimicrobiaceae bacterium; assembly: GCA_003156795.1. Lineage (GTDB taxonomy): Bacteria > Actinomycetota > Acidimicrobiia > Acidimicrobiales > Palsa-688 > PALSA-688. The sequence goes on from PMHU01000143.1 coordinate 62,966, forward strand.
AGGGCAGCAGCTCGCCGTGGCGGAGATCCGCGACGGGGGACCAGGCCTGACGGAGGGTGACGTGGCTGTCGCGTTCGACCGGGCGGCCCTCTACGAGCGATACAAGGGGATTCGCAAAGTGGGAACCGGGTTGGGACTGGCCATCGTGCACCAGCTCGTCACCCGGATCGGAGGAACCGTCGAGGCCGGGCACGCACCTGAGGGCGGCGCCAGGTTTACGGTGCGGCTCCCGCTGACAGCGGCCGGCGTCTAGGAGCTCGGCGACCGACGCTCAGCCGGGAGGCGGTACGCCGGCGAGACCGTCGATGCTGGTGCCGTTCTTGTCGACCCAGTAGGCCCTGATGCCGTCGGTTCCCTTGCGGTTCGACCACTCCTCCATGTTCGGTCGGTGCCCGGCGAAGTCCATGAGCGGGACTCCGTAACCGCACGAGTCGGCGATCCGGGTGACTTCGACCTCGATGACGGCGCGGACCCCAACCGTCATGGGCCTCGGAAAGCTCAGCGCCAATTCCTGGAAGTCGGGATCATCGACGAGCACGGCCCTGCCGCGCCCGTGCAGGCGGACTATGCGCGGCGGTCCTGTGAAGGCGCAGAACATCACCACGATCCGGGCGTTCTCCTGGAGGTGAGCGATGGTCTCGGTTCCGCTACCGGTCTGGTCGATGTAGGCAACCCGGTCCTGGCCGATCACCGCGAACTCTCCCCGGTTCCCCTTCGGTGAGCAGTTGACGTGTCCGTCTCCCGCCAGCGGCGCCGTCGCCACAAAGAAAACCGGCTGCGACGTGAGCCATGCGGTCAGCCGTGGGTCGATGGCCTCGTGTGTCCTACCCATCCTGACCAGTATGCCGCCAGCGAAGCCCGGGTACAGTTTGGCCATGATCGATTCCGACGCCATTGATTGGGACGCCCCCGACTGGGAGCATCCGGCGCGCCGTGCCGGGCAGCTGTCGAACGCCATCGTCGCCAGAGGCGCCAAGGACGAGTGGCTCGCCCTGTTCGCGCCGGACGCCTCGATCGAGGATCCCGTCGGGCCGTCAGTCTTGGACCCCGAGGGCAAGGGTCACCACGGGACCGAGGAGATCAGCAAGTTTTGGGATGCCCACGTAGGAATGATCGAGAAGTTTCACTTCCATGTAACCGATTCGTTTGCCAACGGCCCGAGCTGCGCCAATGTGGCCAGGATCACCACGACGCTCCCGGACGGCACCACCATGGCGATCGACTGCATTCTCATATACACCGTGGACGACCAGGGCCTGATCAAGTCGCTCCGCGCCCACTGGGAGCCCGATCGGGCCTTCGCCACGATCGCCAAGCCGGGTTCCTAGCACCTGGCCCGGCCAAGTCGGGTCTCAACGGCGTTCGACGTGGTCGATGTCGACCCGCCCGAGTAAGGCCAGCAGCGTCATGACGAGCACCACCACCACGAAGACGGTCAGGGTGACGCCCGTGAAGTAGGAGTCGCTGCGGATGGACGAGGTCTCGAGCAGACTCGGGACGTTCCGCCTGAAGTCGCGCAGCACATGGATCAGGCCGATGACCATGGCCAATCCGTCTATCAGCCCGACCGATGCCATCACGGCGAAGGCGATGCGATGGGGACGCGAAGGCTCCACGTATACCGGCCGATTCCAGGCCACGAGGGCGGCGACCGCGGCTACGGTGGCAAAGGCCAGGAGCGCACCACCGATCGCATCGCTCGGCTTGTGCCAGCCCGCCGTCTGCACCTGGGCCGCCGTGATCCATCCGTAGGTACCGGCGACGACCGCGGCCAATCCCCGCCATCGCGGCGCACATACGAGTACGAGCGCCATGGCGCACGCAACGGCCGCGGCCGTGTGCCCGCTCGGGAAGGTGTTGCCCGGCACGTACACGTCGGTGGCGGTCAACGGTGGTCGGTGCAGGACCCAATGCTTCAGCACATCGGTGCCGATCACCGCGATCCCCGCGGCCACGGCGGACCCGACTCCCAACCAGATGCGTCGCCGGAAGACGCCGATCCCGACCAGGGCGAGGAGTACGACGGCGAAGGAGTCAGCCGTGATGCGGCGGAGTTGGTTACCGTCCGTGACCCGTGGGGTCGACGGCGACGCTTGGCTACCCAAGTAGGCGGCGTTGTCGAATCGCTGCCCGAGGGAGGTGCGGACGAGGAGCAGGTAGCAGAGGATCGTGGCTATGAGGGCAACGGCGGCCGCGACGGCCAAGCGCCGGGCCACGGCCCGCCCTGGATCGTCCACCCGGCGAGCGAGGGAGATGCCGCTCCCTTCGTTCGTCATCCGGGCAGGCTACCCAAGAGCCCGAAGGCTTCGAGGTCGGCTACCAACGGTCAGAGCCATGGCGCCGACGCGTGGTTTGGGAGAGCAGAACTTGATCAGCCGGTGGTGCGGCGGCGGTAAAGCGTGGCGGCCATGGGTGCGAACAAGGCGAGCATGACGGCGGACCACAGGAGCGACGCCGCGACCGGGTGTTGCATGGGCCAAGCGTGGACCGATGCTGACGGGTTGGGGTTGGCGAAGAGATGACGGCAAGCGGCCGTCACCGCGCTGACGGGGTTCCAGTTCGCGATGAATCGCAGTACGGCGGGCATGTGCTGGGTCGGGACCAGGGCGTTGGACACGATGGCGAGCGGGAAGAGGATTACGAGGCCTATCCCCTGAGCCGATTCTGGTCCCTTGCTCACCAGCCCCAGGCAGGCGCACCCCCAGGACAGGGCGTAGCTGAACAGTAGGAAGATGGCGATGCCGCCGATGGCCGACAAGACACTTCCTTGGGGTCGCCATCCGACGGCCAAGCCGGTGGCGGCGACGATCAGCGCGCATATCGCCGCCGTCAGCAGGTCGGCTATCGACCGACCGACGAGCACGGCGGGACGCCACATCGGAAGGGTCCGGAAGCGGTCGATCACCCCGCTGTTGAGGTCGGTGCTGAGGCCGACCGCCGTGCCCATCGACGACGTGGTCAGGTTGAGCCCAAGGAGCCCGGCGATGGCGAAGTCCTTGTAGCTACCCCCGTGCGGCAACACCACTCCAGCGCCGAACACGTACACGAACAGCAAGGTAAAAAGAACCGGCTGGATGGTGACGTCGGACAGCTGTAGCGGCTCGCGCACGATGTGTACCAGGTTGCGACCGGTGTGCACGGCGACATCGGACAGACGTCGCCACAGGCCTTGCGTGTCGGGTGTCATGACGGGCCGGATGCGATCGGCTGTCGCTGTGGTCACGGCAGGGCGTCCTCCAAGTCGGCGTCGGACGCTTCTGGCGGGCGGTCGGCTTCTGCTGTCGAGTGCCCGGTGAGGGCGAAGAACACATCGTCCAACGATGGCTGGTGAACCTCCACGTCATCCACGGTCACGCCGGCCTGGTCCAGGGCGCGCACGACTGTGGTCGCCAGTCCGATACCGCTGCGGACCGGCGCCCGGAGACGGAGCCCGTCGCGGCTGACGTGCACGGCGCCCGCCACGAAGGGCGCAAGCGCCGTCGAAGCGGCCGGATCGGCCGCGGTGAGAGTGACTTCGAGTCGCGCCCCTCCGGTCTGAGCCTTCAACTCTCCAGCCGTGCCACTTGCGATGACCCGACCGTGGTCGATGACCACGATCCGATCCGCCAGCTCGTCGGCCTCGTCGAGGTACTGGGTGGTCAATAGGACGGTCACGCCGTCGCCGACGAGCTCTCTGATCACTTCCCACATTCGTACGCGACCGGTGGGATCGAGACCCGTCGTGGGCTCGTCCAGGAACAACACGGGAGGCCGAGTGACCAGCCCGGCGGCCAGGTCGAGGCGGCGACGCATGCCGCCGGAGTAGGTCTTGAGAACCCGGTCGGCCGCGTCGGTGAGATCGAATCTCTCCAGCAGGGCCTTGGCCCAGTTTCGAGCCTCGCCTCGATGTAGGCCGCTCAGTCGGCCGATCATCACCAGATTCTGGCGACCGGTCAGGACCTCGTCGAGGGTGGCGTCTTGGGCGGTGACCCCGATGTTGCGCCGGACTGCGGCCGCTTCGGTGATCACGTCGTGCCCGGCCACTTTGGCCGTGCCGCCGTCGGGCACCACGAGGGTGGTCAGTATGCGGACGGCGGTGGTCTTGCCCGCCCCGTTNNAGGTCGATGCCGTCGAGGGCGACGGTCGCCCCGTAGCTCTTGGCCAGTCCATGGGCTTCGATCATGAAGGGGCTGGGCACCACTCGGCATCCTTACTGGTCGACCGGCTAATTCTTGGTCCAACTTACGCACTTCCTTGCCTGTCGTCAAGTAACCTAGCCTTGTGCAAGAGGGAGGGGAATCCCCCGGAAGCCACGCCGAGCAGCCGGGCGATGGGAAAACGCCGCGAGCCCGGGGTGGCAGGCCACGGGGCTCTACCCGTCAGCGGATACTGGACGTGGCGCTCGATCTGTTCAACGAGCAGGGCTACGACAAGACGTCGCTCCGCGAGATCGCGCAACGGCTGGGATTTACCAAGGCGGCCCTCTACTACCACTTTGAACGCAAGGAGGACATCCTCCTAGAACTCCATATGAGGCTCCACTCGCTCATCCCTGACGTGCTCGAGCGCCTCGAGCTAAATGGAGACGGGTCAGAGAGCGCCGAGACGTGGTCCATCTTGATCGACCACCTCATCGATCAGGTCGCGAGCAATCGGAAGCTCTTCCTACTCCACGAGCGCAACTTCCCGGCGATGCAAGGGCTCGCCAGGAGCGAGCATCACGAGGCCGAGCACGAGGACCTGGCCCAGATGATGCGGAGCTTCTTTGCCAGCCCCCGCATCCCTCTGTCGCAAAGGGTTCGGATGGCATCGTCCATCGGCGCGGTGATGAGCGTCCTGATGGGAGCGGGCGAGGTGTTCGCCGACGTTCCTACCGCGGAGCTGGCGGGCTTGGTGCGAGAAGCGGTTCACGACCTCCTAGAACCCAGGGACGCAAGCACACTCCGACCTGGCGCACCGGTCGGCTGAGGGGAGCGCGGCCGTACGACTCCCCTACGCTTGGGTGCCGGTGCTGGCGAGGTAGGCGTCCTCGGCCGCGTAGTCGAACAGCTCCGGCGGGTACTTGGCGAGGGTAGGGAACACTTCGCGCCAGTCCCGACCCGCGGATTCCTCGACGGCCCAACCCACGGTGTCGGAGATTGCTTCGGCGTAAGTCGCGTTCTGGCTATAACCGAGCTCGGCTCGGGCGCGACGCATGTCAGCTATTACCGGGCGGGGTACCGCCCACGGGTGGTCTCCGACGTTCGGCGCCGGCGGAGGTCCGCCAACCAGCGTCCGCTGCGTGGACCAGCCCATGAGGTCGTCGACGATGGAGCTGATCTCGGCAACCGACGGTGGGTCCAGGTCTGCACAGTTGAGGGTGCGGTTGCCAGGCTGGGCGGCTGCGAGTGATACCAGCTCGGCCAGGTTGACCGTGGCGGTCGGCTGGAAGACGCTCTCGCCCAGGAACGGGAGGATCGCCGTGCGCCGGCGGTCGAGGACCCGCTTGATGAAATACCACTCGCGTAGGTGGCGGCTGTGGCGCCCGTGGATGGCTCCGGGGCGGACGATGGTGACGGGCCACGGCGCCTCTTGGCGTAGCACCATCTCGACCGCCACTTTGCGGGTGGAGTAGGTGTCGTTCCCCGGGGCCAGGGTGGGCCAGTCCTCGGGGATCGGTACCGGCCAGTGGGGGAAGCTCGCCTCGTCGGTACCCCCGTCCAGGGAGCGCCCCTCGGGATCTGAGTAGACCGACAGGGTTGAGATCACCACAGCCGATCCGATGCGATCGCCAAGGGCGAGCAGTTGCATCGCGTGCGACGGAGCCATGGCGGTCACGTCTACGACCAGATCGACGTCGGAACCGATCACGCCTCCCAGGTCGTCGACCTTGTCGCGCTCGAGTGTCGTCCAGCGGATCCCAGGAGGGGATGGCGGGCCGGGGATGGGCCCGGAACTGGTCGACGTAACCGCCCAGCCGTCCTCGACGAGTCTCCTCGCGATCGCCAGACCGCTCTGGCCTCTTCCGCCGATGACCACGGCCGTGCGCATGCCGCCAGCCTGCTCGATCGGGCCCCAAAGTGCAACTGCGTAGTTGCAGGTGGGCGGCCACGGGGAGCGGCCCGCCGTATGATCTGGTCGGGCGCAGCTTCTGTCGCCGAGGATGTCAGGCCGGAAAGGACGAGGCGCCCATGGGAATCGAGATCGAGCGGAAGTTCCTGGTGGATCCGTCGCGCTTCTTCCCTCCGGCTTCGGGCTCGGTCATTCGCCAGGGCTATCTAGTCCGGACCCCGGACCGATCCGTTCGAGTTCGGCTGACCCGGAGACCGGCCGAGACAGGCGAGGTCGATGCGTCCGCGGCGCTCACGATAAAAGGGCCCGATGGACTGGCCCGCCTGGAGTACGAGTATCAGATCCCAGCGGATGAAGCCGCCGAGCTTCTAGACACGCTCTGCCTGGCCGGCGAGATCAGGAAGACTCGATATGTAGTGGACGTGGAGGGCCGAAACTTCGAAGTCGACGTGTATGACGGCGTGCACGCCGGGCTGATCACGGCGGAGGTCGAGCTCGCATCAGTGCACGAGGCGGTCGTCCTACCGGACTGGGTGACCAAGGAAGTGACGGGTGACCCGGCTTGGACCAACGCGGCGCTGAGTCGGGCCGAGGCTGGCCCGGTCGATTGACCATTTGCGTGTGACCACGATATCGGTGACGATCGGCGCAATATCCCCCGCCAGCGGCGTCTGCCTGAGGCTCCAGCGCCCCGGGGCCGGATCAGTCCTCCGCACGTTTGTCCGCTTGGCCACCGGATACTCCTGGCGTAGGAGGACCGACGGGGATGCCGCAAAGCGGAATGGCAATCGGTGTGTACATTCGGGGTGCCTACCGGGGCAGCGACACTCCGCCGCGGTGGTCGCGGCGTGTCCCAGAACCGTCTGATGATGATCTGCTCGGCTTCCATCCGTGGAGATCATGCTGGCTGTTGGTTGGTAAGACCTGGTCAGCCCTCGATCGTGATCGTCTCATCGACGGCGTTCACTGAGTTCCTCTCGGTTGGGGTGAGGTGGTCGGCGTGTGAGCGGAGGAGGATCAAGAAGCGCTGCATGGCGTTGTCGACTCGGTCACGGTCTTTGGTGGCTAGGAGATCGAGCAGGAGGCCTGTGACAGTCGCGATGGCCAGGGTGGCCGAAATGTCGTCGACCGCGGCCAACGGTTCGTCAAGCCAGTCGTGGACACTGTGATGGAGAAAGTCGGAGTACCGGTCGGGGCGGCGAAGTGCGAGGCCGTACACCTCGAAGAAGAGGCGCATGAGTGGGCCGTGCTCGGGGTCAGATGCCCACGCCCAGACCGCCCCAAGGCCAGATCGATATTGATCGGATACGGCATCACGCCCGATCGTTCGCAATCGATCGCGTACGCGGCCCAGGATCTCGACAACCAGTTGCTCCTTCGATCCGAAATGGTGCAGCAGGACCGGCGCTTGCGTGCCTATCGCCACGGCTAAAGGGCGAAGTGACAGGTCCGCGATGCCGTGCGCCACGACATAGTCGACGGCGCTATCGAGAAGTTCAAGACGGCGTTCTGGTTCGGGTGGTCGAGCCATCACTGAGCCCCATATTCGCCGCGAAGGAGATCAGGAAGCTGTTGACAACGAGTCACCACAGTTAGTATAACGCTTGTAACAGTAATCGAGGTAGGTAACGAGAGGTTGTGATGTGACCATCGACTACGTGTCCATCATCGCTATGGAGACCGCAGGCATCGTCAGTTCGTACGAGCATGATCGACGTGCGGCTGTGCCGTGGTCAGACCGCTGGACAGTTGGGACAGTTGCTCGACACGTCGCAGGGACCCATCATGTCGTGAGCGAGATTGTCCGCGACCGGCCCGACGCCGATTTTGGACGATTCGCGACGCTCGAAGCACCGGCGAAGGACGCGCCAGAGTTCCTGGATTGGTTTCGCTCTGGCACCATTTCGCTGCTCGATCAACTGTCGAGCGTTCCCGCCGAGGACGAATGCTGGTCATGGTACGCCGAGGGGCGGACCGTCGGGTGGTGGGCTCGCCGCATGGCGCACGAGTCCGTCGTGCACCGCTGGGACGTCGATGCGGCGAGGGGCGAGAACCATGCGATCGCACCCGAAGTCGCCGCCGACGGGATCGACGAATATCTCGACGTGTTCGTCGCGGCATCACGAGCCGGGCAAAATGCTCCATCTGGACCGACTATCAGCTTCGAGTGCAGCGATCGCGCTGACCAATGGTGGCTCGACCTCTCCGACCCGGGGAGCCGAATCGTCAGCCGCCAACCTCGACAAGCCACAACGCAGGTTAGCGGAACCGCTGAACAGCTACTCCTGCTCGTCTGGGGACGCCTTACCGCTGCTGCCGCAGGAGTGGATATTTCCGGGGACATCAAGCAGTTGGATCGTTGGGCCGAACTCGTCCCACCCATGTGAGGGCCGGCTGAACTCGTCAGTCGACGCGGCCAACCCTTCTGAACCTCCGACACCATGCATTCGAACGCGCCCCTCACCGTCGGACTGCGGACCAGAACGTGAGCGCATCTCGCTCTCTGAGCATCAGGTGAGCCAGCGCATCGTCTGCCGCCGGTGCTAGGAGTCAGGACGACCGCCGAGTGCGGCCAGTGACGGCCCGGAGAGACGGAACGTCGTCCAGTCGCCCATCGCTTGTGCCCCGAGTGCTTCGTAGAAACTGATCGCCGCTTCGTTCCAGTCGAGGACGGCCCACTCAACGCGGCTGCAACCTAGCTGGACCGCACGCACAGCAAGGGCGGTCACCAGCTCGCGGCCCACCCCCCGAGAACGATGCTCAGGGACGACGAAAAGGTCTTCCAGATACAAACCGTGCCGGCCCGTCCATGTCGAGAACGACAAAAAGTAAATGGCCATCCCGACAACCGCACCTGCCTCCTCCGCCACTAACGCAAAAACCTTGGAATCAGAACAGAACAGGGCCTCACGGAGGTCCTCCTCCGTGGCCTCGACGGCATCGAGGGCCCGCTCGAACTCGGCCAGCTCCCGTATCAGTCGAAGCAACTGCTCGACGTCAGCCGGGGCAGCGTCCCGGATCAATCCGCCTTCTTGCGGCCAGGAGCTGACACGTCACAGACCATACCCGTGACCCAGAGAGGCGCGTGGAACCTTGTATGCCGACCACCTTCAAATCGTCGGAGACGAAGTTCCCATCGGTGGTGATCGAAACAGCGCGCAGAGCATTGCACATCGCTTCTACTTGGGACCTGATCGCCGCAGGACTACCAGACGGAAACGAAGTTGGTGGCCCCTGCGAATAGGGTAGGGCCGGCCCCGCCGCGCCCCANNGCTCGGCGCCGGTGTGAGCAATCCGGCATCATCACGCACCGAAAACCGATACACAGCAGCGAAGGGCTCCAGCACATCGACAGCCCGAACCGGCTCGTCTTCAGTTGGAACGATCTCAGAGTCACCTGAAATCATTCGTCCTTCTATGACCTCTGACAGGCTTGGTCGTGCCACCTCCAGAGTCTGCCGTCAACTCCGGCGACGCGACAGATCATTCCATCGCGCGCCGACCCCCTGCGTCGACAGCGCGGAGTCGGCGCACTGCGCCGGGGTGTGAAGGGTCGGATGGCGTGCCGGCCTGACTTGAGCGGGCCACCAGTTATTCGCATCCGGCCGGTGTCCACGTCGTAGGGGGCGGGGCGCGATGCGGCCCTGCGCCCGAGGACGATCGGGTCCGCTCAATTCCGGTCGAAGACACTCACCACCTCGACGTGAAAGGTGTGGGGGAACAGGTCGACGGGCGTGACGGAGGTCAGGGAGTAACCGTTGGATCGAAGAAGGGTTGCGTCCCTGGCCAGGCTGGCCGCATCGCAGCTGATCAATACGACCCGGACCGCTCCGGTCCCGGTCACCACCGAAACGCCCTGGCTCCCCAGGCCAGCCCGGCTGGGGTCGGCCACGACTAGCGCCGCCGGCTGCGGGGGCCATCTGGTCACGTCGGCCCGCACCACCCGGACGCCCAGACCGGCCAGGTTGGCCTCGGCATCGCGAACCGCTGTAGCCGAACCTTCCACCGCTGTCACCGACCAGCCGCGAGCGGCCAACACGCCGGCGAAGACCCCGACGCCGCTGTACAGATCGACCGCAACGGTAGGTTCGACGTCGCTCGCAGCGGAGACCACCAGGTCCGCCAACGCGTCGACTCCCTCAGGTCGGGACTGGAAGAATGAAGCGGCCGACACCCGCCACGTTCGGCCAGCTGCCAGCTCGTGCACCCAGTCGGACCTGACATCCCCTGGGACGTCCGCGACAATGCGGCGGGGTCGGACCGACACCAGCCGCTCCCCGGTACGAGCGCCACACCGGAGAAGAACCTCTTCCGCTCCTGGGTAACGACGTCCGTCCAGCAACTCGACCAGGAGCGGGTGCACCACCAGGCAGCCCGGCACGGGTATGCCTTCGTTGGAACGAGCGCGACGCAAAGCGGCCCGGCCGTCCACGACGGTGGCCCGCAGCGACGTGCGGAAGTTCCAGGGCTCCAACCCGACCGTTTCCGACAGCTCAGGGCATTCGATCCGACCGATCCGCCTGATGGTGTCGATCAGGATCTGCCGCTTGAGCTCCACCTGGGTGTCGATGCCGACGTGCTGCCACTGGCAGCCCCCACAGCCCTCCGCGACGTGCCCACAGCCAGGCTCGACGCGTGCCGCGGACGCCGTCACCACTCGGGTCACCCGGGCGGTCAGGTAGTGCCGGCGCTCAGCCACGATCGTGGCGATTACCTCCTCGCCTGGGAGGGCGCCTTCCACGAACACCACTTGTCCTGACGGGTGGCGCGAGACCGCCAGGCCATCGGAGGCCATGGCCGTCGCGGATAGTTGTAGCTGTTCGGCCATCTGCGGACGATAGACGCGACGCGACGGTGTCGCCATGGCCAGAGACGAGGAACAGATGGACTGTCAGGCCCCGCCTCCGTTGGAGACGGCCACAGGCCTGACGGAGGTCCTTGTGCCGAACTGCCAGAACGTCAGCGCATCTCGTTATCTGACCACCGGGAGACCTAGCGCCGAGTCGGCGTTAGCCCTCGAAGGGGTCGCACTCTCCCGCGGGAGCGCCCGACGGAGTGATATGGCGGTGTCCGGCCCCCCTTGGTTCGGT
>PMHU01000339.1 GCA_003156795.1 Acidimicrobiaceae bacterium
GACGGCCGACCCCCGGGCCGGCCGTCGGTGGCTGGTCTTGGTCCTCACCTTGCTTACGGCCATCGTCGTGCTGGCGGGCTGCAGCGCCCTGAGCGCGTTGCTCGACACCCAGCAGACCCTCCACAACACCGGGTACCAGTCGGTGCACGTCGGGTTCCACACCAACGGCGCCGCTGACGACATCGATGTGAGCGTCACGGTATCGGCCGCGCCCACCCAGGCCGACGCCCTCAACGTGGCGTCTGTGGTCTGGGCCCACCTACACGAGCGCTTCGACGTTCTCGACGTCACGGTCCACGGCACCGGGCCCACCCTGACCCGCGACTACTCGTTCGACGAGCTACAGCAGGCCTTCGGCCCGCGCAATCCCAGCTGGAACACCACGACGGTGGCGGCTGGCACCGAACAGCTCGGCCTCGTCGTCCTCGGTGCCATCGGGGCGATCGCACTGACGGTCATCGTGGTTGCGATCGTCCTGACCCGGAGGCGTCGCCGCCGATCTCCGCCGGGTTGGCCTGGTTGGCCCGGTGGCGCGGGGCCAGGGGGTCCCCCCGGCAGTCCTGGTGGCGTTGGACCGGCCGGGGGAGTGACGCCGGGGTACCCGATGTGGCCACCGCCCCCGCAACCGCCCCGTCCGGTCGCCGGGCCGGCCGCTCCGGTGGAGCCCAACCCCGAATGAGGACTCACGGCCAAACAACTTGGAAGTCGACCGTGTCCACGACCGCCCTCGTGTCAAAGAACCGCCTCAAGCGATCGGCCCGACGACGAGGTGATCGGCCCGGATGCTTCCTGGCGGGCGGAGGGGCGAAATGAACGCACCGCCCCGTCTGCCAGGATGGGTTCGTCCGAAGGCCAGCGAAATGGAGGGCGCGACGTGCAACTCGGCATGGTGGGGCTAGGCAGGATGGGAGCCAACCTGGTACGCCGGCTGATGAGGGACGGCCACCAGTGCGTCGTGTACGACGTGAGCGCCGACGCCGTGAAGGCCCTCGAGTCCGAGGGCGCCACAGGTGCATCGAGCATCGAGGATTTCGTGGCCAAACTTCAGGCGCCGCGGGCCGCATGGGTCATGGTCCCCGCCGCCTACACAGGCTCGACCGTGGACAAGATCGCGTCCGCCATGAGCCCGGGCGACATCATCATCGACGGCGGAAATTCCTACTACCACGACGACATCCACCGCGCCGCCGCCCTCGAGCCCCAAGGCATCCACTATGTCGACGTCGGCACCAGCGGCGGGGTATTCGGCCTCGAGCGCGGGTACTGCCTGATGATCGGAGGCGAGGATGGCATCGTCGAGCACTTGGATCCGATATTCAAGACCATCGCCCCCGGTCTCGACGCCGCCGCTCGCACCGAAGGCCGCAGCGGCGCTCCGACGGCCGCAGAACAGGGCTACCTGCATTGCGGCCCGAACGGAGCCGGCCATTTCGTGAAGATGGTCCACAATGGCATCGAGTACGGCGTGATGGCGGCCTATGCCGAAGGTCTCAACATCCTGCACAAGGCCAACATCGGCAACACCCAACCGGCCGAAGCCGATGCCGAGACCACCCCGCTGTCCAACCCGGAGTACTACAAGTACGACATCGATACGGCCGAGGTGGCCGAGTTGTGGCGGCGTGGGAGCGTCGTCTCGTCTTGGCTGCTCGACCTGACCGCCCACGCCCTCAACGTCGACCCCAAGCTGGCCAGCTTCGCCGGACGGGTGTCCGACTCAGGCGAAGGCCGCTGGACGATCATGGCCGCCATTGACGAGGCCGTACCGGCCCACGTCCTGACGGCAGCCCTATATGAGAGGTTCTCGTCGCGCGGCGAGGCCGACTACGCCGACAAGATCCTGTCCGCCATGCGCAAGGAGTTCGGCGGCCACGACGAAAAGCCGGCCGGGCCCTGAGCCGCTAGAGATCGGCGGCCTGGCACACGGCCTGATGGCCGGCCGAGGCTGCTCAGGAACGGTCCTGGGGCGTCTCTTCGGCGTCATTGGCGGTCACCGCAGCCGGTGACTCGGTGGTCACGGGTATGGCCGTGCCGGTCCCGGTCGTGAGCTCTTGGCCGCTCGTGCCCGTGGTCAACTGGCCGGTTCCGCCGGCGGGCAGGCCCAGATCGGCGCGCATCGAGTCGAGCCGGGAACGGGCCTCCGAGCCCATGGCTGCCTGCTGCACTTCGAGCATCCGGGATTCCACGGTCGTACCGCTCAGCTCGGACGTGCCGATCGCCTTGGCGTAGCGGGCTTCGATCTTGGCGCGCACCTGATCCAACGACGGGCCGTCGTGGTCCACCTCCTGGCTGAGGCTGCTCATGGCCCGGTTGAGCTGCTCCTGCATTTTCGCCTGATCCAGTTGAGACAGCAGCTTCTGTCGCTCGGCGAGCTTTTGTTGCAGGGCCAGCGAGTTCTGCTGGACCGCAGCGCGAGCTTGGTCGGCCGCCTGGGCCGACTGAAGGCTCAAGGTCTTGAGGTCGTTGACCTGGTTCTCCGTAGCGATGAGCCGGTTGGCGAAGGCTTCAGCCGTCTGGTTGTACTCGCGGGCCTTGTCGCCATCGCCTCGTTTGGACGATTCCTCGGCCATGAGCAAGGCCTGCCTGGTCGAACCGGTGACCCTCTCCAGCTCTTCCATGGCCCGGTTGAGCTGCAGCTCGTGCTGCTTCTGATTCGCCACCACGTTGGCGGCCTGCTCGACCAGCCGCCGGTGTTGATCCTGGGCGTCGTGGATGGCCTGCTCCAGTTGCACCTTCGGGTCGGCGCTGGACTCGAACCGGCTCTCGGTCTTGGCCGTGAAGTATTTCCACCGCCGCTTCAGAACGTCGATCATGCCCATGGCGCCATGCTACGGCGTCGGTGATGCCGGTGGTGGTTGGGTGGGCGGTGCAGAGGGGAGCGCTGCCAGCGGGCCCAGGTCGACCGTGCCGCTGGAAGTATCCGCCAGGCCCTGCTGTAAGGCGGTGATCTGCTCCAGGATGGTGTCGAGAGATCCGGCCAAGGCGTCCGCCCCGGCTTCCCCGGTGGGTTCGATGCCGATGACCAGCAGGGCGGTCACCGCCTGGTCGAGCTGAGCGACGAGCGTCCTCAAGCGGTCGTGCACCAGCCCAGCGGCGTCCTCGGCGTTGCGAAGGGCTCGAAGCTGGGCGGCGATGGCCTCCTCGGTTCGGGCCAACGAGGCGTCGCGCCGGGGTGATTGACGCCCAACCGTTCGGCGCTCGACCTCGATCTGGCCGAGCTGCTGAGAAAGCTGCTTCGCCGATGGGAGGCCGGCCGACGTCGTCCCGCCCGGGGTCCACCCGGTCAGGGTGGCGCCCCGATGGGCCAGCGACCCCACCTCTTCGACCTCGGCGTAGAGCCGGGGTTTGAGCGAGACCAGGCGGTCGCGGGTGGGGCCCGGGGCCCAATCCGTGACCGCCTCGTCGAAGCGGGCCTGGGCCGCCACGGCCTGGCGGACCAGCTGTCGCCACGGTTCGGGCACCGACCATGGGTCCACGTCGGCGGGCTTGGGCCGAGCCGCTCTGGCGCGCCGGGCTCGAGCGGCCACGGCCACCGCCATCCGTCCCACCCACGCCCCCGCGCCGAGGACCACGGCCAGCACGATGGAGTGCTCCACTCCCAATCCGATCCCGGCGCCGACGGCCGTTACGGCGNNACCGTCGGTGACACGGCGGCACGGACGACGCTTGGATGGCGGACCGGCTCCGGAAGATGCCGCATGAAACCAGGCTAGGTCGCTCGGGGCCGATCGAGACCCTCAGGAAGGTCGGTGGTCGACGGAGGTAGCCTCGCGGGCGTGAGCAGTCCATCCATGGAGGCGCGGGGGCAGCGGGCCAAAGCCGCCAGCCGCATCCTGGCGAAGGCGACGACTGCCGCCAAGGACGAGGCTTTGCACGCGGGAGCCGACCTGTTGGAGGCGCGGACCGATCAGGTGCTCGAAGCCAACGCCGCGGACGTGGCCGGGGCCGAGGCGGCAGGCACCTCGGCGACCGTCGTGGATCGGCTGCGGCTGACCCGCGGCCGGGTCGCCGCCATGGCCGCCGGGATGCGGCAAGTGGCTTCCCTGGCGGATCCTGTGGGCCAGACGGTCGGAGGCTGGGTGCGCCCGAACGGGCTGGAGATCCGGCAGGTACGCGTCCCTTTGGGAGTGGTCGGGATCATCTACGAAAACAGGCCCAACGTCACCAGCGACGCG
>PMHU01000065.1 GCA_003156795.1 Acidimicrobiaceae bacterium
GCCCGAGCGCGCACATCACAAAGCCGCCAATCGAGCGCAAGACCACCAGTCGATGCGGCGAACCCGACAGCCACTCCCTGGCCGTGCCCGCGATCAACCCCCAGGTGCTGTCGGTGCAGAACGCCATGACGCTGAAGACGCAACCCAGGATCACGAGCTGTACGGTCACGTTGCCCTTCGTTCGGTCGACGAAATGAGGGAACACCGCCGCGAAGAAGACCAAGGACTTGGGATTCAGCACCCCCACTGTGAAGCCCTGGCGCACCACGTGCAGGTTGTGAGGACGAGTCTCCTCGCGCTCGGTCATCGCGCGAGCGTGCGCGTGACGGTGACGCAACGCGTCAAAGCCCAGCCACAGCAGGTAGAAGCCGCCCGCGAGTTGCAGGACAATCGAAAGGGTCCTCGAACGAGCGAGCAACGGGCCGAGCCCCAGCGCGACCACCAAGGAGAGCAGCAGCGTGCCGATGCTATTGCCCAACACCGTGAGCACCGCCACCGCCCTTCCCCAGGCGACGCCGCGCGCCAGCGTGAACAAAACACTTGGCCCGGGCACTAAGAGGATGAGGATCGAGGCGACGAAGAATTGGATGAAGTGGCTAGCACTGATCACGTCGACCACTTTCGCACGCACCAGTCGAGCGCGTTCAAACTCGCCCCGATACTGAATCCAATGGTCCCCGCGAAGAACGCGGTCCCGATGCCCACGGTGCCGCCGAGTAGCCAGCCGACGACTAGGACCATCACTTCGAGCGTGAGCCGGACGTACACGACACTCACGCCGAGTCGACGATGCAAACTGGTCATGAGACCGTCACGGGGTCCCGGTCCGAGACCACACGTCAAGTAAAGCGCACTGCCGACACCGATGAGCGCGACCGCTCCCACCATGTAGCCGGCCTTCACCCAATCGTCGTGCGGTATGGGAACCGTGGCCGACGTGATATCGAGCACGTAAGCGATGATGATGAGATTCGCGATGGTGCCAATGCCCGGGCGCTCGCGCAGCGGCCACCACGCGAGCAGCACCACGCAACTGATGGCGGCCGTCGACCAGCCAAGCGAGATGTGCGCGTGGCGCGCGATTCCCTGGGCGAACACCGTCCAGGGCGTCGCCCCCCAATGCGAGACGACCAACAGGCCTTCGCCGCACCCGAACATCGTAAGACCGAGTACCAAGGGCAGGATCATGCGTGGCCTGAGATCCCAAGTGTTCTTGGCCCGCCACGGGGTCACCGGAATCTTGTGGCTGAGCTTTATCATCCGGTCAACGCTAGTAGTCGTTCCTACTCGCGACGAGTGCGTGGCGTTATTGACACNNTCCTTTAATGCGGCAAAGTCCCGCTTCGCCTTCTTGTACCACGACATCGCCCCCAGTGGATTCTTCCAGCGCCCTTTCATGTCCTTGAGGGCACCCTGGTGCGACTCGTCGCCGCCCGCGACAATCTCTTTGAGGTGACGGTCTTGCGATTTGATCACTTCGTCGGCCGTTTCGCCATGGTGCTCGAAGGCACACGGACCACCTAATTGTCGGCACGTCATAGTTTTCATGCTGATCTCCTATGGTCGAGCGACGCCCACTTACGTAAAGACGCCGACGGAGCTTGACGAATCTTTGAAGGGATACTATGCCCGCTCGGTTCGACGGCGTCGCCGGTAACGACCCTCGACGGACCAGATAGAAGCGAGCAGTTCACCAGTGACCATTCGTCGTGGTCGATGACAGGTGCACGACAGAGTCGAGTACGTCGGTGAAAGACCAAAAGAACTTATGATTGAACCTTCCAATTCGAACTCTGCGCGATGAACAGGCCCGCCATAGGTAGCCGCGGGTATTCACGCAAGATGATCGTTGACGTTACGAGCAGCACATTCTCGGTTGCTTTGCTACGTTGTCGAACAAAGGGACTCGGAGGTGTCATGGATAAAGACCTCGTCGATCAGGTTGTCGATGTCGCGCAACGCATTGTCGCCAGTGGCGCGATCTCGGCCAACGGTCACGGAAACGTGAGTTTGCGGGTACCCGGAGCGCAGGAGATGTATTTCACCGCGGGTCCGTCACTACGGAGCCATTCGCCATCCGCCGTCGTACGAATTGGGCTGGACGGCACGCTCCTCGAAGGTGACTTGCCCCCGATCCAAGGTGCCGTCGTGGCGATGCATACCGCCATGTACGCGGACCACGACGACGTTGGCTGCGTCTTGCACACGCATTCGCCCTACGCGACCGCCTACGCTGTTGCCCATCGTTCGATCGGGTGCTGGGTCGAAGCCCTGGCCATGTTCGGCTTACCGACCGGGGTGCCCGTAGCTGGCTACGGGCCGAGGGGGTCCGACCAGGCGGTGGCCAACATCCGGGCCTCGATTATCCCGGGCGTTCCTGCGGTGCTGCTGGCGAACCACGGGGTACTGGTGTTTCTCCGCACCCCTGAGTTGGCCATCCAAGTCGGCGGAATAGTCGAGGAAGCCGCTCAGGCAGGGCTCAACGCCGGCAGCCTCGGCGGCCCAGTCGAAATCCCCGAGGAACTCCGGGCCGCCGCTCTTCAGCGCGCCATGGTCTTTGAAAGCAAGGGAACGGCGCACGCCTGATCCGAGTATTTGGCGCCTTCGAGCAAACAACGTTCACGAGTACGACCTGAGTTACTTCAAAGTGGGAGCGAACGGACGCATTCAGTTGCGGCGACACGGGCGGCCGCCACTGAGCGGTCGAATCGGTGCGCGCCCCCCGCATTATCGAAAGCTGGCCAGGATACCGCTCGGTGTCGGGTCATAAGAGGTGGGGCTCGAGGCAGCCGGCACTAGCCTGCTCGTCAGATCACCTTTCCTCGGGAGGACTCGGTGCGGGTCATCGTCAGCTGCGTGCCACAGACCGGTCACATAATGCCTCTCCTCCCGCTTGCCCAGGCCTTCGCGGGCCGTGGCGACGAGGTCATAGTCGCCAGCGGACCTGATGCGGCGGAAGCAGTCACCAGCCGTGGGCTCTCCTTCCGAGTCGTCGGTCCGGCGTTCGGTTCCTGGTTCGCTGCGCTTCGCGCACGAACGCGGGGGATACCCGGCGACGGGCTGGCTCCGTCGCGGGTGGAGAGCTATTTCGTCCCCCGCCTTTTTGGCGAGATCGGAGTGGCTCTCATGGTCGATGACCTGCTCGAACTCTGCAAGGCGTCAGAGCCGACTCTGCTCGTCTTCGACCCGTATCTTTTCGCTGCCCCGCTTGTCGCGGCAGCCACAGGGACCCGCGCCGTCCTCCACTCCGTAGGGCCGCTCATAGATCGGAGCGTCCTCGACCTCGCGAGCGACGCAGTATCTCCGATCTGGCGGGAGTTCGGGCTTGAGGTCCCACCGGCCGCAGGGGTCTACTCGGGGATCACGCTTACGATCTGTCCCCCTTCGCTCGACCCGACAGCCGTCGGGCTCCGCGGGATGCAGACCTTGCGTCCGACTCCCGTGCCGCTGGCCGAGCCTTCTGGGATGTCGGTTTCACTAGCCAATCCGGAACATGCTCTGGTCTACATGACTCTGGGAACCTTCTCGAACAACGATTTGGACCTATTCCACCTTGTGCTGAGTGCCTTGGAGAATGAGCCCGTCAACGTGTTGGCCACGATCGGGCGAGACAACGATCCCTCGGCCCTAGCGCCCATACCGAAAAACGCCCGCGTGGAGCAGTACATCCCTCAGGCAGAGGTGCTCCCGTACTGCGCCGCGGTGATTCACCACGCTGGAGCCGGCACGATGTTCGGCGTCCTCGCACACGGGCTTCCCTCGGTGACACTCCCGCAGAGCGCCGACAACTTCATCAACGCCAACTTGCTTGCAGAGGCTGGCGCCGCTCACACCCTAATGCCCGGAGAAGTGACGGTCGCGGCTGTACGGGCCGCGCTCCGCACCGTGCTCGGCACCGACACCTATCGTCAGCGGGCGCGGAAGCTCGCGGAAGAGATCGCAGCCATGCCTTCGGCGGATGATGTCGCCGCGGCGCTGCGGTTCTAGCCAGGCGGTCGACTTCGCCGAAACGCCGTCGACCGAGGGCGACTGATCAGCTCTCCGCCGATCGCGAACAGTTCATCAGAGTCGCGCCAGAAGGCTCGGGTCGCCTGAATCTCTTGTCAGGCATTGTTTCCTGCTGTCCCATTAGGTGATCTGCTGGCCCAGGAAATGCAGGGAAGGGGGCTGCTGGGATCGGAAGAAGGGGCTGGTGTGGCAGCCGTGCGAGTAGACGAGCACTGCTTGGGGCGGTAGCACCCGAGCCAGGGCTACCACTCCGGGATGGAAGGGGTCGTCGTTGCCGATGGCTACCCGAATGGCTGTGTCTTTTAGGGCGGCGGTGAGGGTGATGGCGTCGTCGGCGGCGAAGTCGACGGCGGTGGCGTAGGCGCCAGGGTTGGCGTTTCGGGCTTGGGTGTAGGAGGTCCAGATGGCGGGGCTAATGGCAGCCACCGCATTGATCAGGTGAGGGAACCGTTCAGCCAGCAAAATGGCTCCGTAACCACCCATGGAGATTCCCATGGTGGCGATCGGTTGGGGTGGCTGGCCGAGTCGGAGGAGCTGGCACATTGGGATGAGCTCGTCGGTGACCATGGCCATGGGGTTGTCACCAGGGTGGGGGTTCCAGTAGCCGCCGCCACCGTCCACGGTGACCATGGCCATCGGCGGCAACGGACGGTCATCTGGTCGGAACGCCAGTGCTCGGGCGGGTGTGGTGCCATCCAGGGCGTTTATGTGATTGCCGCCGTAGCCGTGGAGGGTCACGATCAGGGGTAGGGAGTCACCGGGGTGATGCCCAGGCGGGTAGGCGATGGTGTAGCCGACGTTCCGTTTGCGGGCCTGCGAGTAGAAGCTGCCCGAGACTTGAGGTCCTGGTGTTGAGGACGAGATGGGCGCAGCGGCCACGGAGCAGGCGCCGTCGAGCTGGTCGAGCAGCCGCTTTCCCGGGAGCACCTGATGAGAGATCAGCTCGATACCGGCAGCTCCGGCGACGGTCACAGCGGCTGCGGTGGCCGCACCGAAGGTGAGGACTCGCCGTCGAGTCCAACGGGCCGGAGACCTCCCCGTCTGCGGCTGGGGTCCGTCAACTGGGGGAGCGTCGATGGAGGGGCCGGTTGGAGGTGGTGGCATCGGTTGTGGCGGTCAGGGGGCCGTCAATGACCGATGGAGGGATGTTCGTGACACGGCCTGCGCCGCTACTGCCAGGGTCACGCACATGACCGCCAACCCGATGACATCCACGGTGCCGGCCTGAAAAGTTTCGCCTGGTCCAGGGGAGCCGTCGACCAGCCACATGAGCGTTCCAACCACGAACAACCCGAACCCAGCGACAGCGGTCCGGGAAGCGACGCTCACGAACGGCACTAGCTCGGTTGGCAGATCGACCCGGCGCAGCGTGCGCGCTGCCCCGCTGGTCGCAGCCACGACAGCCAATGGACTGACGATCATCCAGGCGATCTCGCTGATCGGGAACTTGAACAGCATCGACGGGTGCACCCAATAGGCCGACACCGCCACCGTCGACGCCCACAGCACGCCAGCGGCCCCGCCCGGGCCCGTCGAAGCATGGGACCACGGGTGGGCGCCGCCGGCCCATCCGTGCCGGAACATGACTGCACCCGCCAACAGCACCGTCGTTGCGAACAAAAACAGCCCGACCGGTCGCCGCAGCCCGAGTTCCGGCCGGCGGACCGACTTCAACGCCGCTGTCCAGGCCACCGGGACCGTCGCGATCACCGTGGCCGCGACGCACACGGCCAGTGCCAAGGTCATGACAATGATCGCCCGGCGAGTGTCGCTGGTGGTCGGATCGGACGACCTGCGGGCAATATCGAGCTGAGACCACATCGACAAAGCGAAGGCCATGAACACGACCACGGCGCACTCGAAGGTCGCCAGGCTCCGCCGGGACCGGTCCGACCCATCGACCGTGCCGCCGGAAAGACCGATACCGGCGAGGTGGGCCATGACCGATCCGCCCGCCNNGCCACATCGACGGTGCGCGACCAACGTTCTGGTCGCTCGGCGATATCTGCCGCCAACAGTTCAACGAATTCGTCGCCGTAACGGGCCCGCCACTCCCTCGGATACCAGCGCAGCAACCGCTCGGCTCGCCGCAGGGCGATGGGTGACGGATCGCTCACGCCGTCCCCCAACTTCCGGCCAACCGTCGCAACCCCACATCGGCCACCCGGCGCTGCGCCGACAGATGGGACCGAAGGGCAGCCGCCCCCGCTTCGGTCAGCTGGTACGGGCGACGACGGTCGTCGCTCTCCAGCGCCTGCACCAAACCCTGCCCGTCCAGACGCACCAGCGCCTCATACAACGTGCCCGGGGCTAAGCGAACACCCGCAAAACCCTCGATATCCTTGGTCAAGGCGTAACCGTGCTTGGGTCCATCGGCCAGGCTTGACAGGATCAGAGTGGCCGGCCCCGCGTAGCGCCCGAAGCCTCCCAACTCGCCAGACTTTGCCCGCTTCGACATACCACGACCCTACTCCGTAGACCGATACATCGTCAAGCGGTATACCGCGTCACGGACAAGCTACCCGCCAGCCTCCACCCGGTTACGTAGCGCCTCGTGGCGCACCAGAACAGCAGCGCGGTAACGCCGTCCGGCAACTCGAATTCCAAGCCTGATTGGCCAGCAGTGGCCGGTGTACCGGAGAGACGGGGCGTGGCCGGCTCCCAACGGATAGGTCCTAGCCTGCCGGATATGACCAAAGCAGGAACGATCGGCCTCGGAAGGCACCAGGTCGACCGGATGGGCTTCGGTGCCATGCAACTGCCGGGACCTGGTGTTTACGGCCCCCCTCGCGACCCTGAACAGGCTGGCGCCGTACTACGACGGGTAGCAGAACTTGGCATCGATCACATCGACACAGCCCAGTTCTATGGGCCCAACGTGGCGAACGAACTGATACGCGACGTCATGTACCCCTATCCTCCCCACCTTGCTCTGGTGAGCAAGGTGGNNAGGTGGGAGCCCGCCGCGCCGAGACGGGTGCCTGGTTACCAGCGCAGACTCCCGATGAGCTCAAAGCTGGCGTCGAGGAGAACCTGGTCACACTCGGGGTGGACCGGCTCGCAGCTGTCAACCTGCGCCGCCACGACGGAGGCAGTACGGACTTCGATGCCCAACTCGATGCAATGATCGGCATGCGCGACGAGCGGGTGTTCGACGGCATCGGATTGAGCAACGTCAGCCTCGAGTACCTGGACCGGGCCCTCACCCGCACCGAGATCGTCTGCGTGCAAAACGCCTATAACCTGGCGGACCGCACGTCGCAACCGGTGCTCAGCCGTTGTGAGGAGCTCGGCATCGCATTCGTGCCGTTCTTCCCACTCGGTTCGGCCTTCACCGAGGAGAACCCCGTCCTTGGACATCCCGGCGTGCTAAGAACGGCCGATCGCATAGGCGCCACGCCGGCACAGGTCGCGTTGGCCTGGCTGCTGGCTCGGTCTCCGTCTGTCGCCCTCATACCTGGCACCTCGTCGGTGCGCCACCTCGAAGAAAACTACGCGGCAGCCGATATAGAGCTAGACGACGAGGCCATATCCGACATCCGATAATGACAACCGCCGGACGGCTGTCGGCTCGGCCGGATAGACCGCCGTTCAGGTTGTCAAGAGGACGCCACTTCTGGCTGTGGTGTGGGACGTCTTGCCGTCGGCCTTGACGACGTGGACGCCTGGCGCTCCAGAGTCGGGTCCTGTGGGCAAGTTGCCGGCACAGGAGAACGTCCCATCGGCGGCGACGGTTGCTTCGCACAGCAGGACGGATTTGGGTGACAGGAGCCCCGTCTCGTAGTGCACCGCTACCCTCTCGCCGCTGGCAAAGCCGGCGCCGGAGATGGCCGCGGCGGTGCCGGCAGACCCCTGGGAGGGAGCGATGGTTACGCTGTTAGAGGTCGTGATCTGTCCGATGGTGTCGGCGCCAGTGGTAAACCAGACCGCGCCGTCGGGACCGGGCGTCAGATCGCCCACGCCGTACTGGGGGTCGGGATAGAGCGACACGGCCCCTGTCGTGGTGATCCTGCCGACGGCTCCCCGACGCCGGTCCCTCTCTGAGTCACTGAACCTTTCATGCCCGACCCCCCAATCCTCAGAGCGAGCGCTGGGCCCCAATCCTGACGGAGTGGCGCCACCGGCAACGCTATCCGGTCAGGACCGACATTTCCTCGCTGGCCTCACTCGCGGCTTGGCCCGGAGCCGAGGTAGCCGAACAGACCGTTAGTCCAGCTCGGTCGCTAGGAAAGTGGTCGCCCGCGGTCATCGCGCTTCACCCCTTCTAGAGTTCTGGTGTCATGCAGCCTGACTCCTCCCTGTGGTCATGGTTCACGTCGAGTGATGACGTGACAGCGCGCAGTCTTACGTTCGCGAAGGGCATCAGTGTGGACGGGATGATTGCTGCATTCGGCATGGACCCGGCGGCCGCCGAGCCGATGACCTGGTCTGATGCTTACCAGCGCTTTGTTGAGGGCGTCGAGCACGATTTCAACGATCCGCCTTACTACGTCCGGGTTGCGGACCTCGGAACCTGGAGCGTCGCCTTCGAGGACAACCAGGCTCTCTGGGTGCACCCACGCCCTGCCGAGTGGCCGCAACTGGGTCTAGATGTCGAGGTTCTCGTGGCGACCTGGACCATCACCACAGGCACGATATTCACGGCCCACTTTTCCGGCGGGTTATCGATATATGACCCGTGGACGAGCAGTGATTCCGACCCCGACTTTCTGGCGCAGCTGGCCGAAGCTTGGACGGGGCTGGCCGACGACTCATCTGACCTTTACGAACCGACCCTGCTCGCGGTGTTCACCCAGGCCCTCGGCATCGCACCCTTCACGATCGAGATGGCGAGAGGACCCCTGATGACCGCGTCGCGGGAATGAGTCCGAACCGACGATCCCAGGATGATCGGCATAATGCCCGGCCTGGCCACCGCAGCACCGCATCGCCGGGCTGTTCCAGATCGGTAGATATGCCGGTGATCCCT
>PMHU01000053.1 GCA_003156795.1 Acidimicrobiaceae bacterium
CCGGTGGCTGGGCCCCTCGCGGCTGGTCCGCGGCTGGGCGGGTCCTGTCCGGCATGCGGTCCCTTCCCACCGCCCTGCCCTCCGCTGCGGACGTCGAGCCCCTCCCATACCGGTCACCCGCTCCCTCGCGGGCCATCCAGGCGGAACCCGCCACCGGCCGCGGCGGTCGCGCTCGAGGGCCAGGCGTCAGTGGGGAGAGGCGGCGGTGCGGCGAAAGGCGGAGTCGTTCATGCCGCCGGCAGGTCGTGAAGCCTCCGCGGCAACGTCGCCGACGGCAACGGCTCCGACCGCGACTAGTCGAGGTGGTCGTGCAGGAAGGCCAAGGTGCGGTCCCAGGCCTTGGCTGCCAGTTCGGCGTTGTAGGTGCCGAGCAGGTTCTCGTCGTTGGCGAAGGCGTGGCCGGCGGGGTAGCGGGCGATCTCGGGGGTCTGCCCGTTGCCGGCGGTGATCTTGGCCACCAGGTCGTCCGCGGTCGCGATCGGGACGAACGCGTCCTCTTCGCCATAGTGGGCCAGCACGGCTGCCTGCAGGCCGGCGTAGTCATCGGGCATGTGGCCGACCGGATAGAAAGCGACGGCCGCCGCGATCTTGCCGCCTTCCTGCACGGCCAGAGTGAGCACGAACGCGCCGCCCATGCAGAAGCCCACCAGCCCGACGCGATCGCCGGTCACGTCGTCGTGGGCGAGGAGGAAGTCGACCGCTCCGGCCAGGTCCACGCACGCCCGCTCGACCGGAAGCTCGCCCATGAGCCGGCCCGCTTCTTCGGCGTCGTGGGTGGTCGCCCCTCCATACAGGTCCGGGGCCAAGGACACGAACCCGGCCGCGGCGAAGCGGTCGACCAGGCCGGCCACGTGCGATGTGAGGCCCCACCATTCCTGGATCACCACCAGCCCGGGACCCGTTCCGGACGGGGGCATGGCCAGGTAGCCGTGAGCGTGGTGGCCGTTGCTGGCGAAGGTTACGTTCTGGCGGGGGTTCGCGGTCTCAGCCATAGCAGGCACCGTAGCGGGCCAAAAGCCCGGAAGGGGTACCTAGCGACTCGGTGCCCCGGATCAGTCGGCCGCGGGCAGAACCGACGCCAGCCGGGAGGCCACGTCGGTCGCCGAGTACAGGGTCCGCTCGAGGGTCTCGGTCAACCAGCGCTCCACCTCGGTGCGGCTATCTCCCTCCGGCAGAGAGCCCCACAAGTCGAGAAGGCAGTCCTGCACCGCTGAAGCGGGCAGCGAAACCTGGCCCTCGAGCTGGCGGCGGAAGGCCGCCACGGCAGCATCCATCTGGGCCGGGTCGGTGCCGGCCAGGTCGCTAAGAGCCGGGTCGGTCTGGGCTGGGTCGGTCTCGGCCGCATCGGCCAGGACGGGTTCAGCTAGCGAGGACGGAGCGGGGGCTTCGGTCGCATCGGTCACAGCACCAGGTTAGAGGTACCTGGGCGCTAGTCGCGGTCATGGTCCGCCGAGGTCGGGGTCGGTGAACACCGGATCGCGCTTTTCGAAGAAGGCCGAGACGGCCTCGACCTGGTTGGGGCTGCCGATCAGGCCCCCCATCTCTCGCGACTCGTCGAGAAATTGCTGCTCCTGACTTACCAGGCCCGCCTGGTTCAGGAGGCGTTTGGCGGCCCGTATGGCGTGAGGATTCTTCCCGGCCAGCTCGGCTGCCAGGGCCAGGGCGGCCTTGACCGGATCGTCGCTGGTCCTGGTGGCCAACCCGAGCTGCACGGCTTCGGTTCCCTCGACCATCCGCCCCGTCCACGTCAGTTCTTTGGCCACGTCGAGCCCGACGAGGCGGCGGAGCATGTGCGTACCGGTCATGTCCGGGATCAGGCCCCAGCGCATTTCGAGCACCGACAGGCGGNNGGCGGGCGTCCGGCGCCACGATGCGCACGTCCGCGGCCAGGGCCAGCTGCATCCCCCCACCAAGAGCCACGCCGTGAACGGCGGCGATCACCGGCACCGGCAGCTCCGTCCAGGCATACGCCGCCTGCTGGAAGTGGTTGGTGATCCGACCTGGGAGGCGGCCCGTGATCCCCCCGCTTCCACCGTCTGAACCACCGCCCGCGGTTCCCATGGCCTGAAACGAGCCGAGATCCAGGCCGGAACAGAACCCCCGCCCTTCCCCCGACATGACCACAGCGCGGACGGTTGCGTCGCGAGCGAGCCTCTCGGCCGTCTCGACCAGGCCCTTGAACATGGCCGGGTCGAGGGCGTTGAGCTTGTCCGGGCGGTTGAGGCGGACGTCGGCGACGCCATCCGAGACGACGACGGAGACGCGTTCAGGCTCGGACATGGGACCTCCCGGTGGACGGATTCGGTAAACATTGTCTGATGCCCCGCCCCGACACAGCAAGCGAGGACTTGGTCGCCGAGCTCACCAGCGTCGTCGGTGCCGTTCACGTGCTGTCCGATCCTGAGGTTCGGGCCCCGTTCGAGCAGGACTGGACCAGAAGGTTCGGTGGACCGTCGCTGTTGGTGGTGCGCCCGGGATCGACCGCCGAAGTGGCGGGGGTGGTCCGGGCCTGCGCGTCTGCCCAGGTCCCGATCATTCCCCAAGGAGGCAACACCGGCCTGGTTGGCGGCGGCGTGCCCGGTCCGGCCCGATCCGACACCCCGGCTCCGGTGGTCCTCAGCACATCCCGCCTGACCCATTTGGAGAGAGTCGACAGGGTCGCAGCCCAAGTGACCGCCGGCGCCGGGGTGCCGCTGGCCCGGTTGCAAGCGGCCGCCGCCGAGGCCGGCCTCAACTTCCCGGTCGATCTGGCCGCCCGGGACAGCGCCACGGTCGGAGGCATGGTCGCCACCAACGCCGGGGGGCTGCACGTGTTGCGCTACGGCTCGATGCGAACACAGGTCCTGGGCGTCGAAGCCGTTTTGGCCAGCGGCGAGGTCATCTCCCGTCTGAGCGGCCTGGTCAAGGACAACACGGGATACGAGCTTTCTCAGCTCGTGGTCGGTTCCGAAGGCACCCTCGCCATCGTCACCGCAGCTCGCCTCCGACTCGTTCCCCGCCACGACGAGCGGGTCGTGGCTCTGCTGGGTCTGCCGGGCACGGCTGAGGCCCTGGACGTCCTCGCGATCCTGAGAGGAAGGGTCGAGGGCCTCCAGGCGGCGGAGCTCTTTTACCAGGATGGCCTGGAACTGGTGTGCGCCCATGGCGGCCTGGCCGGCCCGCTGGCGTTGGCCTGGCCCGCCTACCTGGTCGTCGAGTGCGCCGGACTCGTCGATCCGAGCGAGTCGATGTTCGAAGTGCTCTCCGAGCTCGAACTTCCCGACGCGGCGACGGCCGTCGCCACCGATGCCTCCGGGCAGGCCCGCCTGTGGGCCTATCGGGAGCGCCACACCGAAGCCATCTCGGCCCTCGGCGTGCCGCACAAGCTCGACGTCACCTTGCCGCAAAGCCGGCTGGCCGAGTTCGAGGTGGCCGTGCGCAAGGTGGTCGCCGACGCCGCACCCGATTCCCGCTTGGTGCTGTTCGGCCACGTCGGCGACGGAAACTTGCACGTCAACGTGGTCGGACCAGACCCCGACGACGAGACGGTCGACGATGCCGTGCTCCGACTGGTCGCCGACATGCACGGCTCGATCAGCGCCGAGCACGGCGTGGGCCGGGCGAAAAACCGCTGGCTCCACCTGTCCCGTTCGCAGAGCGAGTTGGCCACCATGCGGGCCGTGAAGTCGGCGTTGGACCCCGAAGGCCTCCTCAACCCCGGGGTGCTCTTCGATACCCACGGATAGAGCCCTCGCTCTTAGCTCGCCGGACCCGCTGGTAGCTTCGCCCGCATGGGTGAGTCGATGGCCACTTGGACGGCCGGGGCGCTGGCTCGAGCCATTCGCGAGCGGGAAGTTTCCAGCCGGGAGCTCCTCGACCTGTACTTGCAGCGGGTGGACCGGATCAACCCGTCGCTCAACGCGGTAGTGACCCTCGACGCCGATCGCGCCAAGAAAGAGGCCGACGCGGCCGACGACCTGACGGTCAGGGGCGGCGCCCTGGGGCCGCTCCATGGTCTGCCGATCACGGTCAAAGACGCCATCGAGGTCGGCGGGATGCGCTCCACGGGCGGGGCGACCGCGCTGACCGATCACGTGCCCGCCGCAGACGCCCCCGCCGTGGCGCGGCTGCGCCAAGCCGGGGCCATCGTCTACGGCAAGACCAACGTCCCGGAGTGGTCGGGTGACATCCAGACCTTCAACCCCATTTTTGGTACCACCAACAACCCTTGGGACCGGACCCGGACCACCGGCGGGTCCTCGGGCGGGGCGGCCGCAGCCGTATCCGCCGGTCTGACCAGCTTCGAGATCGGCACCGACATCGGCGGCTCGGTCCGCATCCCGTCCAGCTTCTGCGGCGTATGCGGCCACAAGCCCAGCTTCGGGATCGTGTCTCAGAGGGGCTACCTCGACCGCGTCGGCGGCGGGGTCATCGACGCCGACATCAACGTGTTCGGCCCGATCGCCCGCAGCCCCGAAGACTTGGACCTGCTCCTGGGCGTGCTGGCCGGGCCCGACTCCGAGGACGCCACGGCATGGACGCTCGAGCTACCGCCGCCGCGCCACGACGCGCTCGGCGACTACCGGGTCGGTCTGTGGCTCGACGACCCGGCGTGCGAAGTCGACTCGGAGGTGGTCGCTCTGCTGTCCGGCGCCGGCGCCGCGTTGGAAGGTGCGGGCGCCAAAGTGGCCGAAGCCCGCCGGCCGGTGGAGCTGGCCGCCGCCGTTGAGTTGTTCAACACGCTGATACTCGCCGCCATTTCGGTGAGCGCTCCCCTCGAAGTGGGTGACGCCATCAGCGGCACCCACCGGGCCTGGCTCGATCGGCATCAGGACCGGACCCTCATGCGCCGGCGGTGGGCCGAATGGTTCCGGGAGTACGACGTTCTGCTGTGCCCGGTTACCCCGATGCCGGCGTTCCCGCACGACCACCACGGCACCATCGGCGACCGGTCGGTAGTCATCAACGGTCGCTCGCGCCACCAGATCGACGCCCTGACCTGGACCGGTCTGGTGGGAACGGTTTATCTGCCCTCCACCGTCGTACCGGTCGGACTGACCTCCGTCGGCCTGCCCGTCGGGGTCCAAGTGGTCGGGCCCTATCTCGAGGACCGCACCTCGCTGTTCGTCGGCGCCCGCCTGGCCGAGCTCACCGGCGGCTACGTGCCCCCTCCCATCGCTTAGGGCTGCTCGCGGGCAGACGGGGGGATCAGCTCGGTAGGGCCCTCGGGCCGCGCCCGGCCGTCCCGTGACCCATGTCACTGGTCCAAATGCGCCGCTCGAACGCTTGCTTGAGTTAGCATTGCCGCCCAGAAGAGACAAGGCGCCCGGGTGACCGTCCTAGAGACCGCCGGCAGGGTGCCATAAGCCAAATCTCCGCCTTTCCCTTTCCCGCGGAGACCCGCGCTGGTCCGCACTCGCTTTCCTTCTCTTCAATCGTGTGGAGCTTGCTGCCCTTGGGTCGGCGCGCTGACGAAAGGGTCAACCCGCTGTGCCCACACAACCTGACAACACCCGAAACCTGTCTACTGACGCGCCCTCCCAACGGCCGGCCAGGTGGCGCCGGCGCCGCCCGGGACGCATAGCCGGGCCGCTCGCGGCCGGTGTCGCCCTGCCGCTGGCGTTGCTCGGCAGCGCCGGTCACCCGGCCCCTGCCGCCGCCAAGCACCCCTC
>PMHU01000338.1 GCA_003156795.1 Acidimicrobiaceae bacterium
TCATTCTCCATGCCGACTCGGGCGCGACCGGGACGGGACCCGCCCGGACCGGACGAGCGCAAGACAGATCGTTATGCGCTGGCGTTGCCGAGGTCTTTCATGTGCCGGTGGACTGGGCCCATCCAGCCGTCAAGCCTTCCCCGGGTGAGGGGCACTGAGCAGTTCAGCCACGNNCTCGTAGTCCCGGTACGGAACCGACGAGGCGCATCCGTCTGCGGTCGCGCCGTGTGATCGGTACTTCATGTCCCAATCCAACGATTCCGACGTGGCGGACGACCTCTTCGCCTCTCCGTGTCATGACAGAGTCTCGCGCCGCCGGATTGTTTGTCGCGTCGTTTTTTGGTGGTGGTGTGCGAATCTATGGGGGATGTTCGAGCGGTTCACCGACCGAGCCCGAAGAGTCCTGGTTCTTGCCGAGGAAGAAGCCCGCCTCTACAGCGTCGGTTATATCGGCACTGAGCACATCCTGGTGGGGTTGGTTCACGAGGGAGAAGGCATCGCCGCCACGGCTCTACCGTCGGGCGTCAGCCTCGAAGCCGCCCGGGAGAAGGTCCGGACGCTCGGGCTGGCAGGTTCGTCTTCGACGGATTCGCATCCGTACAGCCCTCGGGCGAAAAAGGCTCTGGAGTATTCGTTGCGCGAGTCATTGAGACTCGGCCACGGACACATCAGTACCGGCCATATACTTCTCGGCCTGTTCCGACAAGGAGACGGGGCCGGCGTGCAGGTCCTCGTCGGCCTCGGGGTAGACCTGGTCGGCGTGCGCCAGCGGGTCATCCTGCTACTCGCCAAGATCCAGGACGGCCAGGCCGAACCGGCGGTGGGTAACGACGGGGTTGTGGGGTCGGCTACGCCTGAGCCGTACTACGAGTCGAGGGCGTTCGTCCGGACTCGCCGGTCACCGTTCGTGCCAGGCACGTGGGTCAACTGGAACCACAAGCTTGGGGGAGGGCCGACCGTACGCGTGGAGCAGAACAAACTCCACGTCTTCGCGCCAAAGGGCATGCTGTTGGAGAGTCGGGATCTACAGATCCTGGCGTCGAAGGCGTCCATCCGCCGACAGGTCCTCGGGTGGGCCGGAACGCCTATCGGGAGACGGAACAGCGTCGTGGTATCGGCCCGGCAAGGACGCCGACGAGTGGAAGTCGCTTTCAGCGCGCCAGCCGAAATCGAGGACTTGTGGTGTGCGTTGGTGACCGAGGGCTTTCGCCCAGGTGAGAGCGGGTCGGAGTAGCGCCGAGCGCCGATTCCGCGCTCCCGAGCCCGTGTGGTCATCGGAGAGCTTGCGCCCGAGAGTGAACCTTATGGCGCGGGTGACGGGGTCGCCTTCGTTGGAGGGACGACCGGGCCGCCAGGTCGGTTCGCAACCTCGTTCAGTTGATGGACTTAAACCAGTTGAACTTTCTTCCCCACTGCCCGGGCAGACCTTGACCCTCAAGGAACTTCCGGGCGGTCCCCGTGACGTTGGTGTCCACTGGCAACTGCGGCACAAGCGCCGACGATGCCGGAGCGGAAAACTTGGTCACGTTCACCGAGACCACGCCGCCGAGGCGGTCCTTAATAGCGATAAACGGCTTCGGCGTGGTCGGCGATCTCAAGAACACGATCTGGCGACCTTTTGACGGCGGGACGATGGCGACGGATTGGATATCCCGGGTGCGGATCAGATGCCACCCTCCTGCTGGTGCGGTTCTCATCCCAAGCCAGCCAGATCCGACGGCAATATGCCGATCCTCAAACAAGGGTGGGGTCGGGAAACCCTTGACCGCTGTGGGAGTAGTGCCCTTGGCCAGTGCACGGTTATCTATGTCGTTCGCATCATCAGGGATGTTTTGGAAAAAAGTCCTCGGCTGAGGTGCCCACTGGTGGCCGTCCCACCTAGTCGTCTCATCAGAGGAGGTAGACGGCACCCACTCCGCATTCGACCAGAAGGATCTACCGTCGTCGGCCAGTTGACCTTCGGCGGGCTCACTCACAGAATCCACGGACCTCCTCGGAGCGCCATTCCTCCTATCCGGCATTCTTACCCGGCGGCGCTGGCGACACCGGAAATCCAGCTCATCCCACAGCCAGCCGTGAGCGCGGACCGCCTAATACACGGGTGATCGTTGTCGCTTCTCATGACGCGGCACCGGGCACGATCACCCGTGTATGTGCCGTTATACGGCCCGTCAGGGCGAAGGTGATCTTCGATCACCCGTATAACGCCGACTCGGTATCTGGGCCCACCTTTGCCCTCGACCGGGGGCCAGGCGCGAGAGAGAACGCTCTGTATCAGCGGCGCGCGGGGTCCCAAGCGTCGGACGGATTCTCAAAATGGTCGCGTTCCAAACGTCTGGCGCGGTAGTCCGCACCGAGTCGTCGCCCATGTGCGCTCAGCCGCCGCCTCGATCCTGGCAGGCGGCGGGCTATCCCTACCATCCCGCGGATGATCATTCGCAGTCCTCCCACGACCAGCCAGGTGAACAACCCGGTTACAGCCGCAATGATGACGGCGCCCAGGAGGTCGAGCCAGAATCCGTGGGCGTAGAGTTGCCAACTCCCGAACCGCAGGATAAGCCGAGGGTCCCGACCGACCTCCCCAATGGCGATCGAGGATGCGCCGTTGTGGACCGGGGATGCCAGCATGCGAGCGATCTCGAACGCGGACACGGCCAGGAAGATCACCCACCACAACCAGACCCGACGACCCGCCCACCGCACGAGCATTCTCATACCCCTCAGTGTCTCACGGATACCTGGAAGCCGCTCGTATCGCCGAGTCGGCGTCTTTGCCGACCGCCGCTCTCGTCGGAGCGCCGCTGATATGCGCTCAGTCGGTGTCGGCAGCCTCGATCCGCTGAACCTGAAGGTTCGCTCTGTTGAGGGCAGGCAGAAGCCGCTCGATGTACCAGGAGAAATCCGTGGTGTCAGTCGCGAGGCGTCGGGGGTTGATGCTCGCGGAGAGCGAGGCGTGGCCGTCGCCATGGAGCAAGAGCGAGCCTCCGATCCCCGACCTTTGCCAGGTGACGACCAGACCGCCGGCAAGACCACGCTCCTGTCGGGCCTCCACAGCGGCGAGGGCATCGTCGCGTGTGCCGTCACCGATACGCCAGTCGCCGAGATCACCATCGAACGGCACGAAGGACACACCCGGTCCGGCCGGGTCTGTTGTTGTCCACCCTCCTGCCGACAGGGCGTCGACGATCTGACGTGCCGTCACGCCCACATCGCCCTGCGCAGAGAGCCATAGGTCAATCGAGCCTTGCCAGCCCACGCTCGGCAGTCTGCCAGTTTGAGCGCCGAGCGATTCATCTGCACCTACCGATCGACGCCCACCGGGCTATCGCAGGTGGTGCATATCGACGGCTCGGGGCGCAGTGTCTGCCGGCACTGCCAGTACAGATTGTGAGCGCAGAATCCCGGCTGGGGCTTCAGAGCTCGATGCCTCGTTCGATGGTGGCCTCGGGCGCCGGGCTGGTCGGGACGGTGGTCAAGGCGTGCCGGCGGGTCTGTTTGCTGATGGTCTGGTTGAGGCTGTGGGCGTGGGTTTGGCGGAGGCCTTCGAGGATGGCAGCCTGGCGGCCGGTCGAGTGGCCGTGCTGGTGGAGTTCGTCTCGCAGCGTTTCGGTAGCCGATTTCTCGTTGCTGGTTTTCCTGAGGGCTCCGGCGAGGACCACTGCAGCGTCGGGCGTCTCCCGGCGGGTGTGTTCGTCGCCGGCTGCTTCGGTGACAACACAGGCCTGGTTGTGGTGGCGCCCTCGGGTCATTCCAACGTAGAGGTGCTCGGCGGTGGT
>PMHU01000296.1 GCA_003156795.1 Acidimicrobiaceae bacterium
CTTCATTCTCCATGCCGACTCGGCGTGGTTGTGGTCGTAGTGCGCGGCGTCGTTCTGTTCTCACACTGAGGTGTCGGTCGGTGGGTTCAGGTGGTCCTTAGGAAAAGGGTCTGAGCGTGTGTGCCGGAGGTCTTCCCTGTGGCCTTGACAGTGTGTGTGCCGGCGATACCGGCGTCGGCGGGGATGGTGGCGGTGCAGGTGAAGGTGCCGTCGCTGGCCGCGATGGCGGTGCATAACGCCACGGTGGTCGGTGAGGACAGGCCGGTGTCGTATTTGACCTTGATGGTTTCACCGGCGTTGAAGCCGGCGCCGGTGACGGTCACGGTCGTGCCGGCGGGACCCTGGGCGGGTGAGGTGGTGACCGAATCGGCGGTGGTGACGCGCCCGATGGTGCTGTTCCCCTGGTTGGTGAACCACATTGCGCCGTCTGGGCCGGCGGAGATGCCAATCGGGCCGACAACTTTGGGATCCTTGGTGTGTCCTTGGTCGCCCTCGGCCACCGTGGTCAGGGTCCCCCCGGTCGTGATCCGATAGATGTTGCTATTGGTGAACCACAGGGCGCCGTCGGGTCCGGCGGTGAGTCCCGAGGGTTCTCCGATGTTCTGGCTGGTATAGGTCGTTACGGTTCCGCTGGTGGTGATCCGCCCGAGGTACTCCTCGTAGCGGCCAGACCAGCTAAGAGAAAACCACAGGTCGCCGTCAGTGCCAGCCACGATCTGGACTGGGGCTTCGTTGGTCGCGTAGTTGGCGACAACCGCTCCTGATGTGGTCATGCGAGTGATCGTGTCGTTGCCGGTGTCAGCGATCCACAGATCGTCATCAGGTCCGGCGGTGATGCTGTCGGGCGACTTTATGGTCGGATCGGTGTAGTTAGTGACAACCCCTGCTGTGGTGATCCGCCCGATCGAGTTGTTGCCCGAGTTGGCAAACCACAGCGCCCCGTCGGGACCGGCGGTGATCCCTGTCGGGCCGTCGATACTCGCGTCGGTGTAACTGGTCACGACCCCTGCTGTGGTGATCCGCCCGATCGAGTTGCCCGCGGTGTTTGTGAACCACAACGCCCCGTCTGAACCGGCCGCTATCTGGTCAGGACCGTCGATGCTCGGGTCGACGTAGTTGGAAAGGACGCCGGCCGTGCTCACCCGCCCGATCGAGTTATTGGCTTGGTTCGTGAACCACAGCGCCCCGCCGGGCCCAGCAGCGATCCCGGTAGGGGCACTGATCCCCGAGTTGGGATAGTTCGACACCGCCCCAGTGGTGGTGATCCGCCCGATCGAGTTGTTGAGGTAGTTGGTGAACCACATGGCGCCGTCGGGGCCAGTCGTGATCACGCCCGGCGAGGCGATACTCGGATCGGTATAGCTGGATATCACCCCTGCGGTCGTGATCCGCCCGATCGAGCTACCGTCAGTATTGTTGGGGTTGCCGTTGGTAAACCACATAGCGCCGTCGGGGCCGGCGGTGATCTCGCGCGGCGTGGCGATACTCGGGTTGGTGTAGCTGGATATCACCCCTGCGGTTGTGATCCGCCCGACGGAGGGTGTCCCACCGTAGAAGGCGCTGTTGGCGAACCAGAGCGCGCCGTCAGGGCCGACAGTGATCTCCACCGGCGAGGCGATACTCGGATCGCTGTAGTTGCTGACAATGCCAGCGGTCGTGATGCGCCCGATCGAGTTGCCAAGTTGGTTGGTGAACCACAGCGCTCCGTCGGGCCCCACCGTGATACCGAGTGGATCCTTGATGCTCGGATCGCTGTAGTCGGTCACCGCGCCGGCGGTCGTGATACGCCCGATCGTATTGTTGTTCTGGTTGGTGAACCACAAAGCCCCGTCGGGGCCCGCCACGATCCCGTACGGCGCGGCTATCCCGGGGGCGGTGAAGTTCGTGACGACCCCTCCGGTCGTGATCCTCCCGATCGAGCTGTCGCCGTTATTGCCATTGATAAACCACAGCGCGCCATCGGGGCCGACAGTGATTTGACCGGGCTGGGAGATGCCCTTGCCGGTGTAGTTCGCTACCACCCCAGTGGTAGTGATTCGCCCGATCGAGTTGCCGATGTAGTTGGTGAACCACAACGCGCCATCCGGGCCAGCGACAATGCCGAAGGGATGGTCAATCCCGCCACCCGGGTAATCAGTGACCACCCCGCCAGAACCCCCCGCCGACGCCACCGACCCCACCGACACGGCTGACACGCCCGCGACCACAACCGCAGCCAGCACGGCGATTGCCCAACGCCAACCATGCAGCGCAGCACGCCGAACGGCCATTAAGCCACCTCTCCACGGCCGCAGAGACCGTCCGCCGCAGACTACAACGGCACCAGAGCCACATCTAACCACACTGCAGAACACACGCCCAGAAAACCGCCCCTGACACGATCCGGCCGCGCCATATAACGACGGCTCGGGGCGCGGGGTCTGCCGGTGGATCCAGAACAGATTGTGAACGCAGAATCCCGTCTGAGGCTTCAGAGTTCGATGCCTCGTTCGATGGTGGCTTCGGGCGCCGGGCCGGTCGGGACGGCGGTGAAGGCGTGCCGGCGGGTCTGCCTGCTGATGGTCTGGTTGAGGCTGTGGGCTTGGGGTCTGGCGGAGTGCTTCGAGGATGGCAGCCTGGCGGCCGGTCGAGTGGCCGTGCTGGTCGAGTTCGTCTCGCAGGGTTTCGGTGGCCGATTTCTCGTTGCTGGTTTTCCGTAGGGCGCCGGCGAGTACTTGGGCGGCGGCGGGCGGCTCCCGGCGGGTGTGTTCGTCGCCGGCTGCTTCGGTGATGACGCAGGCCTGGTTGTGGTGGCGGCCTCGGGTCATTCCGACGTAGAGGTGCTCGGCGGTGGTGGCCCGGTCGACGACGAGCACGCCTCATCGACTGTGATTCCTTGGGCTTTGTGGACGGTGACGGCATAGGCCAGGGCGACGTTCTCCACGACATAGTCGCTGGGGAGGGTGACGGTTCCCCGCCCGTCGAGGGAGGACAGTTGCAGCGCTCCCGTTCCGGTTCGGTGCCGGATTTGCCAGCGGTCGCCGTTTCGGACCCACGCTCCGGTGGTCGTGACCAGGCGGCGGTCGTTGCGGATGGTGACGATCTCGTCGCCGACCCCGACGGTCTGCTGGCCAACGGTGACGCCTTCGGGTTCGACCTGGCCGGCGGCGACCCTCCAGGCCCGGGCCCGCAGCGCGAGTTGGTCGACGGTGTCGTGATCGGCGGCCATGACCACTACCGATCGATCTTCTCGGCGGGCGTCGAGCCAGGCCTGGTGGGCAGCGTCGAGGACCCCCTCGCGATCGGCGGAGCCAACCCGGCCGTGTTCGATGTACTCGTCGATGACGCTGTGGTCGCCGCGCCGTAGCCGGCGGGTGGCTTGGGCTTCCCACGGGTCGGCGAAGCGTCTGACGGCGGTGAGTTCGGCTGTTTTGGCGTCAGTGGCCAGCAGGCGGAACAGGCCGCCAGCGTCGACCGAACCGAGTTGGTAGTGGTCACCGACCAGCACCAGTTTCGCCCCGGCCGCGTCGACGTGGAGGACCAGTTGGGCCAGGTCGCGGGTGGAAACCATGGATGCCTCGTCACAGACGACCACCTCCCCGGGCTGTAGTCGGACCCGGCCTTTGGCGGCGTCGAGGAGGAACTTGGCCAAAGTGTCAGACCGGATCCCGGCCTGCTCGCCCAGCACCCCGGCGGCGACCGCGGAGGGGGCCACACCGCGTACCGGGGTGCCGGCCGCCTCCCAGGCTTGGCGCGCCGCGCCCAGAGTGCGAGACTTGCCCGATCCGGCCGGGCCGACCAACACCGCCACCCGCTCCCCGCCCCCGCAGAGCCGACGCAACGCCTGGGCCTGATCGTCACCCAATCCCGCCTCGGCCACGATCCGGTAGCTGGGCGCGACGGACACGCCGGCCGTGCGGCCCGTCTCGATCGTGTCGAGAATCGCTTGTTCGGTCTGCAGAGTCCACCACGTCGAGTAGCGGACGGCGCCGTGGCGTGGGTCGGGTCGGTCCGGGCAGGTCAAACACACCACCTCCGAGCGGGCCAACACGGTCTCGGCGGCAGCTTCGAGGACCTCGCGGACCATCTCGGCCCGGTTGAGCCTGGTAGAAGGTAGGACCACCGATAGAGCCTCGATCAGCTCCGCTCGCCCCCAAGTGGAGTGCTTGGCCTCGAGCAGTTCGACCACCTCGGCCGGGATCAACTCGCCCGAGGGGCGCAAACCGAGCCGCGACCATCTGGCCTCTCGTCCGGTTGTGATTCGACGGCCGAACACCCGTGGCAGCCACCGTTGTGGAGGGTTGCCGACCGCGGTCGCTTCGGCTGTCCAGCGGGCCCGCAACTGGGCGGTCGTCTCGCCGCCCTCGCCTTTGGCCGCCCGGGACTGGTATGTAGCCGGCTGGAAAACGGCGGCGCGCTCATCGTCGGTCAGGGACCGGCACAGCACCGCTTCTCTCTCACCGGTCAGACGAGTAGCGGCCGCTTCTACCTGGGCTCGGCGCTTGGAGAACATGGCGACCAAACCCGCGGGGACGCCGACGATCTCGGCCCCACCGTCAATGTCGACATCGCTCCAAGCTACGCCCAGCCGGGCTGACAGCTCGGCCCGCAAACATGCTTTGTAGAGCATCCCGGCCGCCTTCTGCACCTCGTACAGCTCCCGGCCGTCGACCGCCAACCAACGCCCGTCGGAGGCGGCCTGGACCTTGTTGGCCACCAACACATGGCTGTGCAACTGCGGATCACCGGCCCGTGAAGTCCTGTGAACGAACACCGCAGCGACATACCCGCGGGTTGCTTCCTGGACCAGCCCGCCGTGACCGCGGCGGGTGAAAGCGGCGTGATCCTGGAGGAACTCCAAGGCCGCCCCGACGGCCGCGTCATGCCCGTTGCGGACTTCGGAGATGATCTCGGGTGGGGCCAGGGCCCACAAGACAGACACCGATTTCGGCGGCGAAAACGACAGCGCATACCCGGCCACCGTGTTCTTGTCCGACCCGAATCGACGGCCCAAGGTGGCCCCAGTGAGAGGGTGCAATCCCTGTCCGAACAACCGGGACAGGAGCTCCGCGTCGGTCTCACCGGACAGGCCCAAAGCGTCAGCGCCCCGGCCGATCCAGCGCCCTTTCTCTTCCAGATGCGCGGCGAAATAGTCCTCCACGCCGGCCGCGATCTCCCGGGCGTAATACGCCCAACCGTCCGGGGCCATCTTGGCCAGTCCCATCATCGGACGCTCACGTCCGCCGGCGAGGCCAGCCCGCACCCTTCGGGTGCAGAGGTNNCGCGGCACCCGCAGCTGGCGGCCTACCCGCACCACCGGCAGTCCGGCGTCGCCACCGCTGTATCGCCACCGTTGGCAGAGCAGATAGGCCGAGGTCCGGCCGATCCGCAACACCGCGGCCGCCTCCTCCACCGTCAAGAAATCAGGAAGCTCATCGAGCGACACCGGAAACCTCCATGAAGAGGGCCAGCCCGGAGTCAGTCACCCCGGCGAAAACTGGTCCTCTCACTTCCATCCGAGGGAGTGTCACTCCCGGGGAATGACACTCCCCTGGTGCTAGGTGAGAGACATCCCGTCGCCGACACACGCGGCAGATACCATCAACCACATTGGCGGCCGATCCCGGCCCGGCTTCGAGGCTCTGCCCGGCCCGGGGACGCCAAACGAGCCTCCAGACGATTCCAAACGCACGCGCGTCTTTCGACTGGAGGGTGATCGCCGATGGCGACTCGCCGACATTTCGGATCGGTCCGCAAGCTGCCTTCAGGCCGATGGCAGGTCAGCTACTGGCATGAGGCCATACGCCATGTCGCTCCGCACACGTTCGCGACCAAGGCGGACGCGCAAGCTTTCCTGGCTGGCGCTGAGGCCGACATCAAACGAGGACTTTGGATCGACCCGTCTTTCGGCCGGGAGACGCTCGCGGACTGGGCCGAGAACTGGCTGTCTGGCAGGGCTGACCTGCGACCGGTAACGCGTGCCAAGTACCGGCACATGCTCGACCGGCACGTAGTGCCGGTGCTGGGCCACTACGAGCTTTCGAAGCTGCGTCCCTCCGTCGTACGCGCCTGGTATATGGGGTGCTTCGGATCTGAGGGGGGA
>PMHU01000033.1 GCA_003156795.1 Acidimicrobiaceae bacterium
GCGTGGGTGTCCACACCGCCAGTAACAGAACAGGTATCTACGATGGTCAAGGCCATCCCTTTCAAGGTTGAGGGGTGGCACGCACCCGCTGGCCGACCGGACCTGTGAAACCCGACCTCTTCTACAGGACGGGCAGATCAGAACGGCTTCACCGGTGGATGCCGGGATATCCCTGGGTCCCGGTCGACAAATCGATCAATCAACAGCCAACCGACCTAAAACCGGTTCGCAAGTCAGACCGAGACCCAGGACTCCCGACCATACGCCCCCACCAACGCACCGGCAGGGATAGCAGTCAGAAGCACAACTCCATTCTCCATGCCGACTCGGCGCGCTGGCGGTGGCGTGCGCTTCGACGCTCGGGATGGAGTCTTCTGTCGCGGCGTTGTCGCCGCCAGCCTGGATCTAGTGGTAGACGAGATAGTTGGTTCCATCGGTGGCTAGGCAAAACCTTGTCGATGGGCACGAGACGGCGGACAGCTCTTGTCCGGGGTCGATCCTGGTGGGCTTGCTCCAGGTGACTCCGTTGTAGGTAAGGGCGTTTCCGGCCAGATCGACCGCGACGCACAACCGGGTGGTCGGGCAGGACACAGCGAGCGGACCGGCCGGGGCTATGGCAGGGCCGGGTGGGTTGGTAACGGGGGCGCGGATGGTGGAGTGGTCGATTCGGATGCTCGAACCCCACTTCGTGCCGTTGTATGTGGAGGCGTTGCCGTCGCTGTCTACGTAGACGCAGAACGTCGTCGTCGGGCACGACACCGCCGTGCCCTTCGCCTCCCCGGCGTCGATATTGGCGGGCTTGCTCCACGTCTCGCCGTTCCAGGTGACGACCCGGCCGAAGTTGTCCGCGAGAGCGCAGAAGGTAGTAGTTGGACAAGACAGCGAGTCAACCGCGGGGGGGTCGAAGCGGCCGCGTATGGAAGGACCTTGGCGCCAACGCCCATCCTGGTAGAAGACCGCATCGCCGTTGAGGTCTCCGGCTACCACGCAGAACTCGGCGGTCGGGCAAGAGATCACGTTTGAGGAACCGTAAGAGCCCGCTGGCGCGGGGTATCGGAACACGTTCACCGGGGGACTCCAGGACCTACCGTCCCAGGTAAACCCATACCCCTTCACGTCGACCAAAGCGCAGAACCGGACGGTCGGGCACGACACTTCGACCTGGCCCGAGTTGCCCGGGACGGAAATGATCGGAGTCGGCTCACCCCACCTCTTGCCGTCAAAAATGCTCACCTGGTCGCCAGCCGACGTGTCACCCCCCCCGGCGCAAAAGCGGCTCGTCGCGCACCACACCCACCCCGGCGCCGCCGGCCCCGCGCTCACCGGCGCGCTCCACTTCAACGAACCCGCCGACGACCCACACCCAGTCACCCACAACGCCAACATCGAGCAGACGACTATCCCAAGCAGTCCACCCCGGCCGTCAAGGCTCACGCCGCCCAGTCTCCCACACGGGTTGAGAAACGAGCCTCACTGCCGACTCCGCGCTTGCCCTCCCGATGTAGAGCGAGCCTGCTTGCTGTCAATATGGCGTATTGGTGCTGGCCCCGTCGATGCGGCTCAAGCTGCGACACGGACCATGATTGGGGGCGGGATAGCAACCGCGTTGCCTAACTCGAATGTGGTCGCCTTGTACCATCCAGGCGGGAGCGGCGGCGGACCTTCGCCTAGGCACTCCGGAGTGGAGCGGCTGTGTCGGCCCGGATCGCACTCGCTGTAGCTCGCGTCCACTCTGACTGGGTCGCTCGACTGCCCGATTGGGATAGTGAAACTTTGTAGGCAGGCAAGCCACGCAACGGTCGGATGGTAGGTACCGCTGGTCAACAGCACCTGGAAGATTCCACCGCAGCCAGTTACGCGTATCGCTCGGCCCGTGTTGTTCTCGACCGTAATGTGCCCAGATATGGCCCCTCCAGCCTTCACCGTCGTCGACGTCAGGGACAGGCGCGCTGAGGTGGGCGAGGAAGCCCGCCTGGGCGCCATGGAGCCTGCGCTCGTCGTAGTCGGGACAAACGGCGTGGAATGGTCATTCGTGCATCCAGCAGCAAGCACCACCACAGCAATGATCAAGGCCTTCATGGCTATGTGACGTGCACCGCGGACCGCTTGGTTCCTGCCCACTCCTGATCCGAAGTGCCTCAAGCCCATACACATAGTGTCCTATCTGCGCCCTGCGAATAAGCGACGGAGAGTCGAACCAGGCAGCGCAGAGCGACGGCTACGCGCTCGGCACGTGGAGAACCGTGAAGCACAGAAGCGACACGCCGAATGACGGACCTCAGCGCCTGCTGGCGCGGACTCCGGATAACACCGAGTATCCCGTCACGATGCCTCGGCTCCCCTCGTGTGATCCCCTACCTCCAGTAAGAAGGCGGATCTATATCCGGATCGACCGTCTCATGTCGGCGCTTCTTAGGATCGAGCTTCACGATTCTTACGAGGCGCTGGCCACTTGCTGTGTCCAACTCAGCCACGACGTCGGCCATCGCCGCAACCAACGCCCCGACCGCCCGCGCGTAACCGGCCACGCCCTCGTCTTGCTGAAACCGAACATGATGGATCCCGGATTGCTTTATCAGTCTTGTCTCGACAGGATCAGCGAGCTGGTTCGAATCCTTTGTCACGAAGACCTCGTAGCCCGCGGTACCAGCGTCGGGGAGGAGTTGTCGATCCTTCTTGCCTTTCCAGCGCGTGCCGCGGCGGTCGAGCGAATCGACATGATCAACCTGGTGGCCTCGGAGAGTGCGCTGCAAGACCGGAAGGGCCTGCACCGGCACGTTCTCATCGAGAAGCAAGTTCACGCCGCGGAGGGCATCCCGCCGTCCCGGAAGCGCTGCACCAATCGGGCGAACTCAACTGCGGCCGTAGCCGCTGCGGCACTCACCGACGGATAGAACTCAACGATCTCTCCGGGAGCCACGCCGTCTTCAACCAGAGAGGCCACGAGGTCAAACTGCAGTCGCGTACCAGCGATCACGGGATATCCCCCATGAGTCTCGGGATCCACCGCAACGTGACGGCGAGGCTTACGAAGATCGACCACTTCCGCTCCCTGCATGTTCACGAACCTTCGGAAAACGTCGCCCATCGCTGCCGCAATCCGGTACTGCCCCGGGGTTCCCGTCAGCTCCATGACCTCCCCCGATGGGTCTGCGAGAACGATCCGGTCATCGTCAGAGATGAGCTTGTACTCCGCGAGGTGATCGAGGTTCCCCAACTCGCGAAGGTTGCCTATCGCCTTGCGTATGAGTTGGAGGGAAGCGTTCTCCCGCAGGAACACAAAGGTTCGAAGAGCCACAACGTCAGGGAACGAGTAGAGAAGGCGACCGCTGGGTTTGCCAAACTCGGGGGCCAAGAGGCTGCTCTCGCGCCAGTACTGAAGTTGCCGCAGACTCGCTCCGCTGAGGGCCGCAGCAATATGGCTCGGATAAGGCATCGTCAGCTCCCACCCTCCGGGTCGGTGTGTAAACCTACCTTCTCCGCCTTCATCTACCGAGGCTTTCGTCCGCGGCTCCCTGGTCGTCGACTGTGACTCCTTGCCATACTAGCCTGTGACCGAAGTGTGATCGAACAAGTGTACGTGCAGGTCAAGGAGTTTCGTGATCATCCCAA
>PMHU01000011.1 GCA_003156795.1 Acidimicrobiaceae bacterium
CGGCCACTGCGTTCACACCGATGCTGACCATTGCCCTGGCGTCCGTACCTCCCAAGGATGCGGGCATCGGTTCGGGAATCGTCAACGTGTCCCAGCAAGTGTCGGCAGTGCTCTCGGTGGCGATCTTCGGGGCCGTCTCCACTGCCCACACCGCCTCGCTGCTGGCCTCGGGAACTTCGGCGGCCGATGCCCTGGATAGTGGGTACCGTCTCGCCTTCGTCGTTGCCGTGATCAGTGTTCTGGTGGCGATNNCT
This sequence comes from Acidimicrobiaceae bacterium, assembly GCA_003156795.1. Lineage (GTDB taxonomy): Bacteria > Actinomycetota > Acidimicrobiia > Acidimicrobiales > Palsa-688 > PALSA-688. The sequence goes on from PMHU01000011.1 coordinate 255, forward strand.
GCATCTCTGGGACGCCCCCCGCTCCCCGATTCGTTCGAAGCCGAATCGGAGACGATGATTGCCGAGGTCATGTGAGCGCTCGCCTCAACGCCGGTGGCGAGCACGGCTGACCAGAAGTGGCGTTGCTGACCGATTGTCCACATCGGAGTGAGCTGCCCCTCTGCCGGCTGGCGGGTCAGCCTCGACGCCAGTCTCGGCCTGCAGTTATTTCTCACCGTTTTTCGAGACATAGGGCACGTGACGGTCACCGACACGGGTGTACATCGGGCATCGGCAAAGCCTGACTACACGCGCGACTGGTTCCGGTTGGCGTCGATGACGGTGTCGAAAGCTCCGGCCAGCTGAGCGTGACCGAGGTCGTCAGGGTGGAGGTCGCTGGCCGAGCACATCCACGTCCACGCGCACACCCGTGCGACGTTCTCCGGCAGCGCCGCCCCCTTGGACGCGGGTGCGGAGCCGAAGTCCACGGTGTCGAACCGGGTGGCGACCTCAGCGACCGGTGCATCGAAGCGGTCGTAGCCCCGGGCCAGGACGTGGTCGAGAGCCAGGACGTCCGTCTCGGAGTGGNNGGCATCGAAGCGGGCGAAGCCCCGGGTGAGGACCTGGTCGAGTGCCAGGACGTCCGCCTCGGATTGGCGAGCAACGACGCGCCCGGCCGCCCCATTTGACCAGGCCGCGAGGAACGGGTCGTAGTAGTCGGCGCCGTAGATGACGATGCTCCGGTCGGCAGAACGCAGTCCGGCCAGGATCGTCGCCAGGTCGGTGCCCGCTTTGCGCAGACCGTCGGCGACGCACCTGGCATCGACTGTCGTATCGGTCATGCAGCCGTCGATGTCGTTGAGCCCGATGTCGATGGTCACGAACGAGATCTGACCTGGATGTGACCGGATGAACGACTCGGCCGCGGCCAGCTGCGTCCCGGCCGCATAAGGGCACCACTCGCCGCCCACGATCATCGAGGTGGTCGTAGCACCCGAGCAAGCCAGGTCCTCCAGTTGGAGGCCGGGTTTGCGGGCCAGTTGGTGGCGGTAGACGAGGTCGACGTAGCCGTCAGCCGGCTGGCTGGCGCCGACCCCGACGGCCAGGGAATCACCGAGAGCCAAGTCGTAGCGGACGATTGGTGCCGTCAAGCGGGTGGAGTGCACCGGCCTCAGGGCCGCCGCCGCCCTGGGCCGGCCGGCACCGCTGACCGCAGCCCCAGCCGCCATGAGAAGGGCAACAACACATGCCGCGGCCAGGACGTTTCGCGGCCGCCGGCGGCGCGCGACAACATGGCTGCGCGAAGGCGAAGTCTTCGGGCTCATGACGTTCCCCGGTTCCTCGGCGCTCGCCAGGGTCTGGGGAAAACGTCAATGGCGCCTCCCGGCGGGAGACTTGAATGGCAGCGTACCCCTACAGCTGCCCACGTTTCTGTCGGCAAGGCCGAGCCTCGATCTGCCGACACCGAACCGGGGCGCCCCCGAAAAGGGGTTCAGTTCAGCGTCGAGCGAAACTTGCTCTCCGCAATCTTGATGCGATCCGACAACATCGCCTTGAGGGTGCTGTCGATTGCCCTCTTCTCTGTCTTGAGCCGGCTGATCTCCCTCCAGCCCGAAGACCGCTCGCCTCATGCCCAGGTGCAACTGTGAGAACCAATCCGACCCCCGCTGCGTCATAGTGGTTTGATGAGGTACGTAGGCCGAGTTGCGACCGCCGCTGTCCTGGCACTGCTCGGCACGGGGATGATCAGTGGAGGGGCCGCGGCCGCGTCATCGTCGTCGTACCCACCCATCACGGGACCCGTACAGGCCGTACCGCCGCCATGTACGAAGGCCACCTCCATCCCACCGGTGCCCGCCGCTCAGGTCCCGGCCATCGAGAAGAAGCTCATCGCCTTCGTCGGCAACCACATCTATGGCATCGGCCAGTGCGGCCATGGCCTGCTCGTCTTGACCCTCTCCCCTGGCAGCGAAGCTCTGGCCCAGAGAGTCCGCGCCAAGTTCGGCCCATCGGTGAAGATCATGGTCGGACTGACGGCGTGGAACGGACGCCTAGGGCGGAGCCCAACGTGTGGCACCCTGGCCCAGCCGACAGCGGCTACAGCGGGCTACTCCTCGGCCCTCGACCTCCGCTCCCGAAGGATCACAGTGGGCGGTAACTTGGCCGGACACGTCGCCCTCCGCAACAGGACTGCGACAAATGTCAGTGTTGGACCAGGGGGAGGCCCAGGAGGCGGTCCACCGCACACGTATTTCACGCCGTTCGTCCCGATCCAGATCGTTCGATGAGAGCGGGGTGGATGGCACCACTGCCTGAAGACCGGCACTGTGACTAGTCACAGCGCGCGTCGCAGTTAGCGTCGTTATGGACGCGACCTTGATACGGCGTGAGAGAGTGGGATTCAGGAGGCTGGGGACGCCACGCATGTGGATCTAGCTCATGGCCTCAGAATGATCACTGGAGATTTCNNCATCTGGATTCGCACGAACGACTTCCATCAGGTATTGAGCGATCATGTCCGACGGAGTGCTTTCACCAGACCATCGACTCAGATTCGCATTGGTGAGAATGTCGTTGGCGATCACGAATGCTCCAGATTTGAGCAATATTCGTAGGCCGTTATAGTCCGGCACCATATCGGCAACGTCATCCCACTTCACTCTGACCTCCCCGATGGGGTTTATAAGAATAAGTTCCTCAGAGTCCAGGATCAGCATCGGATGGACGCCGATACGCCACATCAAGCCTCCGGCGCAGGTGAGAATTAGGTAGTAGGCGATCATGCCACTCGTTAAGGCGCCGAGGGCCAATGTAAATCCCAAACCATCTCCTATGCAGAAGAGTGGAATGG
>PMHU01000128.1 GCA_003156795.1 Acidimicrobiaceae bacterium
CCCCCTCCAGATCCCCCTAAGAAGGAGACCAGCGCTCTCGTTATTCTCAAATAGAGACTGTAAGTCTCGTATTCCTTAGGCGTCAGCTAACGTCGATGGGGTGAAATCAAGGCCGGAGGAGGTGGAAGGTTGGATGATCTGACCATCGAGGACGATGGCCTGGCCCGCTGCGCCTGGGGGGCCTCGACCCCCGAGTATCGGCTCTACCACGACGATGAATGGGGGCGGCCGGTAGCCGAAGACAATCGGGTGTACGAGAAGCTGTGCCTGGAGGGGTTCCAGGCCGGGCTGTCCTGGCTGACCATCCTGCGCAAGCGTGACGGCTTTCGGGACGCGTTCGCAGGCTTCGACCCGACCCTAGTGGCCAAATTCGAAGCCGCCGACCTTGACCGGCTGGTTGGCGATGCCCGAATCGTGCGTCACCGGGGCAAGATCACGGCCGCCGTCACCAACGCCCGAGCCACTCTTGCTCTCTGGGAAGAGGGCCTATCCCTGGCCGGCCTGGTCTGGCAGCATCGACCGTCCGATCCCAGGATGCCGATACGGCTTGGCGACGTACCTCCCATAACCCCCGAAGCGAAGGCCCTCTCCGCCGAGTTGAAACGGCGAGGCTTCGCGTTCGTCGGCCCGACCACCGTGTACTCGGCCATGCAGGCGCTGGGGATAGTCAACGACCACCTGGAGGGCTGCCACTGGCGGGGCATCACCGAAAGCGACCGCGCCGGGTTCGCCGTCCCTAGCCTGGAACGGACCTGACCCGCTCCTCCCCGACCCTGATTTCCAACCAGAGACTCCCAGTCTCGTAATCGCCGGGGCGTCGGTACACTCACCTGATGCCGCGCACCAGGGACCCGGGGGCCCGACAGCGGGTGCTCGATAGCGCCCGAGACCTGATATGCGACGTGGGGCCCCGAGCGGTCACTGTCGATGAGATCGCGGCCGCGGCCGGGGTGGGCAAGCAGACCATCTACCGGTGGTGGCCGTCCAAGTCAGCGGTCATCTTGGATGCCCTCATCGAGCTGACCGACCCTGCGCCGAGCCGATTGCCCGATGGCACCTATGAGGCCATGAGACTCCAGATGCGCCGGATGGCTGCCCTGTTCGCGTCCCGCAACGGACAGCTCATACGGGAGCTGGTCGCTAACGCCCAGGTCGACCCGAATCTGGCCGAGGACTTCCGGCGACGGTTCTTCGCTCACCAGCGAGTCCGCGGCGCCGAAACCCTGGCCGCGGGAGTGGCGCGCGGCGAACTGCGAGCCGACCTGGACATCGACCACGCCCTCGATCTGCTCTATGCCCCCTTGTGGCTGCGCCTGCTCATCGGTCACCGCCCTACCAATCCCGCAGCCGCCGACCGGCTCTTGGCCCTTTCATGGCCGGCCTTGGCCAACGACAATCCAGTTCCCGCCCCAAGGAGACAATCGATGAAGCCATCAGCCCACGACCACCGCCACCTGCCGTGACCGACGTCGACCCTTCCATCCCAACTTTCGATCAGTCCGAGATCACCTTCCTCGAGCCCCTCGCCACGCGGCGAAGGGTTGCGGCCGGGGAATACCTGTTCCGGGCCGGTGACACCAGCTACGACTTCTTCGTCATCCTCTCAGGGCAGGTCGACATCGTCATCAGTACAGACGGCGAGGAACGACCCATCATCACCCATGGACCGGGCCGGTTCCTCGGAGAGCTCAACCTGCTGACCGGACTACGGGTATTCGTCGACGCCCGGGTCGTCGAAGCCGGAGAGGTGCTCGCCGTCCCCGTGGACGTTCTCAGACAGATCCTCGCCACCCAACCGCAACTGAGCGACAAGATCCTGGCCACCTTCATGGCCCGGCGGGACGGTCTGTTGACCGGAGCCGCGTCCGCCACTCGTGTGATCGGCTCCCGGTTCTCTCCTGAGACCGCACAGATCCGCGAGTACCTCTCCCGAACCCACCTGCCCTATGAGTGGCTCGACCCCGACGCCGACGCCGAAGTCGACACGGTCCTGCGACATTTCGGAATCCAACCCGGCGAGCTCCCAGTGGTCATCTCCTCGGGGGTCGTCCTGCGCCGGCCCACTCCGGGGATGCTCGCCGAGTACCTCGGGCTTACCCTGGCCAGCCTGCCCGGTCGCTGCTTCGACCTGGTGATCGTGGGTGGAGGTCCCGCCGGCCTGGCCGCCGCCGTCTACGGCGCATCGGAAGGGCTTCGCACCCTGGGTATCGACATGGTCGCTCCCGGCGGCCAGGCCGGGACCAGCTCCCGGATAGAGAACTACTTCGGCTTCCCCACCGGCATCTCCGGCGGCGACCTCACCCAGCGCGGGCTCGTCCAGGCCGAGAAGTTCGGGGCCGCTCTGACCGCACCGTGCGCCGCGGTCGCCATGCGAGAGGAGGCCGGCCACCTCATAGTCGAACTGTCCGACGGCTCGGTGGTGGCGGGCCGAGCGGTCATCGCGGCGACGGGTGCCCGCTATCGACGCCTCGAAGTGGACCGCCTGGCCGACTTTGAGTCCACCAGCGTCTACTACGCAGCCACCGACCTGGAAGCCAGACAATGCGCCGGCGACCCCGTAATGGTCGTCGGGGGAGGAAACTCGGCCGGGCAAGCCGCGGTGTTCCTGGCCGATCAGGGCAGCCCGGTCAACGTCGTGATCCGGGCGCCGGACATCAACGCCGGCATGTCCCGCTACCTGGTAAGCCGCCTGGAAGGCCATCCCCACATCGAGATCCTGGTCCAAACCAACGTCGTGGCTCTGCACGGAGACCAGAGCTTGCACTCCGTTCGCATCAGCGGTCCCGCCGGTGAAAAGACGCTCCCGGCCGCGGCCCTGTTCTCCTTCATCGGAGCCGACCCGTCTTCAAGCTGGATCTCGGGTTGCGCCGCGCTCGATGACCGGGGCTTCGTCCTCACCGACCGCGCCCTGTCAGACGAACGGCTCGACGAGCGATGGACCGCATTGGGGCGGCAGCCGCTGCCGTTCGAGACCAACCACCCCGGCCTGTTCGCGGTCGGGGATCTCCGCTCCGGGTCGACCAAACGGGTCGCAGCCGCCGTCGGCGAGGGATCGGCCGCGGTGCGGTCGGTCCACGAACATCTCGCCTTCGCCACTCGCTGAAGGCGTCAACCGAGGAGGCGGAACCCGGCCCAAGCAGGGGCGCAGGGAGGAGTGATCAGGGTTCGCGAGAGCGGGTGCCGTCACCCGGCGCGGGGTCGACGTCGGGTGGAGCCGTGATGCCGAGTCGCGCTCGCCACCAATCGACCGGCACGACGCCTAGAGCCAGCTCGAGGGTGCCTCGATCGAGGCGCTCCGCCAGCTGGGTGATCACGACGATCCGGTCGGCGAGCCAGTCGCCGTCGTACACAGGTTCGATCTGAATGGCCGGGCTGCTGCGAGCCCTCTTCTGCCGTCGGATGTCGTCGGGCGGCCGGGAGGTGTCGAGAAGGCCGACGATCCAGGCGATGTCGCCGGCCAGTTCGACGTGGCGATCGACGATCTCGGCGTATACCTCGGCGTTGAGCATCACCGAGACCCACCGGCCGAGCACCTCGTCGGCGTGCTCGGCCAGGAAGGCCACTTCGTCGTGCAAGCGCTTTCGCTGATCTACGTCGTTGACGATCTGGCGAACGGCTGCGGTCAGTCGGGGGGTGTCGCGGACGATATCGGCGCCGGCCTCGATCGAGTCCTGTTGGTTCATGTGGGCCGGTAGCAAGCCGGCCACATCCAAGATGCCGGACCAGATCATGCGGGCGTTGCGAACCAACTCGAACATGATGTACTGGGCGAGAATGCTCCATCGCTGACGCCTTCTCCGTTCGAGCACCTCATTGACGACGGCGCCGGACAGCATGACCACGATGGCGCTGGCCGCCAGGCCGGCGAGGAGGGTGTGTCGCCCCCAGAAGGCCCCGTTGGTGTCGTCGCTGGCGATGCCCGCGGCCAGTGCGATGACGGCCAGGATGGCCATGGCCCGGGTTTGTCGAAGGTAGGACGAGATCGACCCCGAACGTCGTGGCCCTGAGGGGCGACGCGTCACGACGACAGCAGCTCCGGCCGGAGACGGACCGCTTCCAGGGCCAGACAGAGCTCGGCGACTGCGAGCGGATCCGAGAGTGACCTACCAGTGAGCGTCTCGATGCGGCGCAGCCGGTGGCGCACGGTGTTCGGATGGCATAAGAGCAACGCCGCGGCCGCGGTCGCCGAGGCTTCGTTGTCGCGCCAGGCTTCCAGCGTGTCGAGGAGGGTGTCCCGGTCGTCCGGCCGCAGTTCGAGCAGGGATCCGAGGACGGCGACGGCCACCCGAGGCATGACTTCTGTCGCGCTCGCCACCGTGACCGACAGTGGGGCGCTGTCGAACACGGTGACGGCCCCCGGACGCGACCCGGCCAGCGCCAGCAGCCGCACTGCAGTTGGCGTCTGCTCGACGGCCGGATACTGTGGGCTCACTCCGATCCGCCCCGTGCTCGATTCGCGTAGGACTTCGACCAGCACATCGAGCTTGGCCGCACTCTTCAGACAGGCGATCCCCACCTGCATCTCCGGCCGCAACTGCCAGGCCGAAGGGATGTCCTTCGCAACCAGTCGGGCCTCCACCCCCGGTAGCGCTTCCCGAGCCAGGTCGGGCACCTCGGCCGCCACCACCACGTAGGCGGGACCGACCGGAAGCCGGAGCAGCTCGGCGACCTCCCAGATGCTGGCGGCGCCGGACGTGCTGCCGTCGAGCAGCGCTTCCACCATGGCCGTTCGCTCGCGCTCGTCGTGGCGCAGATCGGCGGTCAGCGTCTCCCGGTAGGCGGCGGCCATGGCGTCGGTGTACTCGTCGTGGCTGATCCAAAGCGCCGACGCCGCCGCGACCAGGGCTTCGCTCGACGTGGTTCCGCGTTGCTGGGCTGCGCTGACGAGGGTCTCCCACACGAATCGGAACCCGACCCGGTAGGCGGCCATCACCTCCGAGAGGGGAGCCCGCTGGCGGGCCCGCCGCCGTCCGGTCTCCCGGGGCGGTCGAAGGTCGACGGGCGTGGCGTTGATGAGCGGCCAGAGGATCATCTCGAAGTTCCGGTCGCACGACGCCCTCAGATCCTCGACGTCCACGGCCCCGCTCCGATAGAACTCGATCTCGGCCCGGATGCGCCCGACCATCCCCTCGACGACCTCGTGGCGCCGCTCCATCAGCGACCGCCCGAGGGCGACCACCTCCGGGTGGCGCAGAGGTTGGCTGGTGTCGACGGCCATCGTTCGCGAGCCTAAACAGCTTGGCGCCATAGGCGGCGGCGAAACCCTCCGTCACCGGCGGTTTCCGCGGCTGGGAATTCTGCGAAGCCGCTGTTGTCGCCGAGAACAACGGGCCGCCCGGGCTGCTTGTCGTCGCCCACATCCGGGCCCATCGGAGCGACTACAACCCCGATCGGTTGTTCCCGACCACAACCGACCCCACCAACAGATGTAGGCACCGACATAGACAGTCCGCCCGGCAAAGCAGATGATCGACCCATGCCAAACCTCGCCCTCGCCTTGAGCGAGACCGCCACCATGTACCCCGATCATCCGGCCGTACGCCTCGACGACACGACCCTGTCCTACGCCGAACTCGACCAGGCGTCGGCCCGAGTCGCCACTCTGCTCGGGATCGAGGGATTCCAGCCGGGCGACAGGGTCGGGGTCATGCTGCCGAACGTTCCCGAGTTCGCTGTCGTTTACTACGGGGTCCTCCGGGCCGGGGGTGTGGTCGTGCCGATGAACCCGCTGCTGAAGGAGCGCGAGGTCGAGTACTACATCCAGGACTCCGGTGCTCGTTACCTGTTCGGATCGCATGAGCTCGCCAAAGGAGTGACCGAGGCGGCCCGGGCTGCCGGTGCCCGCGTGATCTCAGTGGCTCCAGGCGAGTTCGCCGCCGCCACGCCGGCAGGTCCCGAGGCCGACATCGCCAACCGCGCCGCAGACGACACCGCCGTCATCCTCTACACGTCGGGCACCACCGGCCACCCGAAAGGGGCCGAGCTGACCCATGCCAACCTGAGCCGCAACGCCCACGTAACGGCTGTGACCCTGCTCGGCCTCGAGTCGACCGACGTGATCCTCGGCTGCCTGCCGTTGTTCCACGCCTTCGGGCAGACGTGTTGTCTCAACGCCGCCGTGCAGGCCGGGGCGACGATGATACTGATGGCCCGCTTCGATCCCTCCCGGGCCCTGGACGTCGTCGCCCAAGAGCGGGTGACGGTGTTCGCGGGAGTCCCGATCATGTATTCCGCGCTCGTCGAGCAGCAAGCGGCGAGCCCCCGCGACACGGCATCCCTCCGCCTCGGCATCTCGGGCGGAGCGGCCTTGCCGGTCGAGACCATCCGCCGGTTCGAGGCCGGGTTCAGCTGCATGATCCTGGAGGGATACGGGTTGTCCGAGACGTCACCGGTCGCCTCTTTCAACCATCCCCAGAAGGAGCGGAAGGTGGGCTCGATCGGCACTCCGATCGCCGGCGTGGAGTTCCGGCTCGTCGACGACGACGGACGGGACGTGGCGCCGGGCGAGAGCGGCGAGATCGCCATCCGGGGTCACAACGTCATGAAGGGCTACTGGCACAAGCCCGAGGAGACGGCCGCCGCTTTCGTCGACGGCTGGTTCAAGACCGGCGACGTGGCCCGGGTGGACGAGGACGGCTACTACTACATCGTCGACCGCAAGAAGGATCTCATCATCCGGGGCGGCTTCAACGTCTACCCCCGTGAGGTCGAGGAGGTCCTCTACGAACATCCGGCCGTACTGGAGGCGGCGGTCATCGGCCTACCCCACGAATCGCTGGGAGAGGAGATCGGCGCCGCGGTCGTGCTCCGCAACGGCGAGTGGGCTTCGCCCGAGCAGCTCCAAGCCTTCGTCAAGGAGCGGCTCGCCCCCTACAAGTACCCCCGACACGTGTGGCTGATGGACAGCCTGCCCAAGGGCCCGACCGGAAAGATCATGCGCCGCCTGGTGGTGGCCCCGAAGGAAGCGAGCACGAAGTGACCCAGCTCCCAATCGACCAGCAGACAGACGACACCCGGGCGGACACCGCCGGCGCCCTCGACCTGGTGTTGACGGGGGCGGCTCTCAACCAGTCCCGCCGTTTCCGGCCCGGCTGGGAGACCGTCCGGTTGGCCCGCCAGTTGGGCCGGCGCCCCCGCAAGCTGGCCCTGCGGGGAAACGATCTCCTGCGGGAGTACGGCCAGATCGCAATCGGCGCGTCGACGCTGGCGCCGTCCAAGGGCGATCGCCGATTCGCCGACCCGGCCTGGACCGGCAACCCCGTGCTGCACCGGGTGCTCCAGGCCTACCTGGCCACGGCCCAGGCGGTCGAGACGGTGGTGACCGACGTGGGCGACCTGTACGGCGGCAGCGCCCGCACCGACCCCGACCGGGTCCTGCGGCTCATGGGCGACAACCTCCGTCCGGCCTCGACGCCGGGCTACATCCATCAACTGATGGCCGGCGCGGGGTGGGTCAGCCTTCCTTGGCTGCCCTTGATCCGTCAGCAGACGTTGATCCTCGCCGGCGAGGACGACCCGATCATCCCGTTGATAAACGCTCGCGTCATGCATCGCCTACTGCCCCACGCCCGCCTGCACATCCACGAGGGGGGCCACGTGGCCCTGGTCACCGAAGCGGACCGGCTGGCACCGGTCGTGGCTGCCTTCCTCAACGACCATCGACACTGAGAGGTGCGCTCCATGTCCCAGAGGCCCATGTCCCAGCCGGCCATGCCCTACGAGAACCTCGGCGACGCCCTCGCCACGGATTACTTCTACGTCCGCGAAGAGTTCACCGAGGAGCAGTGGCAGCACTTCTTAGCCACCCGGCGGTTCGTCGACACCGAGGTGCTGCCGTCCATCAACCGCTACTGGGAGGCGGCGGAGCTGCCCTGGCCGTTGATGCGACGCCTCCCGGAGCTGGGACTGCTCGGCGAGGACATCACCGGCTATGGGTGTCCGGGCATGACGCCGCTGGCCCGCGGGCTGGTCAACATGGAGCTGCACCGGGGGGACGGAAGCCTGGGAACCTTCCTCGGCGTCCAGTCGGGCCTGGCCATGAAGTCGATCGCCCTGCTCGGCTCGGACGCCCAAAAGGAGCGCTGGCTGGCAAGCCTGGCCCGCCTGGACGCGGTCGGTGCCTTCGCGTTAACCGAGCCCATGCACGGTTCGGACTCGGTGTCGCTCGAGACCAGGGCCCGACGGGACGGGGACGACTGGGTGCTGGACGGAGCCAAGCGGTGGATCGGCAACGGGTCCATCGCCGACGTGGTCGTGGTGTGGGCCCGCTCGGATCACGACGGTCGGGTCAAGGGGTTCCTGGTGGAGAAGGGGACACCGGGCTTCGCGGCCCACACCATGGAGGGGAAGGGCGCGGCGCGAGCCATCTGGCAGGCGGACATCGTGCTGGAGGGCGTTCGCGTGCCCGAAGAGTCCCGGCTGCCCGGGGCCGATCGCTTCGGCGACGCCGGCCGGGTGTTGGTGACCACGCGCACCACCTGCGCCTGGGCCGCGCTCGGCCACGCCGTGGCTGCCTACGACACGGCGCTGACCTACGCCAAGCAGCGCCGGCAGTTCGGCCGGCCGCTGTGTTCATTCCAAATCGTCCAGGACCGCCTGGTCAAGATGCTGGCCGAGGTCACGGGGATGCAGCTGTACTGCATGCAACTGGCCCGACTGGAAGTGGGCGGGCGCCTAACCGACACCATCGCCGGTCTGGCCAAGCTCAACAACACGCGCAAGGCCCGCCAGGTCGTCGCCGACGCCCGCGACCTTCTGGGCGGCAACGGCCTCCTCCTGGAAAATCACATCATCCGTCACATGGGCGACATCGAGGTCATCCACACCTACGAGGGCACCGAGACCATGCAGACCTTGATCGTCGGTCGTGACATCACCGGGGTGGGCGCCTTCACCTAGCCGGGTCGCGATCACGAGGAGAGGTCTAGTCCCAGAAGCCCGCCAACCGCTCCGCCTCGACCTTGCCCTGACGCAGTCCCGCCTCGTAGGCGTCGCCGGTACGGGTGAAGTCCATCAGGTTGGTGCCCGCACCGCTGATCTCGAGCATTTCCTGTCCCGGCACGATCGTCTCCACCTTGGATCCGGCGGCGCGCAGCGAGTCGAGCTGGGCGCGTGTCGCCGCGAACAGAGCGTCGAACGCGGGCGTCGAGAATTCGGGCGGTATCTCGAGCAGTAGACACGACACCGCCAGCACCACGTGGTGGCCGGCGGCCGCGTCGGCATTCAGGATGTCGCGAGCGCCTCCGTCCATCCAACGGGCTTCGCCGATCGTCACGGGAGGGAACACTCCGGGCACGGCGCAGCTCGAGGCTATTGCGAGCTGCGGGTCGACGCCGGCCGCCTGGTCCCAGACGCGGAACGAGCCGTCTCCGGTGCTGACCGCCGTGCAGGAGAACGCGGCTGGCCAGTCGGCGGCCGCGAACGTGGAGAACGTCTCCAACCACTCCGCCTCGCTGATGGTGACGGCCGCGATGGCCATGCGCCCCATCTCAACGCGAACCTGGTCCGCCCTTTCCGGGTTCGCCGCCGCCTCGCCCAGGGCTGCGATCAACCGGTCGACCTGTTCCTGGGCGTGGGCCGCAGCAGGAGCTGCTGCTGTTGACGCACTCGGGTTGGCGCCCCGTACGAGAGACGTGGCGCCAGTGAGGTCGCCTCCCGATGCAACGGTGAACCCGACGACCGACCCTGCGGACGTGCCGATCACCGCGTCGGCCTTCTTGGCGTCGACCCCGTTGTCGGCGAGGCCGACCAGAAGACCGGCCTCCCATCCGATCCCTACCGGACCACCACCTCCGAGAACCAATGCGCGCGACATGCGACGCAGGCTACAACGCCCCCTGGCCTCGCTCCACCAAGCGCCACCTACTCGACCTGAAGCTCAGCCCAGGCGGATCCCGGCCAGCTGCGTGCCTTGGGCCACGAGTCGGCCGACGCCGTCCCAGACGTAGCAGACCTCATCCACGCGCCCGGCATCGACCAGTTGAGCGCGCTGCACGACCCGCAGCGGTCCCGGAGCCGGTAGGGCTCGCACGTATACGGTCAACTCCAACGTCGGAACCCACCCCGCGAACTCGATGTCGAAGGTAGCCGGGGGGAAGGCGTCGACCGCGAACAGGAGCGAGATGGGGTCGAACGCTTCGTCGCCCGGCAGAGCCAGCCAGCCTCGCAGCTCCCCGCGGCCGCTCGGCTGGCCCTGGCTAAACCCTCGCGTGGTCGCTTCGATGCGAACCTCGATCTGTTCCATGATGGCCACCGGCTGACCCGACGGCAGAACCGGTACGAGCCTTTCGCACTCCTCCCAGCCGACCGAGCTCACCTCGGGCAACCCGGAATCCCAATACGGGCGGGACTCCGCGTCCAGGCGGGAGGCGGTGAGAATGGCCTCGACGCACGCCACCTCACCCTGGACCATTCGGGCCCGCACCTGGGTAGCCGAGCGTCCGGTACGCAGCGTTTCCGTCTCGATGAGGACCGGGCCCGGATCCGGCGAGCGGAGGTAATGGGCGCTGGCCGCGATGACGTGCTCGTGATTGCTGTTCCACGTGGCCGCCCGTCCCAGCATGGCGAGGAGGTAGCCCCCGTTGGGCTTCCCGCCGATGGTCCAGGCCGGGTCGAGCTCGCCGGCAAAGCCGCCCGGCCCGACCGGATGCAACTCGCTCACGTCGCTGAAGGCGCGCCGATCGGCGCGGGGCGCCGCGATCGTCATGGTCTCGTCGTCCCGACCAGATGCTCGACCGCACCGGGACCGGCGACGGCGCGGACGTCCCTGGCTTCGAGGCCCCCACCGCACTCGGAGCAGACCATGACCGCCTTGGAGATGTGGCCGCAGGCCTTGTGGGTCACCTGGATGGGTGGCCCGTCGGGTGCGGCGTAGCGATCACCCCACTGGCGCATGGCTGTGAGGACCGGCCACAGGTCACGGCCCTTGTCGGTGAGCCGATAGTCGTGGCGGGGCGGGTGATCGCTGTAGCGCACCTTCTCGAGCACGCCGGTCTCGACCAGGTGATTGAGCCGCTGGTTCAAGATGTTGCGCGATATCCCCAAGCGCGCTTGGAAGTCGTCGAAGCGGGTCACCCCCATGAACACGTCCCGCAGGATCAGCATCGACCACCACTCGCCCACGACTTCGAGGCACTGGGCCACTGAGCAGTGCATGTCGGCGAAGCTCTTCCGTTCCACGGAATCCAAGATAGTGGGTTGCATAATGGAACGCAATCCCCTATCGTCAGTTTCATGAGTGAACTCGTTGAGGTGGTGCCCCCGAACATCCGCCGAGGTGTCGTCTTCTTCGTGACCGCCCTGGGTGCCTTCATGGCGTCGCTCGACCTGTCGATCGTCAACGTGGCCTTCCCGGCCCTCGAGCACTCGTTTCCCCACGACAGCCGGGCCGCCCTGGCCTGGGTGATCACCGGGTACTCCATCGTCTTCGCCTCCCTGCTCGTCACCGGAGGCCGGACGGCTGACCGGATCGGGAAGCGAAAGGTGTTCTTCATCGGGCTCGGCGTCTTCACGCTCGGGTCTGCCCTGTGCGGGCTGGCACCAACCGTTCCCGTGCTCATCGTGGGCCGCCTGGTCCAGGGTGCCGGGGCCGCGGCCTTGCTGCCGTCCTCGCTCGGGCTGCTACTCGCTGCCTTCGGTTCGGAACGGCGATCACAAATAGTGGCCCAGTGGGCCGGGGTCGGCGCCCTGGCGGTGGCGACCGGCCCGTCACTGGGCGCCGCTCTCATTACGGCGGGGGGATGGCGGTGGGCCTTCTTCGTCAACCTGCCCGTGGGGGCGATCGCTTACCTGACCGGTAGACGGGTGCTGGTGGCCCACCGAGCCGACACGAACCGGCCCCATCCCGACTACGTCGGAGTGGTGCTGGTGAGCGGGTCGTTGGCCGCGCTGATCCTCGGCATTTCGGAAGGTCCGAGCTGGGGCTGGACCAGCGGCAAACTGGTGTTGTCCCTCGTCGGCGCGCTGGTCGTGGGCGCCGCCTTCCTCGTTCGCTGTCGCCACCATGCCGAGCCCGTCCTCGACCTCAACATGTTCCAGTCCCGTTCCTTCACCTTTGCCAACCTGGCCACGTTGCTCTACTCCATGGGCTTCTTCGCCATGTTGCTCGGCAACATCTTGTTCCTGACCAGCGTGTGGCACTACTCGATCCTGCGGGCCGGGCTGTCGGTGACCCCAGGCCCGATCGTGGTCGCAGTGGTGTCCCGACCGGCGGGGAGACTGGCCAACAAGTACGGCTTTCGTTCGGTGATCATCGGCGGGCTCACGTTCTTCGTGACCGGACTGCTCTACTACGCGCTGCGGGTCGGGCCTCACCCCGAATACCTGGCCCAGTGGCTACCGGCCACCTTGCTCAGCGGGCTCGGCATCGGGCTCACGTTCCCGGTGCTCGGGGCCGGGGCGGTCTCCTCGCTCCATCCCGAACGCTTCGCGGTGGGCAGCGCCGTCAACCAGACCGCTCGCCAAGTCGGCGGCGCGGTCGGGGTGGCCATCCTGGTGGTCATCCTCGGCACCCCCCATTCCCTGAACACGGCCCTGACCTCGACCCGTCACCTGTGGCTCTACTGCGCCCTGATGGCCGCCTTGAGCGGCGTCGCCGCCGTCGGCATCGGCCGCCGGGCCGTACCCGTCGCCGCGGTGACGCCTCCGGTCACGGCGACGACGGGCAACCCCGTGGAGGCGGTGGCGTCCTGAGCGCGGCTGGTGCTACGCGTCGCGCTCGATCATGTACGGGATGAGGGAGCCCACGAACTCACGCGCGGGTGTGTCCGGGAGACCGGCGAAGGCGTGCTCCATCGATATCCGCGCCGCTTCGGCCATTCCCGATGCGAAGGATTCGGCGAACGCGATGCTCCCGTATCTCCGCATGAGCTCGTAGAGCTCAGTGGCCTCTTCGAGCCGACGATCCTGCCTCTCGCCATCGAGGTAACACTCCAACCAGCTCCGGTCCGAGGAGTCGGCCGCGGCCGCCAGGTGCAACAGCATCAGGGTCCGCTTGCCCTCGAGCAGATCTCCGAGTGGCTCCTTGCCGTAGCGCGACACGTCTCCGGTCAGGTTCAAGATGTCGTCGCGGATCTGGAACGCGGCGCCCAGGTGGAACCCGAAAGCCACTAGCGGGTCCAGGTCGGCCGTACCCCACGAGCCGATGAGAGCACCGACCCGCAGCGGCAGCACCGTGGTGTACCAGCACGTCTTTCTCATAATGAGGTCGAGGTAGTCGTCGGCGTCGAGGTCGAGCCGGTTGTCCATGCGCCACCCGAGTTCGAGGGCCTGCCCGCTCACGGTCTGGCGGCTCATGAACTCGAACTCGCGCATCACCAGGCTCGACAGCCGGGCCCCGAGAAGTTCCCCGTTGGCGCCGAGCGTGGACATCGCGACCAGCGCCAGGCCGTCCCCGGCGTTCAGGGCGAGCGGGGTCCCCCAACAGCGGTGCAGGGTGGGCCGGCCTCGACGAAGGAGGCTGGCGTCCTCGATATCGTCGTGGACCAAGAACGCATTGTGCAGGAGCTCGATAGACGCCGCCGACGGGAGTGCGGCCGCCGCCGTGCCACCGAAGGCCTCGCACGTGCCGAGGCAGATGCTCGGCCGCAACCCCTTGCCTCCCCTGCTCGGGTAGTCGTCGAGCAGCGGGGTGAGGTAGCTGGCGTCCCCCGACGTGCGGAGCTGGCGGCGGCACTCCTCCGCGGCCAGGGACCCGTAGTGGGAGAGACCGCGGTACGGCTCGGCCGGGCACCGTGAGCTCACCGCGGCGCCACCTGGGCGACCACCTCGACGGCGAGGGGCATCGACTGCTCGGGCAGGTTCTCGACCAGCAGCACGCCGTGGTAGACACCCGGCGCGGCGTCAGGCGGCGCGCTGACCATGACCAGTAACGCCGCGCTCTCGTCGATAGGGAGGGTCGGCACGAGTGGGGGGTCGAACGTGACGTGTCCGGGCTCGATCGCGGCACCAGAGTGAGTGCACAACCCTGGCGTCCAAGGCCGCAGAGCGTGGGCCTCCGCCGCGCTCGTGTTGTGCAACCACACCCGCCCGCTGGAGCTGCCTCCCGGCCGGACCTGGGGCAGCTCGAGTCGGCCCGACCCGTCGGTCGCTGATCCGTCGTCAGTCCGACCGAGCAACGGGAGCGCCGTCTCGTGGAGCTCCCGAAGAAGACGGAGGTAGCCCTCGAGGGCGCGCTCGAGATCGGCCTGGAGACGGCGGTAGGCGGAGTCGTCGGCGACCATCCGGACCCGACCGGAGCCGTCAGTCTCGGACCCCCCGCGATCGACCCGGTCCGCCCCGAAGTCGCCGACGAGGCGGACGAAGCGGCTGACGACCGCGTCGGCCGTGCTCAGCCCGAGCCTCTGAACCTCGACCGCCAATCGGGTCGCCCACTCCAGATCGGCGCCGCCGTCGGTGCCGCCGTCGGCGCCGTTCGGGTCCGACGTCGCGCTCACGACGCGGCCGACGCCGTGGTGAGACTGCCCGCCCGCTCGATCACGGCACGCGCCGCGAGCCGACCCGACCAGGTCGCCGCTTCGATGCACCCGGCGTTGATGTCGCAGTCAGTCCAGTCCCCCGCGATGACCATGTTGTCGATACCTGTCTCTCCCGGACGGAGCCGGTACCGGGAGGAGCCGGGTAGTGACTGGACGTAGAGGTCCGAGGGGTCGAGGTTCGCCCTCAGATACTGATGCGCTAGCTCCGCCGCGCCGCGGGCGGCTCTCCCCCGGCCATTGCCGTCGCACAGCAGCTCCCAACGGAACCCGTGCTCACCGACGGCGGCCGGCCAGAGCCCGCCCGACGAGCGTTCGAGAAACCCGGCGGCGCGCTCCAAGAGTTGCGAGCGCACCGCATCGACGTCTTGTCCCGCCGGTGGGAGGGGCATGGCGCTGCAGAAGTAGGCGACGGTGCCGGGCTGGTCCTCCTCCGGCCAGTCCTCCATCGGGAGCACGTGGCTCATGCCGGCCCAGGTGTCGAACGGCTTCGCGAACGCGCTCACCGTCACCTGCCGGTTGTGGCGCCACCCGAGCTCGTGTTCCGACTCGCGCAGCCAGAGCTGCATCGACTGGGTGGCCGTGGTCCCGACGTGCTCCACCATGGCCCGCCAGGCCGGCTGGCGGGCGACGACGTCGGGGCAGACGTTCGGCACCATGCCGATGGACAGACCGAGCACCACCACGTCGAAGTCTTCGCCGCTTCGGAGGGTCAGCCGGCCGGCGTCGCCCCTTGCCGCGCCGACCTTGAGCTGATCGGCGCGGGGCGAGGAGGGCCAGCACGGCAGCCCCTTGACTTTCACCAGCGGCTCGTAGCTTCCGTCGGGGTTCGATACGACTCGTTCCAGCCCTACGTCGATCTCCGCGACGCGGCCCCCGTCCAAGCTGAGCCTGACGTCGTCGACGCGGTGGAAGAAACGGAACTCGACGCCGCGGCGCTTCAGCACTTGGTACAAGGGAGCGAAGACGACCTCTCCCATGCCGGCTCGCATCTTCTGGAAGATGTCGCCCTGATAGCCGAAGTACATCCGTGTCCCGAGGTCGAGCGCTCGGCCCGCGGAGACACGCGGGCGGTTTGAGTCTCCACCTTCATAACCGAAGACCAGATCGTAGGAGCCCCGGACCAGCGGTGACTCCAGTGTCACGTCGTCGGCGCCGTGCTTGCGAAGCCACTCGCGGTAGTCGAGGTCGTCGATCGCCGCGAACCCTTCCTTGCGGGCGAGCAGGCCGTCCGACACGATGCCGGTCAGGTTCGCCATGACCACATCGATGAGCTGGTAGGTCCTCCGCAGGTCGGCGTCCTGCGCCACCGAATGCCGCAGGGCCGCGGACAACGCGCCGACGGAGCGTTGGGCCGCTCGCAAAAGGCCGGCGTTGCTGGTCGTCTCGAGCCTCCGGGCGACCTCGAGCAGTCCGGCCAGGGCCGACAGGCTCGTCGCCCTGAGGGCGTCGATCGCCGTGTCCGACATCGTCGCCCGCCCGGCGCCCAGCGAGGGGCTGGTGCTGAGAGATACCGAGGCGCGCCGAGCGGCGGGCGAGGCCGCGCCCGGGCCGAGCGACGAGAAGAAGTCCGACAGGAGCCGAACGGACCGGGTGACGGCGTCGGAGACCGTCCACGTGTCCGGGGTAGGCGCGTCGCCCTGGCCCGGCGGGACCTTCGAAAAGTCGGCGACCCACGGCACCCAGCCGAGGGAGGGCTGCTGGTCCATCAGCCCGACCGTGGCGCTCGGGCACATGGCGTCGTCCCACGACCTGATCGGGCACGTCGGGTCGGTGCGCGTTCTGTCCAGCTCGTCATAACAGCGGCGCATAACAGCGAAGGTCTGGTGGTAATAGCCGAGCAGAACGTGCAAGCCGTGCTCCTCGATGCGCCCGTGGGCTCCTCTGACGCTCGCGCCCTTACCGCCCAGAAGATGGCCACGCTGGTACACGACGATCGAATCGAACCGGTCGTGCCAGCTCCCTTCGGACAGGTCGAGCGCGGCCGCCAGGGCGGCCATGCCGCCGCCGATCACGGCCACTCGCGGCCGCCGTCCTGACATTTCGATCAGGCGCCGGCCGGTGTCCGATCGACCGCAGCCACGACCTGGCGCCAACCAGGCGGCCGATCGGTGTCGGGGATCCGGTCGAGGTCCTTGCCGATGTCGGCTGCGATGGCCATCGCTCCCTGATCCAGGGCGAGGCGCATGGCGGCCACCAGCTCGGCGGCGACGGCTCTGGTGGCGGCGGGGTCTGCCGCGAGTTTCAAGCTGGCGGAGAGCCGGAGCAGGTCCGGCTCGTGGAGGTGCTCACCGGTCTCCACGACCGTCGCCAACGCCGTGTCGAGCGTCGACTGGGCGCTCTCGCGATCGCCGAGGTTGGCGTAGTTGCGGGCGACTCGTCCCAGGTAGAAACCCCGAAACGCCCGGTGGCCGACCAGGTCGTACGCCAGCAGGACCGCGTCCAGCTCGGCTGGGTCGACGGTGTGTTCTTCGGAAACTGCCAGCGCGCACGACATCGCCACCAGCTTGAAGTACTCGAGCCCGTAGACGTCACAGAGCTCCATCGTCCTGGCACCGATCTGCCGCGCCTCGCCTATTCGGCCCCGGACGACCTCGAGCCACCCGATGTAGACGTTGACGAACGCTTCGGTCACCCGCGCCTCACGAACAGGCAACTCGTCGACGCGCTGCAATGCCGCTTGCTTCCAGGAGCCGCTCTCCGTCTCGTCGCCCTCGAGCCAGGCGACGCAAGCGAGCGCGATCGCCGTCACCGCCAGTGGGTCTTGCGGCTGCGACCACAGCGGGGACACCCGAGCCTCCGGCGGCCGGGCACAAAAGGCCTGCCAGCTCTCCTCGAGAGCCGCCCGCGCCGCGGGGAGCCGTCCGGCGTACCACTCGGTGTAGCCGAGGCACGAGAGCACCTCCGGGTAGAACCAACTGAGACCTGGAACGAGCACGCGGCTGGCGGCGTGCTCGATGACCCGCCGGGCCTCTTGACCGCGGCCGCTCACGAGGAGATACGCCCACAGACCGACCTCCGCGGGCAGCACCTCGGGCCGGTCGGACAGAAGCCCGCAGAGCTCCGACGCGCGCTCGTAGTCGGACAGGACCTCGGGATGGGCGAAGCCGGCGACCGCGGCGCGGCAGCCGGCCCGGAGCAGGCGCGCCCCCAACTCGAGGAGGTCACGGTCCGGATCCGCGGTGACCCTCTCGAGCAGCTCGACCGCCCGGTCGAGCAGCCCCCTGGCCTCGTCGAAGCTCGCCACTTCCTGCGCGAGCTGGCCGGCGTGAAGGTAGTTGGCCACCGCCTCGCGGTGGGCACCGCCGAGATCGAAGTGTCTGGCGACGAGGGCGGCCCGTTCGGCGTCGGCGGGTCCCTCGGCGAGGAGGGCGCGCGCCACCCGCTCGTGGTTCGACCGCCTCCGGTCGAGCGGCTGGGTCTCGTACGCAGTGTCGCAGAGGAGAACATGAGTGAACCGGAACGATTCATGCAACCCGGCGCCGCAGGGCTCGACGATACCGACGGCCTCGAGCAGCCCGACCGCGGCGCGCGCCCGCTGCTCGCCCTCCAACATCGACAGGCGGGCCAGGTCGAACTCTTGGCCGAGGGTCGCCGCGACTTGGGCCACTCCGAGGTCGGCCCCAGCCGCCTCGAGGCGGGCGCCGAGGACCTCCTGCAGCCTGAGCGGAAGCGATTGACCGTGGGTCGTCGAGATCGTCGCCCGGGTGAGCTCCTCCAAGAACAGCGGCACCCCACCGGAGCGCTTGACGACCTCGGCGCGCTGAGCCTCGGTGAGCTCGTTCGGACCGGCGACGGAGTCGACCAGATCGAGCGCGTCGGCGTCTCCGAGGGGCCCGAGGGGGACATCCAGAACCCCACCCGCCGGGGGCGCCTCCTCCCGGGTGGTGACGACCACCATCATGTTCGGACGGGGCTGCGAGGACAGCAGACCGATCAGCTCGACCGTGCTCGGGTCGGCCCAGTGGGCGTCTTCCAAGACCAGCAGAAGGCGCTGCCGGAGGGCGACTGCCTCTAGCCACGCGATCAGCGTGGCCACCGCGTTCTTGCGCAGCAAGGTCGGGTCCGCACCCTCCAGCTCAGGCGGTAGGTCGCCGGCGACGCCTATCAGCCATGCCATCAACGGCACGGCACCGGGATGGGTTTCCGAAAGGACGGCAAGACGGCCCTCGGGCCGAGCGATATGCGTGTCCGGCGCAGCGGCGTCGACACCCAGCTCGCGCGCGAGCATGCTCGCCATCGGCCAGAGCGCCACGTTGTTGTGGTACGGGGAGCAACCGGCGGTTAGCACCGACGCCCCCTCGTGGTCGACGCGAAGCGCCAACTCGGCGACCAGGCGCGACTTTCCGATGCCGGCCGGGCCCCGGAGGACGGCGAGCTTGAACGCGGTGTCGCCGGCGGGTCGCCCCCAAAGGTCGACGAGCCCGTCTAGCTCGTCGCGTCTCCCGATCAGCTCGTGTGAATGAAGCAGCACCGAGCCGAGCCTTTCGTCGGGGTACGCCAGACGCAGCACCTCGCAGATCTCCATCGGTTGCGACACCCCCTTGAGCGAGCGAGTCCCCAGCCCGAGTACCTCGAACTCCCCCTCAACGAGATGGCGCGTGATGTCGCTGATCACGACGGTGTCTGCATTCGCCTCGGCCTGCAAGCGCGCCACCACGTTCGAAGGGGCGCCGATCACCTCGAGCGCCGAGCCCGGACGGGGAACGGTGACGACCATGGTGCCGCTGTGCACGGCGATGCGAGTGTGGATGTCCACTCCGAACGCCTCGCGGATCGACTGGCGCTCACGGGCCAGCCTGTCCCTTATCAGCAGCCCCGCGAGCACGGCCCGGCGGGCGTCGTCGCCGTGCGGGGAGTCGTGCCCGAAGCAGGCCACCACGCCGTCCCCTTGGTATTGGAGCACGGAACCGCCGAGCTCGACGACCGGCTCATGCACCAGCTGGCGATATCGGGCGAAGACGTCTCGGGCGACCTCTGGCTCGGACTCCTCGGCCAGCGGCGTCCACCCGACGATGTCGCAGAAGAGGAGGGTGACGAGACCCCGCCGCTCGGCAACGGTCAGGGCCGCGTGAGCGCGCTTTAGGAGTTCCGCAGCGGCGTCACTACGGGGAGCGACGGCGAGCGCGTCCTCGGCGGCTTCGGCGACGGTATGCCAGTCGGACCTCTCGGCCGCGGTACTGGCCATGGTGATGAGCCGGTCGACCAGGCGCGAGAGTCCGCCGCCCTTCGTGCGCGGTGGGGCGTCGAGCTCTGGTCGCTGCTGCAGGATCGCAACTTCCAGGGATGCCGCTTCAGATCCCGGTTCGAGGCCCAACTCGGCCAGGGCCTCGGCGAGCCTCCTGAAGGCGCGTATGGCATCTGATTGGCGCCCGCTCCTGTAGAGAGCCAGCATCAAGGCGGTCCAGAATCCCTCCCGCAGGGGATCCCGCGCGATCGCGGCCTCGGCCGCAGCCACCACCTCGTCGTCGAAGCCGAGGTCGGAGCGGCAACGGAGCCGGCCTTCGAGGCAGCCCGCTTTCAACTGCTCCAGGCGCACGACCTCCGAAGCGGCCCAGGCGGTGTGGGCGACGTCGGCGATGGCGGGGCCGCTCCACCTGCCGAGCGCCTGGTCGTAGAGGCCCGCGGCGCGCTCGGTGTCGCCTTCGAGCCATGCGTTGCGCGCTTCTGTCGCCTCCTTCTCGAACAGGCGGGCGTCGATCTCGTGGTCGTCGACGACCAGCTCGTAGGAGCGACTAACCGTCCTTATGCGGTCGTGTCCGAGGATCTGCCGCAAGAGGAGCACGTGGCTCTGCAACGTGGAGGCGTAGCCGGGCGGCGGGTCGCCCTCCCAGATGTCGTCGGCGAGGCGGCCGGGAGAGAGGGGGGTGTTGGGGTCGACGAGCAGCCTCGTCAGCAGCGAACGGCGGCGGTCTCCCGACACGGTGACCTCGACGCCGCCGCGGCGAAACGAGAGAGGGCCCAAGAGTGTGAACTCGTAGGTCTCACGCTCCCATCCTGCCATGCGACCTCCTCGGGTGCCGATGGTACACGGCCCGTTCCGGCGCGCCCCGCGGCGGTAGGTGGCACGACCGCCTCCGGTCGGCGGGCGGCGCGGTTGCTTGGAGCGACTTTGGAGCGCCTTGCTTCATGATGGGACCTACCGAGCAGATCGCCTGGTTCACCGCCACCGAGGAGACGCAATGAAACGACCCATCATCGGTGCCGCCGTCGGTGTCGTGCTGGCGATAGCGCCCATCGACAACCGCGGGACCTATACCGCGCCCATGACCTACTAGACCTCCCCAAGGAGCGGTGCAGCCGTCCCGGACCGACCAGCCCGGGGCGGCTCGCCGCGCCCCAAGGAGCGGT
>PMHU01000245.1 GCA_003156795.1 Acidimicrobiaceae bacterium
ATGGACGTCAACCCGACCAAGGAGAAGAAGCTCACCAACATGCGCGCCGCCGCGTCCGATGAGACGGTGCGTCTGGTGCCGGCGCTGCAGCTTTCCCTCGAGCAAGCCCTCGAGTTCATCCGTGAGGACGAATGCGTCGAAGTCACGCCCTCCTCGGTTCGCCTGCGCAAAGTCGTCCTGGATCAGTCCGACCGGGCTCGGCGCCGGGCAACGGGTCGCGCGGCCCGGGAGAAGGCTTAACCGCCGCTGCCTCCCCACCGGAAATCCCGCCGAAACATCGCGGTGGCATACTGAGTCGTCGTGGGTGACCTCTTCGAGGGTTACACCCCAGCCAGGCCCTTCGGGACCCCGGCATGGGACGAGATGTTTGAAGCACCAGGCACGCCTCGCGCCGCGGCCCGGACGTTGCACGACGCCCTGCAGGCCCTGCCCGCCGACGACTTCGAGTCGCGCTGCGCGGCCAGGGACAGGAGCTTTAGGGATCGGGGAATCACGTTCCAGCTGTCGGGCGAGGAACGACCTTTCCCGCTGGACCTGATACCTCGGATCATCCCTGAGCAAGAGTGGACCGTGCTGGCTGCCGGTGTGGCCCAGAGGGTCCGGGCCCTCGAAGCCTTGCTGGCCGACCTGTACGGGGTTGGCCAGATCCTCGAAGACCGCGTCGTCCCCCGGAGCTTGGTGACATCGTCGCAACACTTCCACCGCGCCGCATTCGGGGTAGAGCCTCCGAACGGTGTTCGCATCCACGTGGCCGGCATCGACGTGGTCCGAGGTGCGGACGGGAAGTTCTGTGTGCTCGAGGACAACATCCGCTGCCCTTCTGGAGTCTCCTACGTGATCGAGAATCGGCGGATGATGGCTCGCATCTTCCCCGAGCTCTTCACGAGCCACCGGGTGCTGTCTGTAGCCAGCTATCCAGTGAAGCTCCTTGAAGCCTTGCGAGCGGCCGCACCGGGCGGGACCCACGATCCGACAGTGGTCGTTCTCACCCCGGGGGTGTACAACTCGGCTTACTTCGAGCACACCTTCCTGGCTCGCCAAATGGGGATCGAACTGGTCGAAGGCCGCGATCTGATCTGCCGGGCCGACAGGATCTACATGCGCACCTCCAGCGGCGAGCAACGCGTCGACGTCGTGTACCGCAGGGTGGACGACGAATACCTCGACCCGCTGCACTTCCGCCCCGACACGCTGGTCGGCTGCCCAGGTCTTCTCAACGCGGCGCGCGCGGGCAACGTGACCATCGCCAACGCGGTCGGCAACGGAGTCGCCGACGACAAACTCACTTACACGTACATGCCCGACATCATCCGGTACTACCTGAGCGAGGACCCGATCCTTCCCAACGTCGAGACGTACCGGCTCGAGGATCCCGACCAGCTGGATTACGTGTTGGGGCGGATCGATCAGCTCGTACTGAAGCCGGTCGCAGGTTCGGGTGGCTATGGCATCTTGATCGGACCGCAGGCGACCGACGAGCAGCTCGCCGAAGCCAGGACCACCCTGGTGGCCGATCCCAGGGCTTGGACCGCGCAGGAGATCGTCGCGCTGTCCACGGCCCCGACCCGAGTAGGCGACCGCTTGGCCCCCCGTCACCTCGACCTTCGTCCCTTCGCCGTCAATGACGGCCAGCAGATCTGGGTGCTACCCGGCGGCCTGACGCGGGTAGCCCTGCCCGAAGGCAGCCTGGTCGTCAACTCCAGCCAGGGCGGCGGCTCCAAGGACACGTGGGTGACGATGGCCGGTCCGCAGCGACGCCTCTCGCAAACGGCGAAGTCACCGGAGCGGAGGATGGCGCAGAGTGCGACGGACGCGCCGCCGCACCGGGGCCTGCGGCCCGAGACTGGACCGGGCTTCGACGACACCGGTCGTCAGCAACAACAACAACAACAGCAATCAGGGTCGCGGCCATGTTGAGCCGGATCGCCGAGAGTCTTTTTTGGATCGGCCGATACGTGGAGCGAGCGGAGGACACGGCGCGCATTCTCGACGTGCACATCCACCACCTACTCGAAGCCCCGGTTACCAGCGAGGCGGACCTGTGCCAGTCCCTCCTTGCCATCATGGGTATGTCCACCCACGAGGCCGACGATGCGGCTGCCCTCGAAGGGCTCGACTCGCGGGATTCGGCTTCGGTCAACGCTCGAGCCGTGACCGAACTGCTGGCGTTCGACGTAAACAACCCCTGCTCCATCGTTTCGTCTCTCGGGGCCGCCCGGGCCAACGCCCGCGGGGTCAGCGAAGCCATCAGTTCGGAGATGTGGGAGGCCCTCAACGTCACCTACAACTCTCTGCCCAGCCAGATCGATCTGGGGCGGCGCATCGCTCCTTACGCCTTCTTTCGTTTTGTGCGGGAACGCGCCGCCATCATCGCCGGGCTGACGGAATCGACCATGAGCCGCGACGATGCCTGGCGCTTCATGGTGCTCGGCCGCAGCCTCGAAAGGGTCGACATGCTCGCCCGGCTCCTCTCGACCGCCGTGGCAGGCGGAGACCCGAGCCCCGACTGGGTGGTGCTTCTGCGATCCTGCTCGGCCCACGAGGCCTTCCTGCGGACCTACCGCCGCGAGCCGGAGCCGACGCCCGCGGCCGAGTTCCTCCTGCTGGATCGTTTGTTTCCACGATCGGTGTTCTGCGCGCTATCAACGGCCGAGGAGTGTCTGGCCGAGCTGGACCCGCGCTCGAACCGGGCGGGCATGGCCGACGAGTCCCGCCGCATCCTCGGCCACCTTCGGACCAATCTCGAGTTCAGACGCATCGACGACCTGGTCCAAGACCTCCCAGGCCTGCTCGACGCGGTCCAAAAGGGATGCAGCTCGGCCAGCGCGTCTCTGGCGGAGCGGTACTTCCGACAGACGAGCCCAATCGAGTGGGCCCTCGAAGGATCAGGGCTGCGGACGACACCAGCAGCGCCCCGATGACCTACCGGATACGCGTGGAACACAGCAGCCGCTATCAGTACGCCAATGTCGTCCAGTCGTCGTTCAACGAGGCCCGCATCACACCTTTGACCACCCCGTGGCAGCTGGTGCTCGAATCCCGGCTTCAGGTCGTGCCGGGCGCCGCCCTGCAAGCCTATTTGGACTACTGGGGAACCGTCGTGCACTCCTTCGAGCTGCACCAGCCCCACGACGAGATGACCGTGGTGGGCCGGTCGGTCGTGGAGACGACAGCCCAGCCGGAACCGGACTCCACCCTCAGCTGGGAGGAACTTCACGACGACCCTGTGCGCGACCAGTTCGCAGAGTTTCTGGCTCCCACGACCCACGTCCCGGTCGACCCTCGCCTATCCGATACGGCCCTCGATCTCATCGGGAAGAGCTCTCCGGCTTCGGTCGGATTCGCGGCGGTGGAGTGGGCTCGGGAGCAGCTGACGTACGTTCCGGGGACCACGGGGGTACATACGTCGGCCATCGAAGCGTGGGAAGGCGGAAAGGGGGTGTGCCAGGACTTCGCCCACCTGACGCTGGCGTTGCTGCGAACGATGGGAGTCCCGTCGCGCTATTGCTCCGGATACTTGCATCCTGAGGGGGACGCCGAAGTGGGAGCCACCATGGAGGGCGAGAGCCACGCCTGGTTGGAAGTGTGGACGGGCGGCTGGAAGGCGTTCGATCCGACAGCTGGTAGCGCCACCGGCGAGCGACACGTCTTGGTGGCCCGTGGCCGCGACTACGCCGACGTGCCGCCCATCAAGGGGATTTTCGCGGGCGGGCCCACGGCTCAGCTCGACGTCACCGTGAGCCTCACCCGTCTGGCCTGACCGAGCCCGGCACTACGGGTTAGCCGACCTTCGGGCGGGAGCGCTCGAGGATGGCCTGCACGTCGATTCCACTCGGCAGGGTCCCGAACGCCCTACCCCAGTCACCGTCCAACCGGGTGGCGCAGAAAGCGTCGGCGACGGCGGGGTCGCCATCGCGAACGAGGAGCGCTCCCTGCAAAGCCATCGCCATGGCCTCGACCAACCGACGGGCCCTGGCTTCGGCCTGGTCCAGGTCGCCCAGCTCTTTGCGCAACCTGACCACAGCGGCGTCAAGTCGGTGATCGGCGCCGGCCGCGCTGTCGAGCTCGGCCAGGAAGGCGTCTACCGATTCGGCCGACCGGGCCATGGCGCGCAGCACGTCGAGGCAGATCACGTTGCCCGACCCCTCCCAAATACCGTTGAGCGGGCTGTCGCGAAACAGCCGGGGCAGCATCGATTCCTCCACGTAACCATTGCCGCCTAGGCACTCGACGGCCTCGGCAGCCAGCACGGGATGTCTCTTGCACAACCAGTACTTCGCCACGGCCGTGCCCAGGCGCCGAAATGCGGCCTCACTAGGGTCATCTACATCGTCGTAGGCACGGGCCAGCCGCAGCATCGTCATGGTCGCCGCCTCGGATTCCACCGCGAGGTCGGCGAGGACCGACCTCATCAGGGGCTGGTCGATCAACGCCGATCCGAACGCAGACCTATGAGCGGCGTGGTGGGCCGCCTGGGCGACCGCCTGGCGCATGCCGGACGCCGCCCCGATGGTGCAGTCCAAGCGGGTGTGGTTGACCATTTCGATGATGGTTCGCACTCCCCGCCCTTCCTCGCCGATGAGGCGGGCCCAGGCCCCCTCGATCTCGAGCTCGCCGGAAGCATTGGAGCGGTTTCCCAGCTTGTCCTTGAGACGCTGGAATCGCAGGGGGTTGAGGGTCCCATCCGGGCCGAAGCGAGGCACCAAGAAGCACGACAATCCGCCTGGCGCTCGGGCCAGCATCAAGAAGAAGTCTGACATGGGGGCCGAGCAGAACCACTTGTGNNTGCTTCTCGGTCATGCCCATGCCCGCCAACGACCCCCGCTTCTGGGGGGCCGGAACGAATGTCGGGTCGTACTGCCGGCTGGTCAGCTTCGGTGTCCAGCCGGCCAGGACGTCCGCCGGGGCCGCGGCCCGCAACGCCGGCAGGACCGAGTACGTCATCGATATGGGGCAGCCGTGCCCGGCGTCGACTTGGCTCCACAAGTAGAAGCCGGCGGCGCGCGCCACGTGGGCGCCGCGGCCGCCGGTCTCCCAGGGCGCGGCGTGCAGCCCCCGGCTCACCGCAACGTCCATCAGCCGGTGGTAGGAAGGGTGGTAGTCGACGCGGTCGATCCGGTGACCGTACCGGTCGTGGGTACGCAAAACCGGCGGGTGGGCGTTGGCGTCGAAGCCCCAGCCGATGGCCTCGGCCGAGCCCGCCAGGAGACCGAGCTCTGTGAGCGACTCCTCCGCCCAGGTCGCCCCCTCTCGGGTCACTCCTTCCGAAAGGGCGCAGTCATCGCCAAAAGCGTCATAGTCCTCGAGCGGTGGGGGCTGGTTGGACACGTCGTGTGTGGGCATGACTTCCCTCTAGTTCATGTTGGGGTCGTCCGGGTAGGAGGCGACCAGGGCGAGCGAGCCCCGTTGGCGTCGCAACACCCTCTTCCAAAGTTCGTCCGGCTCGGCCGAGAAGGCATCCTCGGCTTCGGCATCGACCGCCCACCACGCGCCTGCGGCGATCTCATTCTCTAGCTGGCCGGCTGACCAGCCGGCGTAGCC
>PMHU01000088.1:0-866 GCA_003156795.1 Acidimicrobiaceae bacterium
CTCCTCCACGATCTGTTCGAGGAGGCGGGGGACTACGTAGAGGTCGTCCGTCGCCTGTGGGACAGCTGGGAGGATGATGCCGAGATCCGCGACTCTGAAACGGGTCGGTTCGTCGACCGGGACCGTCTGCACTACATCGACTTCCAAGGTCGTTTCTTCAGCGTCAGGGGGCCGTCGATCACGCCCCGTCCGCCGCAAGGCCAGCCCCTGGTGACCGCGCTGGCCCACTCGACGGTCCCCTATCGCTTTGCCGCCCAGCATGCCGACGTCGTCTACGTCACCCCGTTCGATGAGGAGCAGGCGGGCACGATCGTGGCCGANNCGAATATCACAGCGACGCCCACGTATTCGCGGGCACGCCTCTGCAGCTGGCCGATCTGGTCGCAGCCTGGGGTGCCGCTGGGCTGGATGGAGTGCGCCTCCGTCCGGGAGCCCTGCCTCACGATCTGGACGCCCTGGTGAGTGGTCTGGTGCCCGAGCTACAAGGCCGCGGACTGTCCCGTCCCGATTACACCACCGCCACACTGCGCGGCCACCTCGGTCTGACCCGCCCGGCCAACCGGTTTGCGGCCGTCTGACCCGGAGGATCGATCCNNGGCGACCCCGCATATGCACCTCGGTGCCCACTTTCCCGGTGTCAACAACACGACCGTCTGGAGTGACCCCAGGTCGGGCAGCCACATAGAGTTTGACTCGTTCGTGAAGTTCGCTCGAACGGCCGAACGGGCCAAGTTCGATTTCCTGTTTCTGGCCGAGGGTCTGCGCTTGCGGGAGCAGTCCGGGCAGATATACGACCTCGATGTGGTGGGCCGCCCCGACACCTTCACCGTGCTGGCCGGTCTGGCTGCAGTGACGGATCGGCTGGG
>PMHU01000088.1:900-5896 GCA_003156795.1 Acidimicrobiaceae bacterium
CCCGCCAGTTCATGCTCACGGCGTGGGAGCTGTTCGACTCTTGGGGCACCGACGAGATACGAGCCGACAAGGACTCGGGGACCTTCCTCGAGACGGGTCGTCCAGGCCTGTTCGAGCACCACGACGACTACTTCGACATCGGCGGTTGCTTCAACGTGCCCCGGAGTCCACAGGGCAGGCCCGTCATCTTCCAGGCAGGGGACTCCGACGAGGGCCGGGACTTCGCCGCCGAGACGGCCGATGCCATCTTCAGCCGGCATGGCAGCCTCGAGGCCGGCCAGGCGTTCTACCGAGACGTCAAGGGGCGCATGGCCCGCTTCGGACGAACGCCCGAACAGCTGGTGGTGCTGCCGGCCACCACCTTCGCCCTCGCCGACACCGATAGCGAGGCGCGAGAGCTGGCCCACTCGGTTCGTGAACAGCAGGTGAGCGGCCAGACCGCCATCAAACTTCTCGAGCAACTCTGGAATCGCGACCTGTCGGCTCATGACCCTGACGGTCCGTTGCCGCAGATCGACCCGCTGTTAGGGGAGAACACCATCGCCCGAGGNNCGCCTGCAGCAGGTCAGCGGGCAGACGGCGATCAAGTTCCTCGAGCAGTTGTGGAACCGCGATCTCTCCGGCTACGACCCCGACGGGCCATTGCCCGAGATCGACCCGTTGGTCGGGGAGAACACCATCGCCCGAGGCCGGGCCAGCGTGCGCATGTACAAGGATCCACTCGCGACCGCGGCGGAATGGCGCCAGCGGGCCGAGGCCAAGTCGCTTTCGATCCGTCAGCTGATAATCGAGGTGACCGGTCGCCAGTCGTTCGTCGGGTCCCCAGAGACCATCGCCTTGACGATGGAGAAGTTCGTAAAAGAGGGGGCCAGTGACGGCTTCATCCTCGTTCCGCACATAACCCCGGGCGGCCTGGACGAGTTTGCCGACAGGGTGATCCCGATACTTCAGGAACGCGGGAGCTTCCGCGCCGACTACGAAGGCGAGACCTTGCGTGACCATCTGGGCGTGGGCGCCTCGACGACGCGGGGGCGGTTCGCCCGGACCGGATCATGAGGGCGCCCGCGGAGTTGTCCGTGCTGGACTTGGTGCCGGTCCCGTCTGGATCGACGGCCGCCGAGGCCATTGGCAACAGCATCGACCTGTCACGCCAAGCCGAGCGTCTCGGGTACAAGCGGTACTGGTTCGCCGAGCACCACCTCAATCCTGGTGTGGTCGGAGTGTCGCCGCCGGTCGTGATCGCCCTGGTTGCCGCGGCCACCACGACCATCCGGATCGGTTCGGGTGGGGTGCAGCTCGGGCATCGCACCGCCCTCTCGGTCGTGGAAGAGTTCGGCCTGCTCGACGCCGTCCACCCGGGCCGCCTCGACCTCGGGCTCGGACGGTCGGTCGGCCGACCTGCGCCAAGAACGGACGGTTCTGCGCCGACGCTCAGCCCGGCGGCCGCTCAGGCGGCAGCAGAGGGAGTCACGGCCAACGGGCTCATCATCCCGAAGAGGTTTCCCATTGAGAGGTTGCTGCGTTCGCCGCGAGTCGGGCTCCAGAAGCAGCTCCTCATGCTCCCCCACGCGGAGTCGCCCGACTATGGCGAGCAGGTCTCCGACATCCTCGCCCTGTTGCGTGGGGACTACCGCTCACCGGACGGGCTCGAGGCCCGCGTCATCCCAGGCGAAGGGGCCGACGTCCAGGTGTGGATCCTCGGTAGCAGTGGAGGGCAGAGCGCAGAAGTAGCGGGGACCAACTCGCTGCGCTTCGCGGCCAACTATCACGTGAGCCCGGCGACGGTACTCGAGGCCGTCGATGGTTACCGCGGCGCCTTCCGTTCCTCGGCCGAGCTCGAAAGGCCATATGTAGCCGTCTCGGCCGATGTAGTGGTCGCGGACGACGAAGACCACGCTCGCCAACTGGCCGCCGGTTACGGAGCATGGGTCCTGAGCATCCGCAACGCCTCAGGTGCCATTCCCTATCCCACCCCAGCGGAGGCCCGGGCCCACGTGTGGTGTGACGAAGATCGGGAGCTGGTTGCCGATCGTCTGGCCACGCAGTTCGTAGGCACCGCGGCCCAAGTCGTTGCTCAGCTCCGCCGGCTGGAGGAGGCGACCGGCGCTGACGAGCTGGTCATCACGACCATCACCCATGACCACCTCGACCGGGTGCGTTCTTACGAGCTGCTCGCCGAAGAGTGGTACCGCGACCACCTAGACGTGAGCGCGGAACAAGCCGGAGATCCACTTCCCGGCGGACGGCGAAGCCGATGGGCCGTCGCCAGAGGGCTGGCCTAGCCGGTGACGGTCCCGTTGCTTGCGACTTGCTCGTTGTCCAGGTTCTGGCGCCGATGGGCTGGGAGTAGCACCCAAGCTGGCTGGACTATTCGGCTCGCAGCAGGAGAGCGGTAGAGGTCCGGGCGGCCGCTCGGCCTGGTCGGGCCGAGACTAGGACCGATAGGGCTATCGCTCCGAATGCGACCAGGAGGACAGTCAGAGCGGGTACGGCCGGGGCCGGCACGACGTAGAGCTTGCGAGCGAAGACGCCCCACAGCGTTCTGCCCAGGGCGACACCGAGGGGGACGCCCACGACCGCACCGATGGTGGCGGTGACCGCCGCCTGCCAGGCGACGACGCCGGCCAGCTGCCGTCGAGTGAAGCCGAACGCCTTTAGAAGGGCCAGGTCATGCCGGCGTCGACGTACCGCCGAGGTCAACATGAGATCAAGCGCCAAAAAGGCCCCCTCCCGCCAACCCGGTGGCCAAGATAACGGGCGTGGACCCCATGGTCTTGTAGTTGATGATCTCCGCTGGCAGCAGGTCGTTATAGACCAGGATGGATGTGCTTCCTTCGGTGGCGGAATTGATCGCGTCGGCGATTCCCTGCACCGACCGGAGGGCGATCGTCGGGGCGATTCTCGGATTGGTTCGGATGAAGATGGCATTCGGTCCGGGCGTTGGGAGGTCCGTGATGTTGCGAGCCGATGCCGGGATCAAGTTGTAATCGACTACCGCTCCCGATCCGATCGAGAGGTGGAGACCGAATCCGATCCCGACGGTCGGCAGGCTGGCTACGCCTACGACGGTGAGAGTCGCGATATCGCCCCCATTGGACACTCGAACGGTGTCGCCGATGTGCTTGTGCAACTGCGTAAGGGTTTGCGGACCGAGGACTACCTGGTCGGCCGCCTCCACCCGGTGTCCCTGGAGCAGTGGTGGAGCGACCGTTGCCCCTGGCGTAGCACCGATGACCGGGATGGCCTGGCCGTCGATTAGCAGAGAATCGAAGTAGACGCCGGTCCAAGCGGTCACGCTGGCGTCGCCGTTCAGAAGCCGGGCAGCTTGCCCTTGGGGAATGTCGCCGTAGCCGGCGCCGGATTCGAGCATGTAGCTCCAATTCCAGCCATACAGTCGCGGGTGAGAGACCAGCGTGGTGAGGCTGTCCCCGAAGGTCAACGAAGCGGCGACCAACGTGACTGCCAGCACCACCCCGGCGATAGTGGAGCGGACGGGTACCGTAGAACGACCGCGTCCGGGGTCGAGGGCGCACCGGACTCCCGAGGCCATCACCACCGGCAACCGAGCCACCACTGAGGCGCCGCGAGCCGTCAAGTTCCGGACCGATAGCCATCCTGAGCTGGTGGTCGATCGGTGCGGTGCGCCTAGGTAGGAGATGAAGACCGCGACGGTGCTGAGAATGATCACGAAGCCGAGCATCCCGAGGCCGACGGCCGTCCAGTCCATTGAGAATCCGGCTGACGGTTTGACGGCCCTTACTGGGCCGAGCTCAATTGGAGACGCCGCTGCCGCGATCACGCCTGCCATCAGCGATCCCCCGACAATCGCCACCAGGATCCCGATGAGCCCTTCGGTCATGGTCAACGCCGGGGAAGCTCCTATGGCCCGCAT
The DNA here is from genome assembly GCA_003156795.1 of Acidimicrobiaceae bacterium. Taxonomy (GTDB): domain Bacteria; phylum Actinomycetota; class Acidimicrobiia; order Acidimicrobiales; family Palsa-688; genus PALSA-688. Next base: position 4,793 of record PMHU01000088.1, read on the forward strand.
CACGCTGCGGTCATCTGCGGTCAGGCGAAGCAGGCGAGAGATAGCCTGAACACCAACGACGAGGGTTGTCGCGGCGGCGATGACGCCGACGGCGGCCAGGGCTATGGACTCCGGGTAGACAGCCTGTTCGGCTTCGGATTCGATCACCGACGTCACGTGAAAGTAGTACGGGTCCCCGGCGGGAAGAAGGGCCAGGTATTCCCGCTCTACCGCCGCCACATCCGAGGAGCCGTGTCGCAGCCGTAGACCGCTCCATGCGTATGTGACGCAGCAGCCCAACATCTGGCGGGTAAGTGCCGAGGTGGCCAAGAGCGCCGGACCCTTGTCAACCTCGTCCTCGATCACCTCGTCGTTGAGGTAGACGATCCCGACGACATGCAGGTCGATCGTGGTCCGCGCTGGGCTGCTAGGGAGCCCGTCCGAACCCAGCTGCGAGTTGGAGAAGAAGCCGTATCGGAGTACTTGACCGACCCGAATGCCATAAAGCTGGGCCGCGAAGCTATTGACGACAATCGTCACCTTGTCCTGGTTGAAGTACAGCCCGTCCACGCTCCCCTCGACCTGAAGGCTGGCGTCGGGGGCGGAGACGTCGAGCGCTCCATCTCCGCCCCACCGGTCCGCTGTTGATTGCTACGAACGACTCGAGCGAGCGCACCTGCGGAAGCTGCCTGATCCGGTTGAGGATGACCGGGTTGTAGTCCCCGATATCGATATTGAGGTTGGACGGGTTGGTTCGAGCCAAGAAGGACGGGTAGGACGACTCGAGGCGTCGGGCCGCGGCGAAGCTGGCGAGGGAGACTCCGCCCAGAATTCCAATAAGCACGAGCAGGCCGATATAACCCGCCCAGCGCCGCCGAAAAGTTGCCTGGAAGCGGTACCAAGAAGCCGAGAGATCAGCCCGAGCGATCGTCATGACGACCGAACGTCGGTCCTCATTCGGCTCGCAATACCAGCGACGGCGGAGTGTTCGCGGCGAGCCGGCCGGGTAATGCGGCGGCCAGATTCGCCAGTAGAAAGGCCCCGAAGCAAACAAGGATCACCGCCAGCGCGGGCACGGTTGGTTGCGGCACGGCGTAGATGTTGCGGGCGAACAGGATCCAGAGC
>PMHU01000218.1 GCA_003156795.1 Acidimicrobiaceae bacterium
GGCCACCACGACCCAGCCCGGATTGGCCTCGGCCTATGACGTCAACGATCTGATCGCGGCCGTCGAGGCTGACCGCAAAGTGGCGGACACGGTCGTGGTCTACCTCCACTGGGGGACCGAGCTCGATGCGTGTCCCAACCCGCTGCAGGAGCCGCTGGCCCAGCTCCTGGTCAAGGCGGGAGCCGACATCATCGTCGGCACCCACGCGCACGTCCTGCTTGGCGCCGGATATCTGGGCTCTGCTTTCGTCGACTACGGATTGGGAAACTTCGCTTTCTACGACAACTCTCCTCCCGAGAACGCCAGTGGATCCCTCGTCATCACGGTGACGGGTCGGCATATCGACCAGGTCACGTGGCGTCCGGCCGTGATCGTCAACGACCTGCCCCAACCCCTGACCGGAGCCGCCGNNCAACAGGACCGGGCCTGTACCGATGCGACTGCCACCCCGACCCCTTCGCTGGCTACTCCGGCCAGCGAGACTTCGCCCGCCCCACCAGCCGCCGTACAGCCCTTGACGGTCGATGCCGATTGACGGCTCCGGGGGCGGCAGGCACCGGTAGGCCACGGCCCGGCCACGGCCAGGCACGAGCGTCGGCGGTCATTACCAGGTGCCTGACGCCGCGGCCGTGACCCGCTCTCCTAAGGTGCACGTTTCGTACGGCACGCGGATCCGCTGCGTCGAGCAGGAGCGCCACCACGCCGAGACAGCCACCAAGCCACCGCGCCCGGCGTCGGGCCTGGACCGATCGCGCCCGGCGCCTGGCCCTCGTGGGCCCGGTGCTCGTCCTGGTGGTCGTGGTGGCCGTCCTGGTGTCGGTGTCCGGGTCACATTCCGGTGGCGGCCACAAGACCGCCGCCGGCCCCACCCGGCCCACCGCCATCGACCCCAGATATTTCGCCAGCGGGGCCTGCATCTCCTTCCGACCGGAGCACGGCGACCGCCACGAGACCGTCTTCCTCGNNTCGGGACCACGCAATCGGGCCAGAGCATCACGGAGGCGTCACTGACGCTCCCGGTGGAGATCGATACCTTGGCGCTGCTCCGGCAGCAGGGCTACACGGTCGTCCTCTCGCGCACCACTGATTCCACCGTGCTGCGGTTGCAGCCTGACGATGTGTCGGCCGGCGTCCTGACCCTCCTCGGTTCCCACGACGACGAGGCCGCCCGCGATGTCTGCGCCAACATGGCTAGGGCCAACCTCCTTATCGGGATCTACTTCGACGCCGGGTCCTCGCCGTCCAACGCCGGGGTCGTCACGGGCTACGACCCCGACCGCCCCTTCGCCGCCGAGAACATCCGGCTGGCCAACCTGGTGCAGAACGACGTCTTGGGCGACATGAACGCCGAGGGTTGGGATATCCCCGACGAGGGTGTGCAGTCCGACGCGGCCCTGGGGTCGGTGGCACCGACGGACTCACCCGACACCGGCCTGGCCGGCGAGGCCCAGAACTACAACCATCTTCTCCTGCTCGGACCCGCTTCGCCCGGATTCTTCTCCACCCCGAGTCAGATGCCAGGGGTGGTCATCGAGCCGCTCTTCATCACGGACCCCTTCGAGGCTGATATCGCCGACAGCGTCCTGGGCCAGCACGTGATCGCTCAGGGACTCACCACGGCCGTCGACCAGTACTTCCAGGAGCCGGCAAAGAAGGAGAAGGCCAGGGGGAAGAAGCGCTGAGCGAACGTGTCCGACCAGCGCCGTCTTCGCAACGGGTGTGCAGGCATGACCTGATTGACGAATCGTCAGTCGTTCACAGTTCGCTAACAGCTAGCTGATGGTCTGCTCATGATCGACGTCCAGTGTGTGGAGGGAGCGAAAGGGGCAAGCCATGGTTTCGAGACTCAGCAGGGCGTGGGCGGACCGGCGGCTGGGGACGACGATCGGCGCAGGTGCCGTGGTCGCTCTGGTGGCTGCAGGACTCACGGCTGCCGGTTTTGNNGATCAGCGACACCTGCCTGTACAGCCACGAGGCCAATGACGACCCGATCCTCATGCCCGGGCGCACCGGGCAGTCGATGGCCCACGACTTCTACGGCAACACCACCACATCGGCGACATCGGTCGCCGCCGGTCTGGTCGGAGGCCCGACGACGTGCTCGACCAGCGCTGATGCCTCGGCCTACTGGACGCCCGTACTGTACCAGAACGGCATCGCGATCACGCCCGAACGCAACCTCATCTACTGGTCCGGTCTGCACGCCACGAACCCGACGGTCACCGCGCCACCGGTAGGGCTGGAGATGATCGCCGGTGACGAGAACGCCACCGCTCCCCAGCCCNNCTACGTATCACCTTCCCCTCCTGCTGGAACGGCAGCACCCTCAATGGCGCCAGCCAGACCAACGTGGTGTACCCCGTCACGGGTACCAGATGCCCAGCCGGCTACCCGGTGCGGATTCCGACGGTCATCTTCCACGTCATCTACCCGATCACCTCGGCAACCGGGCTGACCCTGTCGATGGGACCGAACCAGCAGGGCTCCACCGACACCGCCCACGGGGACTTCATCAACGGCTGGAACCAGGGCGTGTTGACCGGGCTCATCAACGCCTGTGCCGGCCCGACGCGGACCTGCGGCCATGTC
>PMHU01000046.1 GCA_003156795.1 Acidimicrobiaceae bacterium
GTCGAACAGTTCCTCGCCGAGACCGGCTGGAGCGTTCACGCGCAAGAGGCGACAGCCCACGGGCGAGCCGACGGCGCCTACCTGCTGTGCGTATCTGCCAACCTGGCGGCGTCGGCCGGGTCTTGATGGTTTTGCGACCTGGTAAGTCACCTTGGGCTGCACGCCCTATAACGTGAGGGGGGCGCTTGGGCGGACCGCCCTGCAGATTATATGGATACCCAGGCTGCATCCCCAGGCGAACGACATAACGTCCTTCCGCCATCGCAGCTGAGATGACGGCGTCATGGCGAGAATCCCGGTAACAGCACACTTCGGCTCTCTCGCGCTCGATAAGAACGGGCAGGCTTCGGTCGAAGGGGTCAACTGGCCGAACGAACTCAAATGCGCGTACGTGCCGTTCGGCATCTCGGCCGACTTCGGTAAGTCAGAGTTATCGATCGCGCATTCTGTTATGTCACGGGAGGGGGATGTCCATGCCGAAGCCGGCAGTAACGTCTCGGCTCAGACGCCCGACGGAGAGCCCGTCTTTGACGAGTCGACGTACCCACGCAACGGCTTCTTCGTCGGTGCCGAGATCCTCAGACGCGAGTTGGTCCCCGTTGATGCCATACGCCCGATACGTTGCTTTGCGTCCAAAGGAGGCTTGTACTGGCATGACCGCCAGTCTCCCACCCATCCGAGGCTCGGGTTGGTCGCAGTTGGGTCCAGAACCTCGGGCCGGCTCGCAGCGATGGCTGGCGGTAGGTCCCGAAGCGAGGAGCCGCAGCGGGCGTGACCTGCCGACGGGTCCAAAGGGCCTGGCGACGCGTCCGATGGGATCGTGGACCGATCGCTACTGTTGGTGGGGTGCGGGCTCCCGGTCGCCTCCTCGCATCAGGGCGCGACTGCGACATCTTCGACTACGGGCCCGGGCTGGTCTTGCGCCGTTCCCGCCAAGGTCGGACGATGGCTACTGAGGCCCGCACGATGGACTACGCCCGTCAGCATGGCTATCCCGTTCCCGCCGTGCAGGAGATTTCCGATGACGGGACCGACTTGGTCATGGAACGTATCGACGGCCCGTCGATGGTCGCAGCGCTGGGGCGCCGCCCGTGGACGATTCGTCGCCAAGGGACGGTACTCGCGGATCTGCATCGCCGGTTGCACGACATTCCGGCCCCCGACTTCGTTCCGGACGCCCCGGTCGGGCACGGAGACCGACTGGTGCACCTCGATCTGCACCCGCTCAACGTCATCCTCGGTCCTACAGGCCCGGTGGTCATCGACTGGCCTAACGCAGCAAGCGGTGATCCAGCGGTAGACGTGGCCTTGGCTTGGGTGCTGTTGGCCGCAGGCGAGATACCCGAATCAGGAGTGAAGGGCTCGATCATGGGGCATGGCCGGTCAATGCTCGTCAACAGCTTCTTGGCCCACGTCGATCTCCCCGCGGTCAAGGCTCGCCTACGCGAGGTCGTCGAATGGAAGGTGAGGGACCCGCACATGTCGCCGACCGAGCAGCGAGGAATGTGGAGCGTGGTCGAGGCGGTCGAAGCCTAGAAGCGAACGATCGCTGGTCCGACCTATCGCCAATTTCGAATTACTCAAGATCATTCCACCGCACGCCGAAATCGCCGATGTGGGAGAATCTCAACGGGAAACACAGCACATCGAAAGCGGCTTCGACAAGCGTCTCACCGTTGAGGAGGACGACGAACTCCGGAGATTGGGTTATCTGTACGAGATGGGCCAACTGTCCAAACGATCACAGGAGCGGTTCGTCGAGCTACGACTCCGTGACCAACGCTGGCGGATCCGGGAGCCACGAGAGTTCGGCGGCTCGTAGCAGCCGCCATTGACACGTAGCGTCCCGCCTGCACCGTCCTGGCCCAGTCAAGTCGACGCGAGTGTGATTCTCGCTGATCATCCGAGCCATGCGATGATCAGGACAAGAACGCGTCGACGTCGGAGGCGAATTCGTGGTGGTGCTGAAAAAGGAACCCGTGAGCCGAGTCCGGGTAGATCTTCAGCCGAGCCTGGGGTACTAAACCCGCGATCAGGTAGCTGAAGTGAGGCAGGATCATGGGGTCGCTGTCGCCGTTGGCAACCATCACCGGCACCTCGATGGCGCTCAGTCGCTGCAAAAGGCCGAAGTTCGGGGTGCCCCACGAGCAGACGGCGTCATACTGAGCCAGCCGGGTTTCCCAGGTCGTCGTCGGGTCTCGGTCTTGCCGCCTGGCCAGCATGCGTCTCAACGCCTCGTGTCCCGCCTGCCTGCTCGTGGGTGATCGGGCGAAAAACACGTCCAGGTAGCCATCGGGGTTCGGCTCAGGTTGGCCTACGGCCCCGATGACGTCCGGTTCCCACCCGTGCATACCAGCTGCTCCCTTCGGTGCGGACGAGGCCAGAATCAGCCGTCGCACGAGGTCGGGCCTCAGGAGAGCGATCTCTTGGGCGACGAAGGAGCCGATTGAAAACCCCAGGAGATCCACCTGATCGAAGTTCATGGCGCTTAGAAAAGCGAGCGCACCGTGGGCCATCTGGTCCACCGAACTCGGCGTGGTCCCTGTGGTCATCCCTACTCCCACGTTGTCGAAGGCTACGACACGGCGGGAAGAGGCGAGCGCGTCGATCAGCGCCGGATCCCAGTTGTCTAGGTTCCCGCGGAAGTGTTGGAGAAGGACGACGGGAACGGCTCCACTTCCGACGTCTCGATAGACGTAGTCGATGCCGCTCCCGGCACCGATGGATCTGTTTGGCGCTTCTGAATAAGCGGTCATACGTCCTGCACGTCGTCCATCGGCATCTTGCATCCTCCTTTCGTGGCGCCGTTGTTGATCCTGACCGACCTCTTCAGCAATCAGTCAGCCTGGCAGGCCTCGGCCGCCTGCTCGACGAGCTCGACCACCGCATCGGGGTGAGAGACCATCGCAACATGGCTGGACACGACCTCGACCGTCGTGGCGCCCATTCGCTGAGCGAACTGCATCTCGGCCTCCGGAGGAAGCGCCTGGTCGTCTTTGGCAACGAGATACCAAGACGGAACAGACTTCCATGCCGGGGTTCCCATCACATCGGTGAACGCGGACCCGGCCAAAGCCTGTTGCACCGCGTACATCACCCTGGCCTTGACAGGGTCAACATCGGCTGCAAAGTGATTTACGAAGTCGTCCTCGGAAAGCCAGCCGAAGCCTTGCTTGTCGGTGAAAAGATGCTCGAGCGCTGGTGTAACCGGTCCCTGCGCCAGCAGCGCGCCCAGCGACTCCCCTTCGTCGAGCCCGAAGGCTGCGATGTAGACCAGGCCGACGACGTTGGGTGCGTTGGTGCCTAGTGACGTCATGATCTGGCCGCCGTAGGAGTGTCCGACGACGATGGTCGGACCGTCCTGGAAGTCCAGCACCTGGCGAAGGCGGGCGACGTCGTCCGCCAACGCGGTCATTGGAAACTGCGGTGCGGTGACCCGATAGCCACCCTCCTGGAGCCGCTCGATCACGGAGCTCCAGCTGGACCCGTCGGCCCAGGCGCCATGGACAAGAACGATGTTCGGTTTGGGAGGCATTTCACGTGTCCTTTCTGTTCTCGGACTGGGTGAGGTCACCTCGTCCGGTCGCTCGCTGTGGTCTTACGTCCATCTCCTCTTCGGTCTGGCGACACCGGGTCGGATATTGCGACTAGCCGTCAGCTGCTCGCCTCTCGCCCAGAGCAGCCAACTGGCTCCGGGCGGCCTCTGCGATATCGGATCCCGTGTTCGCATGCCCGTTGATCCCCCATCCACCTTCGGGCGATTCTGTGATGAGAACCCAGGTGCGCTCGGCCACCGTTGGGTCTCCGGCGGCCGCGGCGACGATGTCGGTGAGCTCTCGTACGACTCCGAGTTGCTTCTCGCGATCTAACACGCCGATCGGTGTCAGAAC
>PMHU01000197.1 GCA_003156795.1 Acidimicrobiaceae bacterium
TCCGTCGCCGCGATGCGGCCCGGGCCGGCCTCGTCGAGTTGGTTCAGGCGATCATGGACCAACGGACGGTCTCCCCGACGGCGTCAGACGACGAACGCGACCTGCTCGATGTGTTGATGTCGATCGACAACCCCGACGGCACCAAGCGCTTCATCGCGGATCAGATAACCGGCATGTTCATCGCGATGATGTTCGCCGGACACCACACCACCTCGGGCACGGCCGCGTGGACGCTCATCGAGCTGTTGCGCCACCCCGAGGAGATGGCCGCGGTCATCACCGAGGTCGATTCCCTCATGGCCGACGGCGCCGAGGTGTCCTATCAAGCGCTGCGCGACGCCCCCCGGCTCGACGCGTCCATCAAGGAGACGTTGCGCCTGCACCCGCCACTGATAATTCTGATACGAGTCGCCAAGGAGCGCTTCGAGGTTCTCGGCGAGGTCATAGAGCCGGGACAGATGGTCGCGGCGTCGGTAACCGTGTCGCACCACCTACCCGACTCGTTCGTCGACCGCGACCGCTTCGACCCGTCCCGCTATCTCGACGGCCGCAACGAGGACCTCGCCAACCCATGGAGCTGGATCCCCTTCGGGGCGGGCCGGCACCGCTGCGTCGGCGCCGCGTTCGCGCAGATGCAGCTGAAGGCCATCTTCCTCACCCTGCTGCGGGATTGGACCTTCGACGCGTCCCAACCACTCGACAGCTACCGCAACGACCATTCCAAGATCGTCGTGCAGCTGGCCCAGCCGTGCACGGTCCGCTACCGCCGCCGGGCCGACCGTCACGTCGGCGCCTGATGGCCTGGACGATCCGACTCGACGAGGTTCTCTGCCAGGGCCATGGTGTCTGCGAGTCCGAGGCCCCTGAGATCTTCGTGGTCCCGAAGCGGGCCCTGACCGTCACCATCCTCGCCGAATGCCCCGACGACACCCAACGCAGCGCGGTGGAAGCCGCGGTCCGCTACTGCCCGACCCATGCTTTGCGCATCGAGGAGACCGACTGACATGGCTGCCTACCCCAGAGCAGAGCTCGAAGCTATGGTCCAGCGCTGGCTGGACGTCAACAAGCAAGCCGAAGCGACCGGCGACTGGCGATGCATGGCTGACTGCTACGCGGTCGACGCCACCTACGGCTGGAACTACGGGCCCGGTCATGACTTCATGGCCGTCGGCCGTGACGAGATCCGCGACATCGCCATCGGCCTCGAGATGGACGGCCTCCAAGGCTGGACCTACCCGTACGAGACCACCCTCATCGACGACCAGAAAGGCCAAGTCGTCGGATTCTGGCACCAAATCGCCGGAGCTAGGCGCGCCGACGGCACCCAGTACGAGATCGCCGGCATCGGCGGCAGCTGGTTTTCCTACGCCGGCAACATGGAGTGGGCCTGGCAACGCGACTGGTTCGACCTCGGCAACGCCGGTGCCCTGTTCCTCGAGATGATCCGCGACGGAAAGCTGTCCGAAGGAATGACCGCCCGCATGAACCGCGCCATCACCCCCGACCTGCCCGGCCATTACAAGATCGGTCAGTCGCCCGTCCCCATCTGGCCGCCGAATCGATGACCCGCCCCTTCGACGCCGACTTCGGGCTCCACCGGTTGTCCCGAGGCGACCTGTGCACCCTCGGTCGGGAGCGCCTCCTCGCCGGGCACCTCCAGGATCGCGGTTCGATACCTGCGGTCCTCCGCCATCACCCGATGGATGAGGCCTACGAGATCGCCATCGAGGAGTGGATGACCGCCAGCCCGGTCTACACCCGACGCATGCAGCGCCTCCTTGGGTACGCCGGTGACGACGTGATCACCATATTCAAAGGGCTCCAACTCGACATCGGCTTCCCTCACCAGTTCATGGACGTCGGCTACGAAGTCCACGACCGCCACACGGGTGACTTCTGGCTGCGGACATGTGGGGCGCTCGCGGACGTAGCCCCGATGGGTGAAGCGTTCGTGCACGGCATGTGTCACACCATCGAGGACCCCACTTTCGACGCCACCGCCGTGGCCACAAACCCCCGCGCCCAGGTCCGCCCGATCCACCGACCCCCCGGCGTCCCCCGAGGCGGCCCCGACTGCCATTGGACCGTCGTCATCGACCCCGCACACGATCCGGTCGCGCCGCATCCTCGCCTCGAGCGCGTGGCGCGCAGCGTGCTGGCCACTCTGCCTAATGAGCCCGTTGATACGACCGAAACGGGCGGCCGGTCCGATTACAGCGGACCATTCGAGGCCGACTTCGAACTCGAGCATCTCTCCCACCGAGCCTTGCAGATCGCGGTGCGGGAGTTCGCCATCCAAGGCCATCTCCTGGCGCGCGCCCTGATGCTCGCCGTCGACCATCACGACGGCCCCGACCGCGCCGTCGAAGCCGGACGTGCGCTGTTTACCGGCATCGCATGGATAACCGCCGAACGCATCCACCGCGCCCTCGGAACCGGCGACGACCTCGCCGCCCTGGCCAACACATTGCAGCTCACCCACCTCCTCGGCCTCGTCGACTACACCGGCCTCAGCGTGACCATGCCCGACGCCGATACGATCACCCTCACCCTGGCGCCCGACGCCCCCGCTCTCGCCGAGGGCGACCCTTACTCGCTGGCGGGACTACTCGACCTCGGCGCCTACGAGATCGTCGACGCCCTGGTCCACGGCGCCAATCCCGGAGCTGTGGTCAGCCACCCCGAAGCGAACCGGTCGCCGGCAGTCTGGACCATCACTGCACCCCCCGGGGTGGAACCGGTGATCGAGCCTGATGAGGTTCAGGTCATGCGCTTCAGCACGGGACCAACGACCGTGCTCATACGCCGCCGCCCGCTCGCTGTCGGGTCCGCACCCGCTTCGACGAGCCACCCGTGATGCGGCGACGGGCCGTCGTCAATTGCCGCATAGCCGCCTGAGGGTTCCCGCAAACAATGCCGCGGCACCACCGGATCGCGCCGACGGGTCCACGGTCGCTCCCCCTGGGCCGTGCTCGATCCGGTGCGGGGAACGGTGCGGGTGACGATCGTTAGCTGAACGGTCCAAAGGAGACCTGAGCGCTGCTGATGACTGCGGCGCTAGCTGTAGCTCTCGACGAGCGGCAGCATCTGATGGGCGCTAACTTGGCCACCAACCGCTGTGCACGACAGGGTCGCTGGCTGGGTTGGTGGGCACGAGATCTGGTAGAGGTAGTCTTGCGTGCGCTCGGGTATGTCGATGGTGGCGATAGTCCAGCTGTTCCCGTCCCATACCTCGGAGAAAGGGGCCGTCAGCGTGGACCCAGTGGCGACGCATGACAAGGCGGATGAACACGACACCGAGTTCAGGTTATTACCTTGTCCGGACGTGTTCGGAGACGATTCTTGTGTCCAGGTGGTGCCGTCCCATGAATCCACGAGTGTGTCGGTCGACTGGGCTTCGGGGGCGTATTCGCCCACTGCGGTACATGATTGCGGTGTCGCGCACGAGATCCCGCTCAACGATCCCTCGTACACGGGGGGCAGTGTGGAGAGTGACCAGCCGGCACCGTTGAACATTTCGACCGCCGGTTGGTCGTAGGACTGTCCTTGTACGGAGCCTTGTCCACTGGCGGCACACGACGTGTCGGACGCGCAGGAGACGTCCGACAGGTCATCAATTGACGGATCCGAACTGTCGATCGTCCATGACGTTCCGTTCCAGGTTTCGATCAGACCATACCCGGAGACGGTGCCCGAGATGCTGGTACCCACCGCGACGCACCAGGCGCTGCTTGTACATGAGACTCCGTAGAGTTCTTGGTCGCTGCCTGACGGATTGGGAGTTGGTGTTACGTTCCAACTGGTGCCATCCCAGGTCTCGACAAACGTCGCGTTGTATCCTTCTGACCCGGGTTGGTAGCCGACGGCGACACACCAATCTGGGTTCGAACACGAAACGGCATTGACCGGATCGAACCCACTATTGGGACTTGGGACGACCGTCCACGCGGTTCCGTTCCACTGCTCGATCAATACCTGCCGAAGAAAGTCCTGATTCATGTAGGCACCGACGGCTACGCAGAAGCTCGGCGAGGTGCACGACACTCCACTTAGTGGGTTGTATGTGACGTCATTGGGAGGGTGCTCGGTGACCGTCCAGGTTTCGGCCGCAAATGATTCCGTCAAGATGTTGCCGTTATTCAGGGGGCCTTGGTAGCCGACGCCCTCGCAGCGAGACGACGAGCAGGAAACGCCTTGCAGGACGCTGTTACCGGCGATCGTGGGTGTATCCATCGCCGACCAGACGCTACCGTTCCAAGAAAGCGCCACAGTTTGGTCAACGGTTGAAGCGTTGCATCCGGATGTTGACGTGCAGAAATCCCCGACCGCGACGCACGATGTGGTGCTCGTGCACGACACCGCATTGATGTTGTAACTCAGCGACGGATCCGTGGGGAGTGTCTCCGCAATCCAGGTGCTCCCGTCCCAGGTCAATGCGACTGGCTGCCGCGGGCCTGTCGGCGAGTCCGGCTGGGCGGAACCCACCGCCACGCAGCTTGATATCGAAGTGCAGGACACTGCCGTGAGCGCGTACGTCTCAGAACTACCGCCTGGAAGCGTTTCGGTTGACCAGTCGGAACCGTTCCATACCTGGGCAGCAGTGTCAACTGTCCCTAGGCCTACTACAACACAAAAGCGCGCAGAAAGGCAGGAGACACCAGCCGGGGTCGGGCTGGGCGACGGAAGTCCTGTTGATACCGGCGGCCTTATCCGAGACCACGTCGCCCCGTTCCACATTTCGACCTCAGGATGGTCGAAGTCGACGCTCCCTGTGTGTTCATTCGAATACTTCGCACCTACGGCCAGACAAAACCGCGCAGATGGACACGACACACCTGAGAGGGCAGTGGAGCGCAAGAAATGGGGGTTGGTCTGCACGGACCAGCGGGCGCCGTTCCACCAGGCGATCTTCGCCTGGTCGCCGCCGAGGGCCGAGTCCGAAGCCGACCCAACCCCCACGCACCACTCGGGCGATGCGCACGACACAGCATCAAACGAGAGAGCCTCATATCTAGGTGGAGTTGGCACCGGACCGTTAGACCAAGCGTTTCCGTCCCATTCATCAACCTCTGGTAGCTGCCTAGGGGTGCCGGCGTACACATCTTGAAAACCCAATGCCATGCAATAGCGCGACGAGGAACAAGACACGGCCGCCAGACTCTGCGCATCGCCACCCGGCACCGCCGGCACCCCAGGCACCTGCGACCAACCGTTCGACTGAGCACTCACCTCCGGCTGCTCGACGGAGACCACCCCGACGCCCGCGAGCACCACCATAAGACCAACCCGGACAGCAAACCTACCCGCCGCCCTGCACCCACGACGACCAGCACACGCCTTGCGCATAACTCCAAATACTTGCCCAGCGCCACTCCCCGGACGCGGACCCTCATCTCGCCCCAGCCGCAGGCGTGCCAGTCCCCTGTCCGGAAGAGCGGCCGCCCTTCGCCTCTCGGGTGTCCCATGAGCACGGCCACTTCGCCTTGCAGAGAACCCGAGGCAGCGAAGGGGTAGCACCTCGCCGGCTTTCTCCAAGAGTTCATGGCCGAACGGGAGAACCGCCCCCAAGAAGACTGCCGAGGTCTCCCTGTGCCTGCTCGGATGCGCTGTCTCGCCAGCACGACATCCTGCAATCAGGCGCCAACCTGCCGATTATCCCATCTCGTGCCCATCTGATGGTTGGAACCAGGCCACCCCTACGAGCACATACTCGGCAGGCGTCGAGGAGCGTCAATCCGGCGGTGTCGGTCGGACCGGCAGAACCACCTTGCCGCGTGCCGGAGTTGGAAAGGGACCCAAGGTGGCTCCGACACGGTAGACCGTGACTCCTGCGTGCTCGCGCGAAGCCATTACGACGTCGTTCAGACGTTCTGCCTGATGGAGGGCGTCCTCAAAAATGAGGTACCGCCAAGCCGCGTCCCGCGAAGCAGTGCCGGCCTTATCAAACTGCCAGAGCTGGACCACCCAAGGAATGTTGGCCAGCGTATCTTCGTGCACCCATGCCCCTTCAGCCCAAAACCACCGCTCACACTCGATCTCGGCGCCGTCACCGTTACTATCAACTAGCACGACAGCCTCGTCCACAACCTGATGGATCAGGACGACTCTGGCATACCGAGGGTGCCAGCCACCCGCCGCCAAGACGGTTGCCTCCGTAAGCACGTCCACAAGCCCAGTCTGCCCGAGCAAGCCCGTGGAGCTAGGGCGTGGTCGCAGAGTGTTCCTTCCTCCGTCAACTCCATCGCCTGACGACCAGCGCCGAGTCGATCCGCGCTCCAAGTCTTGATCAGACTCCGTAGGCCGTATCGTGACGGGATGGTGGAGCCAGATCCAGACGTACTCGGTCATTACGAGTCCATTCGAGAGGAGGATCGCATGTCCGAGGGTCTCGGACGGCTTGAGCTACTTCGAGTCCAGGAGGTCCTGGGTCGTTGGCTGCCGAAGGCACCGGCCACCATTGTCGATATCGGTGGGGCGGCCGGGGTTCACGCCAGATGGCTGGCAAGCCTCGGTAACTCCGTGCGCATCATCGACATAACGCCTCGTCACGTAGCACGGGCGACCCACGATCTTGCACAGCTCGGGGTCAAAGCCGACGTCGGAGACGCCCGATCGCTGCCACTGGGCGACGAGGATGTCGACGTGGCCCTCCTGTTCGGACCCCTTTACCACCTTGTCGAGAGAGGCGATCGGCTCCAGGCACTTCAGGAGGCCAAGCGGGTAGTGCGACCTGGTGGCATTGTCGTCGTCGCGGCCATCAGCAAGTTCGCCTCCCTCTTCGACGGCCTGGCGCGGGGGTTCCTCTTCGACCCCGACTTCGTCCCTATCGTCGAACGCGATCTAGTCGAAGGTCAGCACCGCAACCCTGAGAGAAGGGCCCATTGGTTCACCACGGCCTTCTTCCACCATCCCGACGAGCTACGCCAGGAGGTCACGGATGCCGGTTTGGAAGTCCGAGAACTCGTGGGTCTTGAAGGGCTGGGTGGCTGGCTTCCCCATCTCGCCTCTCGCTGGGACGATCCCGCCAGTTTTGAACGGATCGTCTGGGCAGCACGGGTGATCGAGGACGAGCCGTCGCTCTTGGGCCTCTCCGCACACATGCTGCTGATCTCCAGCAAACCCTGAGAGCGCATATTCGCGGTGCGACTAAGTCGCCTGGATTCGAGGGAGAAGCGCCGAGTCGATCCGCGCTACTTCAGGTATTTCGATGGACAGGAGATTCCACGGGCTGACACTGTGCGCAGATGGTTCACAACGTTGCTCTGGTTCTCGGTGGTGGTGGGGCTGCCGGGAATGCGTGGGAGATCGGTATCATCGCGGGCCTGGCCGAAGCTGGTCTCGATATGACAGAGGCCGCCGATTTGGTGGTCGGCACCTCGGCGGGGGCCACCGCGGCAGCGCAGGTCCGGAGCGGTATACCGGCGGCCGAATTGCTGGCGTCGGTGCTATCCCCGCCGGTTCGACCGGTCGGACAGAACCGTGAGCAGCCGCCGTCCCTGCCGATGGCCACAGTGTTCGAGAGGATGAGGGCCATCGGCGCCGCTGCCACCTCGGCAGCCGATCTGCAACGTGCGATGGGTGCGTTCGGGTTAGAGAGCGACTCCGTACTCGAACCCGGGGCGGGACAGCGGCGCGCAATAGTCGCCGCCAGGTTGCCTCGCCCTGAATGGCCGGATAGGCCGATGATCGTGGTGGCCGTCAACGCGCATACGGGCGAGTTGGCTGCGTTCGACCGCGATTCCGGCGTCGACCTGGTGGACGCGGTCACCGCGAGCACCGCNNGCCTCGGGCTATGCGAACGTCGTGGTGCTTTCGCCGTTGGGCGGACGGAGCCAGACACCGCCGGAAGCAGGCCAGTTCGAGGGCCTGCGAAGACCACCGGAATGGGGCGTGGACCTGGCAAGCCAAGTCGAGGCCCTGCGCAAGCAGGGCAGCCACGTCGAGGTGATCACACCGGACGCCGATTCCCGAACCGCAATGGGCACGAACCAGATGGATCCGGCGACCCGCATCCCCGCCGCCCGTGCCGGTTTCGCCCAGGGCAAGCAGGAACCGACCCGCGTGACGTTCTTCTGAAGAGTGCACGCCGACGCGCCGCGCTACACCATCGTCTATGAAGAGCCACTCTGGGAGCCCATCGACGTTCGGTTTCACTTCACTCGCTGCTCCGGCTTTGGTCTGAAGACAGCGACCCCTGCGCCGTCGCCATCCCGGCGCGCGCCATGCAAAGAGTCAGTGAGGAGCACGGGCGCTTCCGCTGGTGTATACGCCCATTCTCCCATTAGCCCCACGCCCGGGTCTGGCAACTCCCTACTAGCACCGAAGCCCTTGGTGGCGTCGTCCGGCGCACCTAATCGCGCCCGGAGGCCACCAGACACAACCTCGCCAAGTATGGAGTTGACGCCCGAATCGGCACTGGGGGCGCCCACGTTCAGTCCTCTTGCCCGAGCCTGACTATCCGTGCTGTCTCCTGGATCAGCCGTACCACCACTTCTAGGTCTTGCTCGGCTAACTCCGGCAGCGCCCTGGCGGTGTTCCGAATCCGCTCCAAGGCCTCAAGGAGTTGCGTCCAGCTCGCAAGCCCACTTGGCCCTGCCAGGTGCGATGGGAGCACGTATGAAAGAGGAGTCAGTTCGCGTCGTTCGCACCAGCCTTCGACAAGCGTGTCGAGAGGACCGATCACGGGATGGTTCGCTCGCCCCGCAATGGGATCAACACCGTCTGCCAGCCACGCCAGGTTGGGCCAGAGTTCTCGCTCGGCGTCGGTCAGCGTCGCCAGACCCTCATCATCGTCGTAGCCGAAGAATCCAGTGACGCGACCTTGGCCGTCTCGGGCGATACCCACGCGAGCCATTGTGTAGTGGCAGCGGGAGCGGCGCCAGATTCTTGTCGCCTTCGCTCCCGGACGCCATCCCTTCGCGCCCGAGTCGGCCGCTATGCGCCGGTCGAGGGTTGGTCTCTTGGTAGGGCTGGTAGTTCCCGAACGATCGTATCGACATCCGGGCGGCCGATAACTTCCACATATCGGATCATCCCGGCGACTATGTCGAGCATATTTGCGCCCGGGTATCGGCCCTCGCTGGTCCCGGCCAGGTGCTGGGGACGATCAACGGTTAAAGAAAGCGTCGTCGGGTCGAATATCGAGTTCGAGGAGCACGGGGAACACGAGCTGAAGGGTGTGCCGGGGAAGTGGCGCCTCTTCGCCCTGACGGACAAGTGCGCTTAGCTTGCCCGGTATAACACTGACCTGTATTGATTTGAACCGGCGGGATGGGCGTGGCGACGGTCAGCCGCCCTCTGGCAACCGACACCGTAACCGCGGTATGGCGCTCGCTCTCCGTCTTCCCCGAACGCCATAACGACGAGAACCTGTATCAACCGTCCCAGCGCAAGGGCGTTCCGAATCGGCGCGCCACGCGCTGGCGGTTGGCTGGAGCCAATCCGTCGATCGAAACGTCTCTATGATTATCCGCGACGTGCGACTGGCAGAGCGCAGATCAGATTGTGGGTGGGAGGTTTCTGATGATCCGTCCGCAACCCGGCAGGGCACGGTCTTCAGTTGGGGTGTCGGCGAGTTCGGGGTGCCGGTGATGCCATCCCGGGTCTCGGTGCCGAAAGGCCGCTCGGTCGAGGATTGTCTTGGGGGTAGCGGTCGGGCGGTGGTGGTCGGCGTCGGAGCTGGCCGATTTCCTGACGTCGTTAGGCATTGTTGGGTGTGAAGGAGGTGCCGATCGGCACGGCGTCGCAGAGGCAACTCTCGCCGGTTTGGATTTCGTGCGCGGTGGCTCCGCCCCACCGGAGGATGGTTTGGCCGGTCCACACGGCCGGGGTGTCGCTCACCGCAGGCGTTGGAGCTGGTGGCCCGAAGTGCCAGGTGCCGGTTGCCGGGTCGAGTAGTAGGGGGCGTCCGTGGGGGTCGCTGTCTTCGAGTATGACGACGTCGTGGCCGTCCCAGATATCGGGATCGTAGTCTGATTCCTCGCCGGTGAATCCTTGGGGAGCGTCGGGAAGGACGCGCCAAGTGTTGGTGGTGGGGTTGTAGGCGGCGACGTCGTCGTGGGGCTCCTGCCCCGGGACCGGACCGCCGCCGAAGCCGCCGCCGACGATCAGCTCCGTTCCATCCCAAACGGCGAGCGTTTGGTCTCGACCGCCGGGCAGGGGCGAGGGTGGTAGCCGTCGCCAGGTGTTGGTGGCCGGGTTGTAGGCGACTGTGATCTCCGGAACGGTGTCGGTTGAGGCGCTGCCCTCGCCGGCGCCGACGATGATGAACTCCGATCCGGTCCAGACGGCCTGCCCGAACACCGGGGCTTGCACGGGGGCGACGGCGCCGGTTCGCCAATGGTCGGTGGCCGGGTCGAAGATGCCCACGGCGTCGCTGCCGCCGCCGTGGTTTCCAGAGCTACCGTTGCCGAAGAATCCCCAGGCCAACATCTCTGAGCCGGTCCACGCCGCGTAGCTTGCTGAGTCGGTCAGGTTGCCGAGGGGGGCGGCCGGTAGTTGACGCCAGGTGTTGGTGGCCGGGTCGTAGGCCGCCCCGTTGTCAGGGGAGGAGTCGCCTAGTGACCCCCCATAGATCAACGCTTCGGTTCCGGTCCACACTGCCACTGGGCCGTCCCGCGGCGAGATCGGAGCCGTCGCCGGCAGGGACCAATGTCTGGTCGACGGGTTATAGGTCACTCCCGGGCCGGTGGCTCCCTTGACCGTTTGGCCGCCCCAGAACAGCACTTCTGAGCCGGTCCAGACGGCCACCTCGTCGATGCGAGACGCGGTAGGGGCTGGCGGGAGCAGAGCCCACCCGGGCGGTGTGTAGACCTGAGGGGTCGAGGGGATGCTCGTGTCTTGTTGGGCCGGGGCGACCGAAACGTGCGCCGGCTGAGAGTGCGAAGAAACCGCAACCGTGACAACGGCCGCGCCAAGCAAGAGGGCGCCGGTCACTGCAGCCGTGGCCATAGGTGCGCGTCGACGCCGCCGAGCGATTCGTCGGTCGAACTGGTTGTCGAGCTCGGGTGTAGCCGTTACCGAGGAGCCGGCGCGATGGAGCGCTCCTTGCAAGCGGAAAGTGAAGTCATCGTGGTCGGGATTGCTCATTGAATCTATTCCTCTCCGAAGACGTCGCGAAGCCGGGCCAGGCCCCGTGTCACGGAGGACTTGACGGTGCCGATACTTTTGCCGAGGACGATCGCCGTGTCGGCCTCCGACAGGTCCTCGAAGTAGCGCAGCACGATAGGTGCTCGTTGATGGACCGGGAGGCGGAGAAGCGCCCGTGTCAGTATGTGGTGATCGGCCGATCGCTCTGCGCTGTCGGGGGAAACGGGCCGGACGGTGTGTCGCTGTTGCTCGCGGCGCTCGAGGAAACGACGCCGTCCTCGGCTTTTGACCTCGTTGACAATGGCCCGGCGGAGATAGGCTTCAGGGTTGCCGATCGCCTGACGTTGCCAGGACTTGAAGACCTTCGCGAGCGCCTCCGCGGCGATCTCCTCGGCCAGCGCCTGGTCGCCGCACATCAAGAACGCGAAGCGCATCGCCGGGACTCGCTGGAGCGCGTAGAAACCCTCGAACTCGGCGGTTCTCTCGCCGGGCTGGCTGCTTGAAGTCACGGCCACAGTCGGAAACACAACAAGTCAGACGCAGCAGAGTCGGAAAAGGTTGAGTCCCGACACGATTGATCGTAGCGCCCCTTCCGGACCAGCGATTCGCGCCAGTCGATGGGGCAAGCTTGGCAGGATGAACTCGCATGACATACTCGTTCTCGTCGTCGACGTCGCGCCAGAACGCTCCGCGAAGTCAGGAAGCAATCTGAGCGCACGTTCCGGCGTTTTCCCGCTTGCGTTTGTCGTTCGGTGAAGGGGCAGCGTCCTGGAAACCTCAGAAGGTCCAGCAGCCATTCGTCGGGTCCTCGGCGTAGGATCTGATCGCGTCGACCGCGAGCCAGGCCCATCCAGTCGAGATGGCGGCAAGGATCAACCCGGCGGCTACCAGCCATCCCGCCCTCCGGCTCGACTGCCGGCGGAGAACCGCACCCGCCAGAGCCAGAGCCGAGACGATGCACATGGCACCTGACACGATCGGGAATCCGGGTTCAATGTCAACCAGCCGAACGTAGCCAGGCGGGCACTCAGCGCGTGTATGCAGGTCATATACCCACAGGACCAAGGAGAGCGCCGACGCGACGGTCGCCACGGTCGACGCTCCCACGGCCAACCACGGGGACCAACATCGAGCGCCAACACCGGCAGGGCGATCGGACTGGGCGAAGTGTGAAGGAACCATACCTACCACCCTCATCCCGATTCGAGCTGTCGTCGATCGGGACTCGCCCCTATTTCTCCCTGGGCAACCCCCNNCCCCCAGACAACCCTGGACTACACCCGAGAGGAGCTGCGCCAGAACATCGAGAAAGGCGAGAAGCCGCCGGTCCGTCCGGCGCCGCCATCCGAGAAGCGTTAGCTCTCCGGGCATCACCCGGCGGAGTTCCTTGACGACCGCAGCCGAGCAGATTGCCCTGATCCGGCGTCACTCTTGGCCGCAGACGCAAGAGCGGATGCCGAGCCGAATCGGCGTCGGCTCTAAGTCGTAGCCCGAGTACACCGCCGTCGATCTACATCGCGATGTGCCGACGCGGTTGGTGGAGGTCGACCAGACGCTATGGGTCATTCTGTTTCCCGCGATACGCCGGGCAGGTTGTCGTGGTGCGTCTGTTGTGATCGGCAGTTTGGGTGGGCTTCCGGTTTGGCGACCAGTGGTAACTCGGCCCCTCGCTAGGATGCCCCCAAATGCGGCGAGGCCTTCTCTCTCGGCTCGACGTGGCTTGCCACCCGGCGCCGGTGGCCCTTCAGGTTCCATTCTTCGTCCGAGGAGCTCCGGCGGCTGAACGTGAGCTTCGCTCGCGGGCCTGGTACGACTTCGACAAATGCTGCGGATACTTTCCCGCCCTGGCGGGCGCCGACGGGATCGTGAGCGATCTCCCGGCCTGCCGAAGGTTCGCTGCCGAGATGCCTCAGATCACCCACGGTGGGTCTGTGTACCACTTCAACTTCCTGCGGGTTTCCCTCGTACAGCAGAGCCGTGAACCTGAATTCCATCTCGACTCCGACTCCGCCACAGCTGTCACTGGCGATGCGGAGACGCTTCGCCAGCGACGGGTGCTGCGGATGGTGCTCAACCTCAGTACCTCCAGCCCACGGGCATTGCACTACCTCGACGTCGATTCACGGTCAATCCAACTCATATTTCGAGGAGGCTACGTCAAGGTCGCTCAGACGGAATCGCTGGCTGAGAACGTGTTGATTGCTGTGATCCCACCTCGCCAAGGCGCATCGGTCCACGGCCTGGTGTTCGTTTCCAACCGCGTCCTGCACTCAGGCGTTGACGATGAGTCCGGCCATTTCATTGCCGCCTACGGAATGGAAACCGACGAGGCAGGAGTTGAAGGGTCCGTTGACGATCCGCAGAACGCGCTGAGCAGCCGCTCCCGTACTCCTTGCTGGTCAGCCGGGCTCAATCGCAGGTGACCGTAGAATCGTTGATGAAGCTCGCCCGGCCGACGCCGCCCGCGACGACCATGAGCGAACGCCAGATTGTCGAATACCAACAGTTGCCCCGGCTGAAGAACAATGTCGATCTCTACCGCCGCGATGTCCAGGCCGTGCCGCTGGAAGAAGACATCCTCTGCACCCAGGTCGGCGAACTCCGTCCCACAGAGAAACTCCCGGTCGGTCTTTACGCTTACGAGTAGCGGTGGGCTGGTGACTGCCGCGTCGATGACGCGAGCGAAGCTGCCCTCCGAATAGCCCATGCGGTCATCCCTGGCCCCGTGGGTCCGACCGTAGGCGACAAATCTCGCAATGAGCTCAGCGCGCTCGGGCCAGTCACGCTGCGCTAGCAGCGCCACCAGCGGTACCAGCCGAGTGACCGCGGTGACGTTTAGGTCGCCGTGAGCAATGTAGAGAGCGGTGTAGTGAGCGACGTCCTGCGAGGTCCTCGGGTCGAGGGGCAACCCGAAGTCGAAATGCAGCGTCTGAAAATCACGGCTCGCGGGCCCACCCGAAGGAGGGATGACATAGTCGCCGATGACCGTTAGCGGTTCGATGGGGTCCGCCGAGAGTCGCGATCCGACGAAATTCTCCGCCGCCGCGAAAGCCTCCTCGCCGGTTCCGAAATCGCGTTCCATCAACCAGAACCGTGGTTCGTCCCACGTGAGTGAGCCCTCATCCATGCCGCCCATCTTGCCCAATCACCCAATCCACGCGCAGCCAGTCCTTACCGCCGAGACTAACCAGAACATGAGATCCCGTGCCGTAGGCACTGGTAACCGCTGCGGCCGGACAGCCTGCCGGTGTTTTCACGGCATGGGAGCGTTCCACAATTCGCGTTCATAGTTCGGGCCGGGCAGACTGGTCGTTGTGGAGTTGATCGTGCATGGTGATTCGGGATCGGTGAGTTGGCCGGCGGTGCTGGTGCACGGCGGGGCGGGGACTTACGCCAGGCTCTACGAGGGCGGATCGGACGCAGCGCTCATGTCGGCCCACCTGGCGACGGCCCTTGAAGCCGCCACCGAAGCCGGGTGGGGGCACCTCGTCGGGGAGAGCGATGACCCGGTGGCCGCTGTCGTGGCGGCGGTGCGCTCTCTCGAGGACGACGGCGAGTTCAACGCCGGGCGCGGTTCGGTGCCCAACTCCGCCGGCGAGGTAGAGATGGACGCCGGGCTGATGGACGACGACGGCCGGGCCGGCGCAGTGGCATGCATCAGACGCCACTCGGCCATCGCCGCCGCCGAAGAGGTCCTGCGACTCGATGGTCCGGTCCTGCTGGCCGGGCCTAATGCCGATCTGTTCGCCCGCCAACGCGGGATTCCCTTAATCGAGACGGCGCATGCCATCCGCACCGGAGCGGCCGACCCTTCCTCGATGGCCGATCATCGCTCTACAGGCGGTCCGGCCTCATCGCAGGGCACGGTCGGGGCGGTAGCGGTGAGTTCGGATGGCCGCTTCGCGGCCGCCAGCTCCACCGGTGGACGTCCTGGCCAGGTGCCCGGACGGGTGGGCGACACTCCCCTGCCCGGGGCGGGGGTCTGGGCCGAAGCCGGGTGCGCGGTCTCCGCCACC
This sequence comes from Acidimicrobiaceae bacterium, assembly GCA_003156795.1. Classification (GTDB taxonomy): domain Bacteria; phylum Actinomycetota; class Acidimicrobiia; order Acidimicrobiales; family Palsa-688; genus PALSA-688. The sequence continues at coordinate 15,105 of PMHU01000197.1, forward strand.
GGCGCCGGAGAGGCTTTCGTGTTGGCCGGTTTCTCGAGGCTGGTGGCCGCCGAGCATCTCCGAGGCGGCTCGTTGACCGATTCTCTCCGGGCCGGTCTGTTGGCGGTCGGCAGATACGGGGGAAGCGGTGGAGGCATCGCCCTGAGCGGGACCGGTGCCTGGGGGGCCTGCTTCTCGACCAAGGCGATGGCTCGCAGCCTGCGGCATCAAGGAGGCAGCCACACCGTGATCCTCGGCTGACCCCCGTCCACTTCAGGTTTCGAGGATCTGGCGACTACTCCACCTGGCGCCGATTGATCCCTAGGGTACGGCTGACTGGCTCGGACGGGATTGAGGAACGAAGCCGCAAGACCGCGTACAGCACCACTCCGGCCGACAACGTGATCGGAGCCAGGAAGCCGACGACGCTCGAGAGCTTGTTTGCCGAATCCTGAGCGATAAACTCGCCGCTGACATTCCGGACGACCTCGACACACATGCCCAGATTCGCCAGGGCGACGAAAGTGGCCAGTACGGCTGCGGTCGACAGCACGAGCCGCCACCAACCGAACAGCTCCTCGTCCGCTTCGCGCCCACGTGCCGCCATGGCAATGACTGCGACTGCGACGACCAGCAGGGTGGCAAGTGTCATGTTGGCGCCTCCTCCGGAGGTGAACAGCGCGAGCCGGTCGGCGAAGCTGTTCGCCGGCTGACCGAACTCGGTGATCCCGGCGTTCGGGCCAAGCAGACCCTCCTGCGAGAGACTCGGCGCGTGGTAGGTAAGGGCCTCGATCAGTGCTCCAATCATCGCCAGAGCCGCTGACCCCACGAGAGCGACACCCGCCACGTTGGCGACGCGGACGGGGATGACGAAAAGCGGATAGAGCGCCGGACGGCGAACCGGCGGGTCCGGACGTGGGGAGTACGAATCGAAATCCGACTCCGACGTCATACCGCGCTTCCTACGTTCCCAGGCACCGCTCGGCCGCCGATGACACCGACCCAGCAGGTCAGACCGGCCAGCACCGCTGGCGCCAGATAGCCGAGTACGAGGATCGCCCGGCCCTCTGCGACGTGACCGCCTACGGGGACCAGCGACACGTCGATGCTCAAGGCGATGATCAAACTCCCCAGGTTGGCGACCACGCCGACGGCGCCGACGGCGGCTAGCGCAGCGAGCATCACACGTTGGCCCGGACCTGCACTCAGACGGTCGATAATTAGAAGGGTGGCCGCCACCACCAGCCCGAGCTGCATCGGAGTGCCCACTGCCCCCGAGGCGCTAAGCACCCGATAGTTGAAGGAAAGGTTGGGCAAAGTCGACGCGTTGTAGATCGTCGGGGCGGCGAAAGAAAGCGACCCGGCGGCCACCAGGACCCCGACCAGTGCAATAGGACGACTTCGGACTGCGTCGAGACGAGAGCGCAAATGTTCGACGCCGCGCTCGCCCAACGTGAGGTCGTCCACGGTCAGCACCATAGAGGGGGACGATCCCCAGTCGTCGGAATGCCGTGAGCAACGTTCGCCCGTACGTCGGTGCAAGGCCAACGACGACCTTCAGTTCGTTCGGCCGGACGGTCAGGGTCATCCCGGAAATCGCCCCGCCGGTCCATCACCCAGACGGGTTGCCACACCTCGACCGGATCATCGAGGACCTGCTCCTCCAAGACGGGGTCGTCGATCCACCCACCGGCGACGCCCTCGTGTCGGCATGAGTGCTCCGAGCTGGCCCGCCTACCACGTACCAGCGCGGCTAAAGCAGACCCAAGCTGGCGGCGCCGTCGACCATCACCGCGGCACCTGAGATGTAGCCGGCGGACTGAGAGCACAGAAACGCAACTAGTCGACCGAAGTCGCCGGGGTCGCCCATGGGGACGTCGGACCCGCCCAGCTGGAGCATCCGGTCGGTGGCGTGCGGGCCGGGGCAGGCCAGGTTGAGCGTTATGCCGGAAGCGAACAGATCGTGGGCGGCCGTCTTGGCCCAGGCCCACAGCCCGGTGCGAGCCAGGTTGGACAGCGACAGCTCGCGCATGGGCTGCTTGACCGACCACGAAGTGATGCAGCAGATGCGGCCCCAGCCGGCCGAACGCATCGAAGGGACCGCGGCGCGTACCAGCCGGACCGAAGTGGTGAGGTTGGCGTTGACGGCATCGGTGATCTGGTCGTCGGTCAGATCCAAGGCCCGTCCGGGTGGTGGTCCACCGGCGTTGGCCACGAGGATGTCGAGGCCGCCGAAACGGCGGATGGCTTCGGCCACGAGCGAGGCGGGAGTGGCCGGATCGGTGACGTCGGCAACCACGGCGTGGACGTCTCCGCCGGCCGAACGGATGCCGGCCTCGGTGGCGCGCAGCGTCTCTTCCCCGCGACCGCAAATGATCACTTTCGCCCCGTCGGCGGCCAGCGCTTCGCCCGAGGCCCGGCCCAGCCCTTTGGACGAGGCCGTCACCAACGCGACCTTGCCCATGATCCCTAAGTCCATCAGGCCTCCACCACGGTCAGGTCGTGGCTGACCCGGTTGAGGACCAGAGGACCGTCTTCGGCCGCAACCACTATGTCCTCGATGCGGGCACCGAAGCGGCCTCTCAAGTAGATGCCGGGCTCCACGGAAAAGGCGTGACCGGGGACCAGCACGGCGCCGTTGCCTTCGACTATGTAAGGGTCCTCGTGTTCCTCGAGCCCGATCCCGTGGCCGGTTCGGTGGATGAAAGCGTCGCCGAAGCCACCGTCCGTGATCACCGACCTCGCGGCCGCGTCCACCTGTTCGCAAGTCACCCCGACTTTCGCCGAGGTGACTGCGTCCGCTTGGGCTCTCTGCAGCAAATTGTAGATCTCCGCCTCCCCGTTGGTGGGCGATCCCGTCCAAACCGTGCGGGTGGTGTCTGAGCAGTAGCCGTCCATGGTCCCGCCGAAGTCGCACACGACCGCTTCCGCTCGACCGATCACCCGAGGCCCGGCTTCGTGGTGCGGACTGGCCGAATTGGGGCCGCTGCCGACGATGGCGAAGTTGACCTTCTGGTGGCCCTCGTCGATCAGGCGACGCCCGATGTCCTGCGATACCTGACGTTCGGTCCGGCCGAGTAGCGGGATATCGCCGGACAGCAGCTGCGTCGCCACCCGGTCGGCTGCGGCCGAGGCGGCCACCAAGGCCGTCACCTCATCGGCATCCTTGACGGCGCGCAGCGGTCCCGTCACCTCCGACGACGTTCGCCACGACGAGCCGGGCCGGCGACGCTGCAGCGCCAATAAGAACGTCGCCCAGGTCCGATCTGATATCGCCACGTTGGCGCGGCTTCCGGCCAGGTCCGAGACGATGGCGACGGGATCCTCGGTCTCCGACCACGGACGGAGGCTGAACACTTCTGGTTGTTCCTCGACCCGGGGGGCTTCCAGCCGCGGCACGACCAACGTGGCCGCCGTGTCGACGGGCACGACCAGCATCGTCAGGCGTTCCAGAGGCATGGCCTCGTATCCGGTCAGCCAAGGCAGGTCGGCCCCCAACGACAGCAGCAGCACTTCGACGTCGAGGTCAGCCATCCGCTCGCGGACCCGGGCCAACCGAACCACTCGAGCCCGGCTCACGCCACCGACCCCGATCTGGCGGCCGCGACGCCCGCCG
>PMHU01000171.1:0-8720 GCA_003156795.1 Acidimicrobiaceae bacterium
GCGCTGTGCCACGCCATGCGGATGAAGAACGGCCCATAGTGGCCATAGTCCGCCGGCCACCACTCTCGCGAGGTCGTCATCACCTCGACGACGTCGGCCTTCACCGCCTCGAGATCAAGTGTGGCGAACTCGGCCGCGTAGTCGAACCCCTCACCCATGGGGTCGATCAACGGTGAATTCTTGGCGAGTGGCCGCAGGTTCAGCTGTTCCGGCCACCAATGCTGGTTTGCCGTCGAACCGCTCGCGGCCTGGGGATGGCTCATCACCGGGCATCGTGCTGCGGGCGTTACCTCTTCGGAGGAGGTAGCGGTTGCGCCACTGTCGTCGTTGTTCATGGTGAATCCTCTCCTATTTATAGGGTGACAGTTCAGATCTCTGCCCCGCCCCCGTCTGACATCCGGGGCAAGTGCCCCAATAGACGACCTCGGCTTCGTCGATCAGGAAACCGTTGTCATCGGCCGCCTCCAGACAGGGCCTGTACCCCACCGCGCAGGGGACATCGACGGTGACGCCACAGCTGCGACAGACGAGGTGGTGGTGGTTGTCATCGACCCGGTCCTCGTAACGAGCGGGCGAGCGGGCCGGCTGGATCCGACGGATCAGCCCCTTGTCGGTCAGGACGCCGAGCGCGTCGTAAACCGCTTGGCGCGAGACGGCACCGATGTCGGTCCGGACGAACTCCTCGATCTCGTCCGCCGTGCCATGCGGCCGTGCCGCCACCGCCTTCATGACGGCCAGGCGCTGGGCCGTCACCTGCACACCGTGCCGCCGGAGTATCTCCGCGGAATCCGCCAACTCTCCCTCAACCACGATTCCAGTATCGATCTGATTCTGGACTTTGTCAAGTTTTGGTGGGCCGTCCACCCCCGGTTCGACTGGTCTGATCCTTTGGCGGTCGCTCGATCGCTAGCCGAAAAATGCGGCTAGAGGATTCGTATTGGGACCCTTCCTCGCGTGATCGATGGTCACGGAGGTCAGGCCCGTGGAATTGCAGGCGGACAGGATCGACGTAGCTGAACTCTGGGTCAGGACGGAGAAGACGGTGCTCGCCCCGCCATCGGTGCCCGAGAACGAACCCGTGCCACTGCTACCGGTGCCACCGGTGCCGGGGATGTCGAATTTCACAAGACCGTCACCGGCCACCGATCCCTCGACATCTTGGATGGTGGTGACGCTGTTGCCCGAGGACAGCATGGGTGACGTCTTCCACTTGGTAATCAGGGTTCCTATAACCGGTATCAAAGAGGGGTCACCGAGGGGGCCAGCCAGGCTGGTGCAGCCGTCCTCGACACCATGGGTGTCGGAGACACTGCCGGACACGGTTCCACTGGTAACGGTCAACCCGACGGCATTGCTCGTACAACCGGTCAGCTTCGCCTCGATAGTCGCGATCGTGGTACCGGCCGGTTGGCGCGAGGTGACCGTCGGACTGAACGTCACCGAAGCGGTCACCCGTTGGCAGATGACCGTGTCGTTGGTGGCGTTCACCTTGCCTGGAGTTGCGGCGCTGACGCTGTCCCCTGTGGCGGCGATGACGCCCAGTGGCATGGCCGTCACGGCGGCGATCAATAACAGCTTGTGGACCATGTGGGTGCTCGTTATCTCGTGTAAGGGTCGTGGGTTCTTGATGAGTACTGCTGAGGTTTCAAAAAGTTCAACGGCATTCGATGTATATGAACTGCCCATCGGTAGGTCTTAAGGGCGAGCCCTCCAGATGCGACATCCTGAGCGCCGAACAGGTGGCGTCCTGACCCAGGGGTGCCGAAGATGCCGTCCGGCTGGTCACTCTGCGATCTCGTATACGCCGATCACCGATGACGGCTGCCCATTGCTGCTCGATCTTCAGAGTGCTGGCGGTCGGGGTCTGGCGCCGAGACTGTGGGCACAACAGGGAGGCTCCGGCTTGCTGGGCGGACTTCGGCGATCCGAACCCACCAGGAGAGGCGCCGCTCGAGGTAGCGGTCTACGCAGTATTCGTCGGGTCCGCTCTGGGCGGCGAGTATCAAGAGTCCTAAGAAGACGAAGGTGTAGATGATGGCGGTGCCGATGTCGGTCGCACCAGCTTGGTACGGGCCGCCGAAGCCTTCGGCCGCCGCCCAGATGACCAAGCTGTAGGCGGCGCCGCCTAGGTAGGCCGTCTTGCGGGCGAAGCCGGCGAGCACAGCGATGGCGATGGCGGTCTCGGTGGCGGCGGTGCCGTAGGCAAGGAGGGTGGCCTCGCTGTGGGACATGCCCGTCCACAACTGGAACCAGGGGTGCAGCCAGCTGGGCTGACCTTGGGCCGCGCCATCGAGCATGGCAGCGAAACTGCTCCGGAAGCCGGGAAGCCATTTCAAGCTGGCGTCGATGGCCCATACGAGGCCGAACGCGATGCGAAGCGCGGCGGGCCAGTCGACCGATCGGCGGCGCGAGACAGTGAGCGTGGCGTTCATCGGCCGCTGCTCCCGAACCAGTCGCCAACGTATAGCCCGGGAGCAGCAGCAGTTCCATCGGGGGCGGCGAACGCTCCCACCCCCGTCACTGCCGTCGCTAGGACGACTGCGACCGACGACGAAGTTGTGGGTCGGGACGGCGCCGACCGTCGCCTGAGACCGATTTTGTGACGCGCTTTTCTCACAGGAGGATTCCTTCCGGTAGGTAGGCGGTTGCCCGATGCCAGCGGCTGCTTCGTGGCGGTCTAGATACGACCAACAGCGCCGTTCCGATTGCCGAACTCCGGCAAATTCTCAAAGATCTGCCGAATCGGTCGACAGGGAAGCGATCCGACGGTGAGTCCGGCTTAAAAACGATGGTCCCGTTGTGGCCTGGACTCACCTCCGATAGCGGCGGACCCAATAAGCGCACAGGACCTCGTGAGACCTTGGGGTTCTGAGCCGAAGGTCTCCACTGCGAATCGACCGACGAATGTGGGGCCACGGGACCATGCAGAGCCCCGCGTGGCATATGCGTTGTCGCTTGACCTTCGAGACGGAGCGAAAGATGACAAGGGACGAATGTCCCGCTGAGCGGCCTCCGGACTCAGTAGTCGGCAGGGGTGTTGCGGATGACGATCATGGTGACGATCTTGTCGTCGCGGACAGTGAAGTAGTTGGTCAAGATCAGTTCACCGGGGGGCAGGTTGGTCTTGTCGAACTCGCCGTCATAGCGGCCACGGACGATGGTCTCTCCGTAGTGGTCCAGAACCTGGGTGACCTCCACGGTGACCTTGTCGCCGACCATCTCCTTGGCCACCCACCGTCGGATGGCGTCTGCCCCCCAGAACTCGCGGTGGGCGTCGTTGACCAAGGCATCATCGGCAAAAGTGGCGACGATGCCTTGCTCGTCGAAGGCGTTCACCGCAGTGACGTGCCGGGCGAGCACACCGGTGAGGGTCGGAGCGGGAGTGGGGGTGTCGGTCATGGTGCTACTCCTTTTCTGGTTGCTGGGCCCATGAGGCCCGTGCCACCAGGGTGCGGGCTCCGGCTGGGGGAGGGTCAAGAGGCTTCGCGTGGGTTGACCTTCCGGTTGGGAGAGGGTCCAGAATGGTCACATGACCGAGGCGCTCACCATCGGCGACTTCTCGAAGATGACGCACCTGAGCGTAAAGACGCTGCACCACTACCACGAGGTGGGGCTACTGAAACCGGCCGAGGTGGACCGCCACACCGGCTACCGGTACTACTCCCCCGAGCAGGTCCCCACCGCGCAGGTCATCCGGCGACTCAGGGACCTGGAAATGCCGGTCACCGACGTCAAGGCTGTGCTAGCCGCGTCCGATGCGGCGACGCGCAACGCCCTGATCGCCGAGCACCTCGATCGACTGGAGACGCAGCTCGCCCGCACTCAGGGAGCGGTCGAGTCGCTGCGAAGGCTTCTGCAACGTCCGGAGACCGAGCGGTCGGTCGGCCATCGCAGCGTGCCGGCGGTCCCCGCCGTGGGCATCCAAGAGGTTGTTGACCGAGCCGATGTCCTGGCGTGGTGGCAGGGCGCCCTTGGGGAACTGCACGCCATCGTCGGCGCCCAAAACCTGCCCACGACTGGCCCGGCGGGCGGGCTGTTCGCTGGCGATCTCTACCAGCACGACCGGGGCCAAGCGACGGTGTTCATCCCCGTCGGGGATACCGTGCACCCGATCGGTCGGGTCGTGCCATTGGTGGTGCCCGCCGCCGAGCTGGCCATCGCGGTGCACCAGGGGTCCTTGGCCGACGTCGACATCACGTACGGGGCGCTCGGCTCCTACGCCACTACCCACGAGATCAGCGTCGAAGGTCCACTACGGGAGTACTACGTGCACGACCTCTACGACACCCCGAACCCTGACGAGTGGGAGACCGAGATCGGCTGGCCGATCTTCCGCGCAGACGCCACGACCGCACCCCGAGCGGGCCGCTGAAACTTGCGCCAATGGGAGTCCGGTTCAGTGGCCGGCCGGGGTGGCGACCCTCGCCCGCGGGTCGAATGTCGCTGTGGGTGCGGACTCAGCCGAGCATTGGCACGGTGAGGTTCCACAGGCGGTCCGACGGGTGCGCAGGTCGGGAGCGGTGAGTGACGCTCGAGCCACGTCGCTCCCCGACCGTGGGCATTGTCGGCCAGACCGGCGAACTTCTCGGCGGCCGCTTCTCGCTGGTCGCCCAGCGGTCGAGCTCAACGAGACGGCGTGACCGCGGCGGTCCTGGCCTTCGACATCGCTGGCGACCGGACTAAGCACATGTGGGTACTCAATCCCGAGAAACTTCGTCCCTGGACGGCGAACTGACGCGCGTCTCCATCCCATTGGGTCCACTGGGTGCTGCCAGCGCCCAGAATGCTCTGCATCCCAGGCGGACCGGTCAACACGTCCCGGCCGAGAATGGGGCCAGCCCCCGGCACCGTCCCACTCGGCTAGTCACGGGCGTCGTGGGCGCGGGTCGCCAGGTCGAAGACGGTCACGATCTCATGGGCGTACTTGTCGACGTCGAGGTCGGGGTCACGGGCGTATCTGTGTAGTACTGCGTCGGTGGCTGCGCGAATGGCGACTGCCATGACGTTGGAATCGAAGTCGGGACGTAGGTCACCAACGGCCTGGTAGTGCGCCAGGTGTTGTCGGAGGGTCTGCACGGCTTCGTCGATTGCATGTGCGTGACCGTGGAACCGCTCCTGGCCGTCAGCGGTGAGACCGCTGCGTTCGATCTCGACGATGGCCACCATGGAGTTGCGTTGCTCCCGCATGAAGGCGAGGTTGGACTCGATGTAGGCGCGTAAGAACTCGGAGCCGGTTGACATGGCCTCGACGATGCGCGGCCGCATATAGGCCTTCCCTTGCTCGAGTACCTCAAGCACTACCTGCTCGATCAGGTCGTCCTTGCCCGCGAAGTGGTAGCCGATGAGGCCCTTGCTGATCCCAACCCTCTCGCCGATGCGGGCCAGGGAGGCCCTTCCGAAGCCAACTTCGGCGATGGTGTCGATCGCCGCTTCGATGATCTGAGCTCGTCGGGCGGCCTCGGTGAACGTACGCGGTTTGCGCGTTTCTCCAGAGTCTGAACGCATGTCAAGAGATTAGCACGATTGTTCAGGATTCGTGTTATCGTGGAGCTATGTGCTCTTCAGAGCTGGTGCCGAGCGTTCGCGAGGAGAGACGGTCCTTGGTGGGCGATGGCGCGACGATGTTCCACCGGGCACCCGGCCGATCAAGACGTCATGGGGTGCCCACTTATTCTGAAGCGCCGTCGCGGTCCGGCAGCCCGACGAGACCCCGATGACCTCGAAGCCGGCAAATCAAGCGACCAGTCGTGCTGAACCGATCACCGATGGCTTGGCCCTCGAGAGCCCGAAGGGCGAGTCCGCGCTGGTGGTCGAGCACTTGACCAAGCGGTTCGGCGAGCGCGTCGCGTTCGATGACGTGTCATTCGAGGTCGGCTACGGCGAGGTGTTCGGCTTCCTCGGACCCAACGGGGCCGGGAAGACCACGACCGTGCGGACGCTCGGCACGCTGCTGGAGCCCACCTCGGGGTCCGCGACGGTGGCCGGTATCGAGCTGTGCCCCGAGAACGGACCGGCCATCCGGTCGCGGATCTCGATCATGCCTGAGTCCCCAGGGTTGTACCTACGTCTAACGGTACTCGAGAACCTGGAGTGCTTCGCCGGGCTCTACGAGCTGAACAACGTACGCTGGCGAATCGAACGGGCCCTGCGTGCAGTCAACCTTGAGGACCGTGCGAATGATCAGTGCGGATCGCTATCAAAGGGTCTGCGTCAGCGCGTCGCGCTGGCGCGAGCGCTGCTCAACGACCCCTCCGTATTGTTTCTCGACGAGCCGACCTCTGGCCTCGACCCCGTGGCGAGCCGCGAAGTCCACGGACTCATTGCCTCGCTCCGGGAGCGGGGCGTGACCATCTTCCTCACCACCCACCGGCTGGAGGAGGCCGAACGGCTGTGCCATCGGGTGGCGATCCTGAACACGACCTTGCGACTGATCGGCCGGCCCGACGAGCTACGCGACCAACTATTCAGCCGATCGTTGGACGTGCGGATTCGCATGCCGCTGGAGGAACCAAACGCGGTGCTTCGCGGTTTGCCCGGAGTCGAAGGATGGCGGCAAACGCCATCCGGCTACACACTCGCCGTGACTGACCCTGAGATCGCCGCCCCGCAGGTGGCGCGAGCATTGGTCGGTGCTGGTGCGGAGATTCTGTCGATCGCCGAGTCCCGTCACTCGCTGGAGGACGTCTACCTCGAGCTGATCGACGAGGACGTGGAGGCGAGGCGAAGGTGAGCTTCAGCTGGACGCGCGTCAGAGCGATCTTTATCAAGGAGCTGCGGGACTATCGCCGCAACCGCTTCGTGGTCGGCACGATGACGGTACTGCCACTGCTCTTCATCATCCTGCCGTTGATTCAGGTGTTCAATGCGTATGCGCACGTGGACAGCACCAACCTCAACCTGCACGTCGGGCTGTCGATGCTGTACATGCTGGTGATCCCGGCGTTCCTGCCCTCCACTCTGTCCGCCTACTCGGTCGTCGGAGAGCGCGAGCAGGGCACGCTGGAGCCTGTCCTGATCACCCCGATCCGACGAGAGGAGTTCCTCGTCGGCAAGGCGCTGGCCGCTTTCGTGCCGACTCTCATCATCGCCTACGTGGTCTTTGGCATCTTCCTTGCGGCCGCAACGCTTTTTGCCCGTCCTGCGATCGCCTCCGCGATCTGGTCGGGCACGCACGTGCTAGTCCAGTTGCTGTTCACCCCATTGCTCGCAGGCTGGGGGATCTGGATCGGAATCGCGGTCTCCGCCCGCTCCACCGATGTGCGCGTCGCCCAACAGTTGAGCATGCTCGGCAGCCTGCCGCTGTTGGCGGTCCTGGCGCTGATCTCCCTGAACGTCATCACCGTGTCGAGCGGCCTTGCGATCGGCCTCGCCGCCGTCCTGCTGGCAATCGACCTGCTCGCCTGGCGGGTTGTCGCGGCGATGTTCGACCGCGAACGACTCATCACCGGAAAACGCGCTTAGCGCCCGCGCCGCGATTTAGACCCTATAAGCCAACGAGAACACGGAGGACAAAATGTCACCCACCGTCATACTGGAACGAAAGACCGTCCGCATCGCGGAGCTTCGCCGCGAACCGTTTCAAATCGTTCTCGACGGTAGCCCAGCCGGCTCGATCGACCGGAACCAGACCGTCGAACTTCCAGTAGAGCCCGGTTCACACACGCTCCAAGTCAGAGCCCGCCGGTACTCAAGTCACACGGTGTCCTTCGACGCCGCGGACGGCACGAACGTCCGCTTTCGCTGCAACGGAGCGATCCTCTGGCCTCAATACGTCGCGTCGCTTTTCGTGCCCGCGATCGGCCTCAAGCTGAAACGCGAATAGGGGGCCTTCGTCAGTACGGGTCGGACTGCTATGGCCGCAGGCCGACACTTCGACCAAACGGGCTTAAAGCAAGGGGGACTCGGGGCAGGAAAGGACATAGAAACGTGGCGGCAACCCTGCACCTTGTCAGAGAAAAAGGCATCGTCATCGAGCTTCGACGTAGCAAGTTCCACGTCCTGCTCGACAACACCGATGTCGGGACGATCGACATGCACGACACGATCGAGGCGCCTATCAAACCGGGGCGTCACACGCTGCAAATCAAGGCCGGTCGGTACACCAGCGGCCGACACCCTTTTGACGCGTGGCGATCGAGAAGATCCTGGCGGCGCTGGCCGCGACCCGGGACGGGCTGGGCAACCCCGCCCGCGACTCCCCGACCCGCGAGCCGTGCCAGGTCCGACCACTGATGCCACGACGGTCGCCGCGGAAATCAGCCCTGGAGCGTGATCACCACGCCGGTGTCCGCAAAGGGAAAGGGGCCCTTGCCCAGGTGTCGCACACTGTCCAGCAGCCGGGTGATTGGCACCATCAGGCCGTACTTGCCCTTCACCTTGGACGTGACCGCCTCGAAGTCCGGACCGGAGGTCACCAGCTCAACGGTGCCGGTCACCGGCGTGGTGCCGGCTTTGACCCGGCCTCGGACGTCGCTNNCGTCGAGCGGGACGATCCAGGTCGCCGTCGCGACCGCCACCCCGGTCTTGCGGAAGGTGGCCACGGACACGTACTTCTCCTGCGAGATCGTCTGCTCGGCGTTGCTGCCAGTCATCTGCTTCTCCTCTCTAATGTGATCTCCGAGACCGGGATCTGCGTTTGGTGAGAGGACGAACGGCGAGACCAGTAGAGGACACCTGCGGCCCCGGAATCTGTCAGGTGGGCTCCGGCCTCACGTCGAGGA
>PMHU01000171.1:8778-9306 GCA_003156795.1 Acidimicrobiaceae bacterium
GTTCCAGCCCGACGATGGCCTCCAGTGCGGCCAGCCCGTGCTCGGGCCCGTCGCGCTCAGTCACCGCAACGGCCCGGTTGAGCGCCACGACCGGGTTGGCTCCGGCCGACCCGAGTAGGTCGTACAGCCCGATGATCCTGTCCCAGTCGGTCTCGGACCAGCTCGTAGCGGTGGAGTGGGCCGCGGCCAAGTGAGCCTGAAGTTGGTAGAGCCCAGCCGGACCGCCCGACAAGATGACAGCCCTAGACAACCACCGCGATCCCTCCGCAATCGCGTGCCGGTTCCATCGACCGCGGTCCTGGTCGGCGAGGGTCACGACGTGGCCCTGGACGTCGCTTCGCGCCGGAGTGCGAGCTGAGGTGAACAACAACAGAGCCAGCAAAGACAGCACCTCGGGCTCGTCGGGCATCAACTCCACCAACAAGCGGGCCAGGCGGACGGCCTCGGCCTCCAGATCTACCCGGGCGACCGCGTTCCCGCCGGTCGGGGCGTGGGCCTCGGTGGCGATCAGGTACACCACGGCCAGCA
>PMHU01000067.1 GCA_003156795.1 Acidimicrobiaceae bacterium
GGAGCGCCCGAGCCTTGTCCTCCAGTCGAGCCCGGGCCCCGTTGATGAGAGCCCCCGCCTGGCGGCGATCGTCGGCACTGAGCTGGCCCAGCCGGGTGTGGATGCGGGCCAGATCGGACCGCTTCCCCAGCACCTCGCGCTCGGTCTGACGGAAAGAATCCAGATCGGACGCGGCTTCGAGTCGGTCGGCGGCTAGGGCCTCGATGGCCTCGAGCGACGACGAGATGATCCGCAGGTCGTCGGGAGTTCCGGGCGGCTCGGGAGCCTCAGGCGCGGTCACAGCTGTTGCAGGTTGTCCAAGTCGATGAGTGGAAGGGTAAACCGAAACGTCGAGCCGCTCCCCACCTTTGATTCTGCGCTCAACTCACCGCCGTGGGATTCGACCAGGCCGCGGCTGATCCATAGGCCGAGCCCGGACCCGGTCGGGCGCCCGGCGGCGCGGCGGAAGAACTTCGTGAAGACCTTCGGCAGATCGGTCGCGGGTATCCCCTCGCCCTGGTCGGTGACCCGCACCGAGACCCACCCCTCTTCGGTCGCGCCCTCGATCAGCAGTCCCTGCGGCGAACCGTACTTGCAGGCATTCTCCACCAGGTTGGTAAGTACTTGTTCGATTTTGTCGGGATCGGCATAGACCTTGGGGTACTCGGCCGGGAAGACGGTGTTGCTGTTGAGCGTCGGATACTCGAGGCGAACCTTTTCGACCACGTTCGCGGTCAGGCGCGGCAGGTCGACCAGCTGGCGGCGCAGGACCAGGCGACCGGTCTCGAGCCGACTGATGTCGAGGAGCTCCGTGATGAGGCGGGTGACCCGATCGGCGTCGTGGTTGACCTGTTCCAGCATCATCCTCTTTTGATCATCCAGCAGGCGGTCCCAGCGGTTGAGCATCAGGCTCGTGTAGCCCTTGACCGACGTCAGCGGTGACCGCAGCTCGTGGCTCACGGTCGAGACGATCTCGATGCCGCTCACGCCAGAACGGTCATGAGCGGCGGGANNGTAGACGGCAGTGATCGAGGTGACCACGTCCCGGCCTTGCTTGGTCCGCAAGGTCACGGTCTGCTCGGGCATCCGCCGGGCCGAACGAAGACGGCCCGAAGGGTGCCACCCGTTCTGCATGAGCGGCTTGCCGTGGGCGTCGCGAACGTTGAGGCGCACCCCGCACCGCTCGCCGATGAGTTCGTGGCGCGTGTATCCCGTAATCTGTTCGGCTGCTCGATTGGCGAAAACGATGCGCTCCTCGCCGTCCAATCTGAGCACGCCGTCAGGCAGGAGCTCGACCAGATCCTCCGTCACGCCGTTCCGATCCCGAGCGGTCCGCCGCTTCTGCCCGCCCCGGCCGCTCGGCGTTGGCGCGCCGCCTCGAAACAGATGACAGCGGCGGCGACGGCGACGTTGAGAGACTCGGTGGCGCCCGCCATCGGGATGCTGAGACACCCGTCCAGGCGAGAACCGAGGGCGGGCGGCAAACCTCTCGCTTCGTTGCCGAGCACGAGCGCGAGCGGCGCCGCCAGGTCCTCTTCGGTGTATTCGAGGCCGCCCGCGACCACCGCTCCCACGCGGCGCAGACCCCATCGCCCCAACTCGTCGAGAACGTCCTCGGCTTGCGGCTCGCCGGCCACTACCGGGACGCGGAACAGAGCGCCCGCCGACGAGCGAACCGTCTTCGGGTTGTACACGTCAACCGACCCGGCCGAGAACACGACGGCTCCGGCCCCCGACGCACAGGCCGAACGCAGGACCGCTCCGGCGTTGCCGGGGTCCTGCATTTCCACGCAGGCGACCGCGAGCAGGGGTCTGGCCCCCGTGACAGACGACAGGGGCACGTCGACCATCGAGACCACTCCGGCGATCGACTGGGGCGTCACCGTGTCGCAAGCCCGGGCGAGAAGGCCGGGCTGGAGGTCGAAGATCCGGGCCCCGCTGGTGCGACACCGGGCCGCCAGCTCCCGGTCGGTTCCGGTGGACTCACGGGCGTCCAAGTAGACCGATTCGACGGTCGCTCTCGAGGCCAAGGCCTCGCCGAGCAACTTGGGCCCCTCCACGACGAAGGACCGTTCCTCCCACCGCGCGCTCCGGCTCCCGATCAGGCGACGGAGGCGCTGAACTGCCTCGTTACGCAAGGCGAGAGCGGTCAGGAGAGCTGCGGCCCGGCTCTCAGGCTCAGACCGTCGCCGAGCCGGCGGACGCTTTGGCCGCGACGTCGCCATCGGCGAGCGCGTCGCGCGCCACTTCGACCAGGGCACCGAATGCCTTGTCGTCGCTGACCGCCAGATCGGCCAGGATCTTGCGGTCGACATCCACGCCAGCCGTCCGTAGCCCCGCGATCAGGCGGCTGTAGCTCATCCCGTGGGTGCGGGCGGCGGCGTTGATCCGCTGGATCCACAGCTGCCGAAAGTCGCCCTTGCGCGCCCGCCGGTCACGGTAGGCGTACTGCAGGGAGTGCATGACCTGCTCGTGGGCGGATCGATAGCTCCGGCTCTTGTTGCCGAAGTATCCCTGCGCTTGTTCGAGGACGGCGCGACGGTGCTTCTTGCTATGGACGGCACGTTTGACCCGAGCCATCGTGAGCTCCTTTCAACAAAAAGATGACAGTGACAAAGACCCTGGTGGGATGGAAGACGAACGAGCCCGCGGAGGCGGGCAGGGGTCAGATACCCAGTAGGCGCTTGACGGCTTTCACGTCGCCAGGAGCCACGTCGACTTCCCGTCCCAGACGCCGGGTGCGTGTGCTCGACTTCTTTTCCAGGATGTGCGACCGGAAGGCCTGACGGCGGCGGAGCCTGCCGCTTCCGGTGATCTTGAAGCGCTTGGCGGCGCCCCGGTCGGTCTTCATCTTCGGCATCTTCTGGCTCCTAGTCGTGGCGATTCACTGCTGGCCCGGGCGGGATGCCTCGGGTCGGGTGGCGGGGTTCAGGCTCCCGCCGGGGGGCTGCTTTCGTTCTCGTTGGCCGGTCCTGCTGCGACCGCAGCTACTGCGGCTACCGGAGGTTCGATCGCTTCGGGTTCTTCGGGTTGGGGCGCTTCGGGTGGGGACGCTTCGGATTTGGGCGCCTCCCCCGGGGACTCGGCGGCGGAGTTGGCGTCTGCCTGGGCCGGAGCGGTCTGGTCAGCCGGGGTGGATCCATCCGCCGGACCGTCGTGGCTTCGAGCTTGACCTGGATGTGCTCCATTTGACGACGGCCTACGGACTTGGCCCCGACGGTCGGGTGCGAGCACCATGATCATGTTTCGCCCGTCGAGCTTGGGCGCCGCTTCGACCTTCGCCACCGCAGCAACCTGCTCGGCGACCTGATCGAGGATCTTCTTGCCGAGCTCGGGGTGACTCATCTCCCGGCCTCGGAACATGATCGTGATCTTGACCTTGTNNGGCCGGTACTTCATCTCCTTGATCCCCGTGGTAGTCGCCTTCCGCCGGGACTCCTTGGCTCGCTGAGCCGCTTCGTACTTGAAGCGGTTGTAGTCCATTATCCGGCAGACCGGAGGGTTGGCTTCAGCCGCCACCTCAACCAGGTCTAGGTCCAATTGGCGAGCGATGGTCAACGCTTCGGGCAAAGGTTTGATCCCGAGCTGTTTGCCATCGGGATCGATGAGCAACACCTCTCGGGCCCGTATCCGTTCGTTGGTCCGGTGCTCGTTCAGGTCAGGCGCAGGGGCTATGAGGCATCACTCCTAGATATCGGGCCCTACAAACGCGAAAGGGCGGGCGGTAGGAAGCACGCCCGCCAGCAGCGGCCGAACGACCCGACGCACCTTCGGTGGCCGGGTGGGGGTCCAAGAACCCCACTTCCCGTATTCAGTTTTCAACCTAGGGTAGCGCAATGAGCACGCTTTGGACGCCCGGCGGCGAGAGACCCATCCCGAGAGACCCGAACCCAGCAACTGCGCCCCCAGGCCAAGATGGCCCCGAGCCTACTGAGGAGCAGATGCAGGCCGAGCTGGCCCAGCTCCAAGCCCAGCTGGCCCGAACCCCGGCGGCGGTCGTCATCGCCAACCATGCCTTCGGGTTGTTCGAGCTGGCGGCGCTCCATCTCTCGCTGGAACAGCCGCAGCTCGAGGAGGCCAGGCTGGCGATCGACGCCCTGGCCGCCCTGGTCGAGGGCCTGGGCGACCGTCTGGGGTCTCACGCCCAAGAGCTGACCGCCGGTCTCGGTCAGGTGCGGATGGCGTACGTGCAAATCCACGCCGCCGTCCAAGGTGCCCCGCCTGGGGCGACGACCGACGGCGGCGACGGGGACTAGCCGGTGGCGACCGCACCCGATCGACTGGTTAGGGCTCGCCACGAAACAACTTGACGCAATTCTTCGACATAAGGGCTGGTCATTGATAAGGACATGTTCCAAGTTGTTTCGTGGCGAGCCCTCAGGCCAGGGCCGCGCCGGCCACCGTGGGCGTCACGGCGAAGGCTTCCCAAGTCCCGTTCCGCCCGGGTCTGACTTCGAAGCGGACTGGGGTCCCGGCCGTTATGGTCCGCGACCCACCCGCGATTTGCGTGCAGTGAAACCGGTAGAGGCGACCGGCCGCCACGGCGCCGCCCGACGAAGCCTCGACGGCGCCGAGCCCCACGGCCGGGTCGAACTCCACGACCGTGCCGACCGCATCCGCGCCGACCGCCCCCGACGCACCAGCCGTACCCGGCGCACTCGGACTCACGGAACGATCTTGGCGATCGGCAGCTCGATGATGTCGGTCGCGCCGTGATCCTTCAGGGCAGGTATCAAAGTGTTGATGGTGTGCTTGGGCACCACGGCTTCGACGGCAAAGCCGTCTTCCCCGTAGAGCTTGGAGACGGTGGGCGACTTCATGGCTGGAAGGAGCTCGATCACCGAGGCCAGCGCCGACTCGGCCACGTTGAGCTTCACCAGGACCCGACCGCGAGCGATGAGCGTGCCGGTCAGAAGGGTCATCAGCTGCTGCATGGCGTGGCGCTTGGTGTCGTCGGCATAGGACTTCGGATTGGCTATGAGCTCGGTATGGGATTCGAGGACCGTGGCGATGATCCGCAGCCCGGCGGCGCGTAGAGCCCGGCCGGTTTAGGTGATCTCCACGACCGCGTCGGCGATCTCGGGGATCTTCGCCTCGGTGGCGCCGTGGGAGAGCCGGACATCGGCGTCGACGCCGTTCGCCTCCATGAATCGCCGGGTCAACTCCGGGTACTCGGTGGACACCCTCGTGCCGGGAGCCAGATCCCCTACCGACCTGGCCGGGGAGTCATCCGCCACCGCCAGCACGACGCGAACCGGCCGGGAGGTCGCCTTGCTATATCGGAGCTCTCCCAGCGTCGCCACGTCGCTGGCCGTCTCCTCGATCCAGTCCCGGCCGGTGATGCCGAGATCGAAAAGGCCCTCGGCGACGTACTGGGGGATCTCCTGGGGCCGCAAGATGCGGACGTCGGAAACCCGGGGGTCCTCGATGGTGGCCCGGTAGTCGACGTCGGAGCCTCTGAGCACGGCCAGGTCGGCCGCCTCGAACAGCTCGAGCGTGGCCCGCTCCAACGAGCCCTTGGGAAGAACGAGGCGAAGCACAGAGCTAGCCCGCCTAGGACTCGGCCCTGGAGGTCGTCGAAGCCTTCGCGGTTTTCGAGACCTTCGATCCCTTCGACAGCGTGCCCAACAGGTTGGCCATCTCGATGGCGGCGGCGGCGGCCTCGAAGCCCTTGTTGCCCGCCTTCGTCCCCGCTCGCTCCACGGCCTGCTCGATGGTGTCGGTGGTGAGCACTCCGAAAATCACGGGGATTCCGCTGTCCATCTGCGCCCTTTGAACGCCCGCCGCGCACTGGCCGGCGACGAAGTCGTAGTGACCGGTCGCCCCCCTGATCACGGCCCCGAGGGTTATGACGGCGTGGTAGGACCCGCTGGACGCCATGTGGGCGGCGACCAGAGGCAGCTCGAACGCGCCCGGAGCCCAGGCCACGTCGATCGAGCACTCGTCCACCCCGTGGCGGCGGAGGCCGTCAACCGCGCCATCGACGAGTCGGGACACGATCGCTTCGTTGAACCGGGCGGCCACGATGGCCACCCGCAAACCCTGGCCTTGGAGGTTTCCTTCGAACACCGTCACAGCCCGCCTCCTTCGTCCAGCAAGTGACCAAGACGGTCCCTCTTGGTCCGCAAGTAGCGGATGTTCTCCTCGTTCGGCACACTGTGCAGCGGGACCCGGTCGACGATTTCCAGGCCGTAGCCCTCGAGGCCGCCCCGCTTGGCTGGGTTGTTGGTCATGAGCCGCATGGTCGTGATCCCCAAGTCGACGAGTATCTGGGCCCCGATACCGTACTCGCGGCTGTCCACCGGCAAACCGAGTTCGACGTTGGCGTCGACGGTGTCCAACCCGCCGTCCTGCAGCTCGTAGGCCTGAAGCTTGTGGGTGATACCGATGCCGCGACCTTCGTGACCCCGCAGGTACACCAGGACGCCCAGGCCCTCGCCCGCGATGCGACGTAGGGCGTCGTGCAGCTGGGCCCCGCAGTCGCAACGACGAGAGCCGAACACGTCACCGGTCAGGCACTCGCTGTGAACCCGCACCAGCACGTTCGGCTCGCCCGCAGGCTCTCCCATCACGAAAGCCAGGTGGCTCTCGTGGTCGATGACGCTCTGGTACGCGAAGCAGCGGAACTCGCCGAACTCGGTCGGCAGACGAGCTTCGGCCATCCGCCGCACCAGCCTCTCGGTCTGGCGCCGGTAGCGGATCAGGTCGGCGATGGTCACCAGCACGAGGCCGTGCTTGGCCGCAAAAATCTCGAGGTCGTCACGCTGAGCCATGCCGAGCCCGTCCTCGGTGACGACCTCGCACAGGACGCCGGCCGGGGTCAGTCCGGCCAGGCGGGCCAGGTCGACCGCGGCCTCGGTGTGGCCCGCCCGCTTGAGAACCCCTCCATCGCGGGCCCTGAGCACGTGCAAGTGCCCGGGCCGGGACAGGTCACCGGGCCGGGTGGCGGGATCGGTAAGAGCCTGCGCCGTCAAGGACCGGTCGACCGCGGAAATGCCGGTCGTGGTACCCGACCGTCGGTCTACCGTGACGGTGAAAGCCGTGCGTTGCGACTCGGTGTTGCGCTCGACCATAAGTGGGAGGTCCAGCTCATCGGCTCGATCGTTGGTGATGGATACACAAATGAGACCCGAGGTGTGACGTACGAAGAAGGCCATCGCTTCCGGCGTGGCGTACTCGGCGGCCACGATCAGGTCGCCTTCGTTCTCCCGGTCCTCGTCGTCGACCACGACCACGATCTCTCCGGCCGCGATCGCTGCGATCGCCTCTGCGATGGGTGCCGTGGGCACGGTCAGGACCTCTCTATCGACCCGAGCTCGGTGTAGGGAGACTCGGTTCCTCCCTGAAGCAGCCGCTCGGCGTATTTGGCGATCACGTCGGCCTCCAAGTTGACCGGGTCGCCGACGCTCTTCCGGCCCAGGGTGGTCACGGCGAGGGTGTGGGGTATGACGGCCACGCCGAAGCCGCCCTCGGTCACCGCCACCACGGTAAGGCTCACCCCGTCCACGGTCACCGACCCCTTCTCCACCAGGTAGCGCCGGACCGAATGGGGCGCACCCACTCGGAGATCGGGACCGGTCCGGTCGACCCGTCCAACCGCATCGACGTGGCCCTGGACGAGATGGCCGCCCAGGCGGCTGCCCACGCTGACGGCGCGTTCGAAGTTGACGGGGTCTCCAGGTCGTAGCGACCCTAGGCTGGTGCGGCCCAGCGTCTCCGATACGGCGTCGGCGGCCCACCAACCCGGACCCACGGCCACGACGGTGAGGCAGCAGCCGTTGACCGCGATCGAGTCGCCGACCCTGGTTCCCTGAGTCACCAACTCGGCGTGGAAGGTGAGACGCGATCCGAACGCGGCCGATTCAGGGGCCGGTTCGGTGGCCGCAAAGGCCCCGAGTTCCTCCACAATTCCGGTGAACATCACCAATCACGGTACGGCAAACCCGCCTTGACCAGCGAGAACATCGATCCGTACATCGGGACCGAACTGCGTCACGGCGGTGATCCGGCCCCGCCAGATGCCGCCCAAGGTCTTCGATCCGGGCCCGGCGAACAGCGGTATCCCGTCGTCGCCACCCATGAAGGCCGGGGCGAAATACAGCACGTAGTGATCTACCAGCCCCCTTCCGTGAAAGGACGCAGCCACGCGTGCGCCCCCCTCGACCAGCAGCTGGATGACGCCGCGGCTCCCTAGGTCGTCGAGAAGCGGCTCGATCTCGCCGACGTGGATCAGAGCCGGGTGGATGCGGGCGGCGGCGGGCGGGTGGCCCAGGACCACCCGGAGCGGGTCGTGGCCGGCTTCGGCCCGGACCGTCAAAGCTGGGTCGTCGGCCCTTACCGTCCCGGCTCCGACCAGGATGGCGTCGCTCTGGCTTCGGAGCCGCTGCACGTCGGCCCTGGCCTCCGGCCCTGTTATCCACTTGCTCGATCCGTCTGGGGCGGCGATGCGCCCGTCGAGGGTTGCCGCCAGCTTCAGCACGACCCACGGCCGGCCCGTGCGGCGGTGGGCGAGGTAGGGGGCGAGCGAAGCCTCGACGACCTCGACTCCGACGCCGACCTCCACTTCCACTCCGGCGTGGCGAAGCCGGGCGATGCCAGCGCCGGCCACGTGCGGATCGGGATCAACCACACCGACCACGACGCGCTTGACCCCGGCCGCAATCAGGGCGTCGGCGCACGGCGGGGTGCGCCCATGGTGTGAGCAAGGTTCGAGCGTCACGTAGGCCGTGGCTCCCTTCGCCGACGCCCCGGCCAGCTCGAGGGCCACCGCTTCGGCGTGCGCTCCCCCCGGGGGCTGCGTGGCTCCGAGCGCGACGGGTGCGTCACCGTCGGGCACGATGACGGCGCCGACCCATGGGTTGGGCGAGGTCGTGGCCCGGACGCTTTGACCGAGGGCCACGGCTTCAGCCATCCAAACTCGGTCGTCTGGTTGCTGAGTGGTGGTCACTCGAGATCAGGGATGACGGGTGGGCTGGCCGGCGAGCAGGTCCAAGGCGTGCGGGATCACGTCGATCACCGCGGTGAGGCACTCGGCCGCGCCCTTGGGCGATCCCGGGGTGTTGAGGATGACGCTGCGGCCCCGGATACCGGCGACGCCACGGGAAAGGCGGCCGAGGGGGCTCGCCAGCCGCATGGCCTCGGCCAGGCCCGGCGCTTCTCGCTCGAGGATCTCGCGCGTGCCCTCAGGGGTCTGATCCCTCGGTGCGAATCCGGTGCCGCCGGTGGTCACCACCAGACCGGAGAAGCTGGCGCTGAGCCGGGCCAGCTCCCCCGCCACCGATGCCACCCCATCGGCGATGACGGAGCGCTCCACCACCTCGAAGCCCGCCGCCGTCAGCGCCTCCTGAAGCGCGGCGCCCGACAGGTCCTCGCGGGTCCCGGCGACCACCCCGTCGGAAACGGTCACGACCTTGGCCTGATGCGCGAGGGGGGCCGGGCCGGCTCCGCTCATCTGGCCGCCGTGGCCGCCAGGGCGGCCTCGCGGATCGTCCGGGCGGCGGAGAGCGGGTCGGGATGCCCGAAAATGGCGCTCCCGGCCACGAAGGTGTCCGCCCCCGCCCGGGCCACGGGCCCGACCGTCTCGGCGTCGATGCCACCGTCGACCTCGATGGACAGGGCCAGGCGATCGCGCCGGGCGATCTCGTAAGCCCGAGAGATCTTGGGCACCGCTTCCTCCATGAAATGCTGGCCCCCGAACCCGGGATGGACGGACATCACCAACAGCAGATCTATCTCCGCCAACCAGGGTTCGCATTCAGCGACGGAAGTCTCCGGGTTGACGGCCAGACCGACCCCGATGCCCAATCCCCGCATGGCCGCGATCAGCTCCGCGGTTCGGCCCACTTCGACGTGTACGGTGCAGCTGTTGGCGCCGGCGGCGGCAAAGGCGTCAAGGTAGTCACCGGGATCGGTCATCATCAGGTGACAGTCGAGAAAGGCGTCGGTGTGGCGCCGAATGGCGCTCACCACAGGGGGGCCGATGGTGAGGTTGGGGACGAAGTGTCCGTCCATCACGTCGACGTGGAGCCAGTCGGCCTCATCCCGCACCCGGTCGATGTCGGCGCCGAGGGCAGCGAAGTCGGCCGAGAGGATCGACGGGGCCATGCGGACCATCGCGGTCACCCTACCTAGTTACAGTTCCGGTCATGCACAGAAGCAGGTTGGTCGCGGCGCTGATCGACGTGCCCGAGGAGCACTTCGAGCAGGAAGCGGAGTTCTGGTCTGGTGCGCTCGGAGTGCAGCAGAACCGTGATGCGGACGATCCCGACTACGCCGACTTCGGTGAAGTCACACCGGGGTTCCAGTTCTACGTGCAACGGGTGGGCGCGCCGGCACGGACCCATCTCGACATCGAGACCGACGACGTCGACGCCGAAGTGGCGCGCCTCGAGGCCCTCGGGGCCACCCGCGTGGAGCCGATAAGGAGCTGGTGGGTGATGCGCGACCCGGCCGGGATGCTGTTCTGCGTGGTGAGGGTGCAACTGCCCGAAGCCTTCGAGCGCCACGCCCGCGAGTGGCCGTAGCCCTCCGATCAGATCGGTGTTGAGTCGACCGATCTCAGCCCCGGGTGGCCAGCTCGGGGATCGGGTCTCCCGCGTCGTGGTCCCGGTCGGTCGGCGGCGCGCCCCCCTGGTCCCGCTCGCCGGGTAACCGCACCGAGCCGCAGTTGCGGGCCACCTGCAGGGCGGTCATCCCGAGCAGCACGAGCTCGCCGGCCCACCACTGCCAGGCTGCCGCGTCGTTGGCCTGGGGTAGGGCCCAGATCAGGGCCAGGACCGGCCAGAGCCAGTCCTGCCAACGGACCCGCCGGTGCGCGGCGCACCCGACCATGACCGCCATCAACAGGCCGGGGGACCAGTAGTACGCGAAGTTGACGGTCTCGGTGAGGGGCCTGATCAGCAAGACGCCGGTCGTGACCGCCAGGATGGCCACGGCTCCCCGGACCCGTCGCAAGCGCCAAGAAGCCCCCGCCGCCAGGACCANNCCGCGGCCGCCATGCGATTGACTTGCGAAGACCGGGACCCCAACCAGGTGCCGTCGAACCACGGGTGTCCCGTCGATCCCACCACGACGGTCACAGGGGCGAAGAACGCTTTGGACGCCACGCTCCAGTCGACGCTCAGGAAGTACAGCATCAGCGCGCCGGGAAGCGCGCACGCGGCCAAGAGGGTGCGCAGGCGTCGGCCGGCGGGGCTCAGAAGCACGAACAACGGGATGAGCATCACCGCCCACTGCTTGAAGGACACCGCCACAGACAGCAGCAGCGCCGCACCCACGGGATCGTCCGCGAGCAGGCGCCTCACCGCAAACAGGGTGAAGGCCAGGGCGAGCACGTCCTCGAGGTGACCCAATTCGAACTCGGGCACCATCACGATGGCCAGGGACACGACTTGCACCACCCACAGACGGCTGCGGACGCCGAGGTCCCAGGCCAGGCCGCGCACCGCCCGCAACAGGATTATCCCGAAGAGGGTGACATAGGCGCCGACCAGTTGGACGTAGTGCGGGTTGGCGCCGGGGTGCCAACCCGCCAGGTCGGTGAGGCCTTGTAACGGCGCCATCACGAAAAAGGACAGGGGAAGGGCGTACTGGTACCGGCTGCTGTGGTACACGGTTGCCACGTGCCCGCCCCAGACGTAACGTCCGGCATCGGTCAACATCGAGACGTCCGCCCACCCCTTGTAGTCGATGAGGTAACGGGCGAGGTACAGGCTGTAGAGGACGGTCAGGCCGGTGAAGGCGACGCCGATGGCGATCGACGACGACCAAGCCCTCCGATCTGTCGCGGCGGCGCCCACCGGCGCTCGCGGCGCGAGACGTCCCGTGACACCCACAACAATGATTTCGGGTGTCTTCTCGTGTACCTTGAGCCGACTCTTCAGGCGACCCGCAGGGTGAGCAGGAACATGCCGTCGGTGCCTTCGTCCTGGGGGAGCAGCAACCCACCGCGTCCAGCCGGTCGCCAGGGAGGTCCGGGGGGCGGAAGCGGCGTGAGGCCGGGGGCGTTGCGGGCCAGCCAGGTGTCGATGGCGGCCGTCTCGGTCGTGGTCATCGTGCAGACGCTGTAGGCCAGCACCCCGCCTGGGCGCACCAACGTCAGGGCCGAGCTCAAGAGGTCACGCTGAAGGCCCCCCAGGCGCTCGACATCCGCGGCCTGGATGCGCCAACGGGCGTCGGGCCGGCGGCGAAGCACACCAAGCCCGGAACAGGGAGCGTCCACCATCACCAGGTCGAAGCGGCCCGGTCGATACGGGGGGTCGGTGCCATCGGCCACCACGGCGGCCACTTGGGTGGCGCCGACCTTGCCCGCGTTGGCCACCACCATCCTGGTTCGTGACAGCGAGAGGTCGGCTGCGACGACCAACTCGTTGTCGGGTTGAGCCAGGGCGGTCGCTTTGCCGCCGGGCGCCGCGCACACGTCGAGCACCCGCCGGGCGCCGAGAGCCATGAGGTGGGCTGCGACCATCTGACTGGCGGCGTCCTGGATGTATCCGTCGGGACGGGCGGTGGCGGAAGCCGGTTGGTTCATGGTGATCATGGCCTGCTGGGCCCGATCGGGACCGAGGTCGGCGGTGAGACGGTCCACGATCCAGTCCGGATAGCTGAGCTCGGTCGCCCGGTCCGGCCACGTCACCAGCCCCGCCTCCACTTCGGCCGTCACCCGGCGCAGAACTGC
This sequence comes from Acidimicrobiaceae bacterium, assembly GCA_003156795.1. Classification (GTDB taxonomy): domain Bacteria; phylum Actinomycetota; class Acidimicrobiia; order Acidimicrobiales; family Palsa-688; genus PALSA-688. Next base: position 12,656 of record PMHU01000067.1, read on the forward strand.
GTTTACCAAGGTCCGGCCGCGCCCTCGGACTTCTTCGACGGTCGCCGATACCGCCGCGTGAGGTGGGATGCGGGTCCAGCCGATCTGGTAGGCCCCCACGCGCAGCCCGGCCCGAACTTCGGCGTCGAGCCGGCCGCGGGCGTAGCGATCGGTAAGCCAGTCGCACGCCCGCTGCATCCGGCAGGCGCCGTAGACCAACTCGGTGACCAGGTTGCGATCACGGCCGTCGAGGTGGGATCTGGTCAGCAACTCCGGTACGACGACGTTGGCCCTCGCTCCCTGCTCGACGGCGATCAAGGCGTCGATGGCCACCCGGCGGGCGGTGACGGTTCGACCCCTCGGAGCCGCGGGCCGGCTGCCCGCCTTCACGAGCCCAGGACCTCTCCGGCCGCCGGGCGGGCACCCCGTAGCCAGTCGGACGCCGCCAGGAGCCGACGGCCTTCGGGCTGGACGGTCAACAACCGCAGGGACCCAGCACCGGTCCGGACCAGGTCGCCGTCGAGCGACCCCGGCCCGCCTCCCGCCACCCCGGGCGCGACCTGCGAGGCGAGAACCAGGAGACGCTTGCCCCTCCACGTGGTCCAGGCCCGGCCCACGCGGACCATCCGATGCAGCTCGACGGCCGGCCTGGTCCATTGCAAATGCACGTCCTCGGGCTCGAGCTTCGCCGCGTACGTCGCCTCGCCTTGCTGAGCCCGGGGCGGGNNGATAGCCGAGCCCTTCCTCCAAGGCTCGGACCAGGATCGATGCCCCCTCGTGGGCCAGGCGGCCTCGCAACTCGTCGGCCGTTTCGTCGGTCCCGATGGAGACTTCCGAACAGCGGTACACCGGCCCGGTGTCGAGCCCCTCGTCGATCGCCATCAGGCACACGCCCGTGACGGCGTCTCCTGCCAGGATGGCGCGCTCGACCGGTGCCGCCCCTCGCCACCGCGGCAGAAGCGAGAAATGGACGTTGACCATCTCCAACGCATCGAGCACATCGGACTTGATGATCCGCCCGAACGCCACGACGACGCCGAGCGACGCCCCCACCTCCAGAGAATCCTCCACCCGTTCGCTGATCGGCAGCCCCAACTCTTGGGCGGCCGCCTTTACCGGGGTCGGTCGAGGCGGCTCGTTTCTACCCCGCCGTTTGTCGACTCGGGTGATGACGATCGCCACCTCGTGGCCGGCCCCGACCAGGGCGCGAAGGGCCACCGCGGCCGGCTCCGGCGTGCCCAGAAAGGCCAGGCGCAGACCGGGCTCCCTAGCTACCGACGGCTTCGGACCGGCGCCGCAGCTCGCGCATCGCTTCCTTGCGCTGATCCTTGTCCAGCAGCTTCAGCAGTAGCCGGCCCTCGAGGTGGTCGAGCTCGTGCTGAAAGCAGCGGGCTTCAATCTCATCGGCCTCGATCGAAATTTCGTTGCCATCCAGGTCCCACCCGGTCAGGTGGATCTCCTTGGGCCGCACGATGGGAAAGTACAGACCCGGTATCGACAGGCACCCTTCGTCGTACTCCCATTCACCCCGGCTCTCGGCAATGGTCGGGTTGACGATGGCGACGGGCTCGCGGTCCTCGAGCTGGTACACGAAGAGGCGCTTCTGCACCCCCACTTGGGGGGCAGCCAGACCCATCCCGCGGGCCTCGTGCATGGTCGCGACCATGTCATCGACGAGGCGGGCGAGACTTCCGTCGATGTCGGTGACCTCCGCGGCGCGCTGCGTCAGCACAGGGTCCCCGAACAGGCGGATCTGGTAGGCAGCCACCCATCCATGGTACCGATACCCTGCTGGAGCGCATGTCAGAGGGCCACTACTTCGACGCCACACCGGCCGTGCCGTCCCGACCCAGCCAGGTCGAGCTGGTCCTCCCCGACTTCCGAGCCATCCTCGGCGCCGATCGCGGCGTGTTCTCGGCCGGCGGCGTCGATCCCGGGACCGTTCAGCTGCTGCGGGCGGTTCCGTCACCGGTCGTGTCGGGGCACATCTTGGATCTCGGCTGCGGCTACGGGCCCATCGCCTGCACCCTCGCCCATCGCTCCCCCGCGTCGACCGTCTGGGCGGTGGACGTCAACGACCGGGCCCTCGCCCTCACCGCAGCAAACGCCGAAGCCTTGGCCCAACCCAACGTGCGGGCCGTTCGACCCGAGCACGTGCCGGCCGACCTGACTTTCGACGNNGGCATCTGGTCCAACCCGCCGATACGCATCGGAAAGACGGCGCTGCACGAATTGCTCCAATCCTGGCTACCGAGACTGAAACTCGGCGCTCCCGCCTGGCTCGTGGTGCAACGCCACCTCGGCGCCGATTCGCTGGCGTCGTGGCTCGGAGCCGAGGGATGGAAAGTGACGCGGACCGGTTCCAAGCGCGGGTACAGGATCTTGAAGGTGGAGCACCCTTGAGGCAGCTCGGGCCGACGGACCTCAAACGGCTGCACCGCGACTGGAACCGGCGCTCGGCCGGGCGGATCGCCCTCCTGCTCGAATCCGTGCAGTCGCCGTACAACGTCGGGGCCATCGTGCGCACGGCTGCCGCCTACCGTCTGGAGCACCTGTACCTGGCCGGCCAGACGACGTCGCCTAGCAGCCCGAAGTCGGCCAAGGTGTCTCTCGGAACCGAGCGATACGTGTCCTGGTCGGTGTTCGAAAGGGGAGCCGACGCAGCCGACGCGGCTCGCGAAGACGGGTTCTCCGTGATCGGCTTGGAACTGGCCGACGACGCGGTCCCACTACACCAGCTCACCGCCGGGCCCGACGTGTGCCTCGTGGTCGGCAACGAGGACCACGGCCTCAGTCCAGCCACGATCGCGGCATGCGACGCCGTCGCCTTCCTTCCCCTCCTGGGCCGGGTGGGGTCGCTCAACGTGGCCACCGCGGCCGCAATCGCGCTTTACGAGATGCGCCGCCAGGGCTGGACCTAGGGCTAGGGGACCTAGAACCCCAGAGGACCCGACCGGGGGTAGACGTCGGACGGGTCGGTGATCACGTTGACCAAGTAGGGCACGCCCGAAGCGAACGCCCGGTCGAGCGCGGGACCTATGTCGCGCCCGGCCCGAACGGTTTCGCCGGCACCCCCCAGGGCGGCGACCACGGAGTCGTAGCGGGTCTCGGGTTGCAGGTCGCACGCCACGTCGTAGCCGTACATGGCCTTCATCGGGTGCTTCTCGAGCCCCCAGATCCCGTTGTTGCCGACCACCATGACGGCGGGGAGGTCGTGGCGGACCATGCTGTCCACGTCCATCAGCGAGAACCCCGCCGCCCCGTCGCCGAGTATGGCCACCACCTGGCTGTCGGGCCGGGCCAGGCGAGCCGCCATGGCATAGCCCGGGCCGTTGCCGAGACAACCGTAAGGGCCGGTGTCCAACCAGCAGCCCGGCCGGCCGGGGTCGAGGTACTTGCCGGCGTAGGACGCGAAGTCGCCACCGTCGCACACCACGACTCCGTCGGGATCCAACCGGCGGGCCAGCTCGCCGAAGACCCTGGTCGGCTTGATCGGGTCACCGTCGGCCTCCAGAAGCGGCCCTTCCCGTTCGCGCCCCGCGTCCTCAGCGACGCGCAGCGACTTGATCCACGGGTCGTGGTCCTCTCGGTCGCCCGACCACTCGGCCAGGCCACCCAGGATGGCTCCCAGGTCGCCAGCGACCGAAACCGCCGACGGCACGTGGGCGGCCCGGCCTTCGTCGCTGTCGACGATGTGGACGACCCGGGCCGACCCAAACGACCCGTAACCGAGGCGGAAGTCGAGCGGCGTTCCCACCACCACGACCACGTCCGCCTCCTGGCGCAGCAGTCCCCTGGTCCGGCTGAAGCCCAGCTCGTGGCCCAGGGGCAAGCAGCCTCGGCCCATCCCGTTGGCAAAGCACGGCACCCGCAGGGCCTCGATGGCGGCCCGCAGCTGTTCCCACGCCCCCGCCCAGTACACGTCGCTCCCGGCAATCAAGGCGGGACGGGCCGCTCGCGCCATCAGCAAGGCCGCCGCCGCCACCTCGTCGGGATCCGGGGTGGCTCCCGGAGAAACCTCGGGGGCGTCATCCACGTCGCCGTTGGACGGCCCGAAGAAGACGTCGATGGGCAGGTCTACGAACACTGGTCCCCGGTGCGGCGTCGACGCGGCACGGGCCAACTCCTGCATGACCGAGGCCACGTCCGCGCCGGACGTGATCGTCGTCGCCCGCTTCGTAATGGAAGCCACGATGGGAACGTGATCCAGCTCTTGCAGGGACCCCGAGCCCCAACGGCCCTGAGGGGCCCGACCGCCCACCACGACCAGGGGCGACCCGTTGAAGTGGGCCGACGTCATGGCGCTCACTCCGTTGGTGACGCCTGGGCCGGCCGTCAGCACGGCCAAACCGGGGCGTCGGGTCAGCTTGGCGTAGGCCTCCGCCGCCCAGGTGGCCGTCTGCTCGTGGCGGGTATCGACGACCTTCAGCCCGTGCTTGGTGGCGGCGTCGTAGAGGGGCCACACGTGACCCCCGTTGAGGGTGAACATGACGTCGACCCCGAAGGGGATCAAGGCGGCCAGGGCCACGTCCCCGGCGTGACCTTCGATCGATCGCAGCATCTCCGGAACGCTACCCGGGCGCAGCCGGCCCGGCCTGGGACGTCAACTTAAGTCAGCGAGGTCAGCGAGTCGTGCTGGCCCAGTAGGGCCACGCAGCGCGTTTCCTCCGCCGGTCCCAAGTCGCCGGCCTTGCGCACCGCGAGCGGGCGGATGGCTATCCCCCCTCGGACGTTGAAGTCTCCGAGCACCCGCAAGTACCGGGCTGACAGGCAGACCTGCAAGTCGTCGGCTATTCGGTTGACGCAGTCTTCGTGGAACGACCCGTGATTGCGGTAGGCGCCCAGATACAACTTGAGGCTCTTGCTTTCGACGCACAGCTGGCTGGGTACGTACTGGATGCGGATCCGCCCAAAGTCCGGCTGGCCCGTCACCGGGCACAAGCTGGTGAACTCGGTGCACTCCAATCCCACCACCCAAGCTTCAGACGGGTGGGCGTTGGCAAACGACTCGAGCATGGCGGGCTCGGGGTTCTCGTAGCGGTACTCGGTCTGGCCTCCGAGCCGCGTCAGCTTGGACGCATCGGTCAACTCGGATCCGGCCCCCTGTATTCGACGCCTGACGTGCACGTCTCGCGGATCAGTACCCTCGTCAGCGGCAACCGGTCGACCAGGCGGTCCCAGATCCACGCAGCCAGATTTTCACTGGTCGGGTTCTCGAGCCCTTCCACGTCGTTGAGGTAGAAGTGATCGAGGCGTTCGCGCAACGGTTGGCAGGCGGCTTTGATGTCAGCGAAGTCCACCACCATTCCAGAGTTTGGATCCACCGGGCCCTCCACGTGGATCTCGACCCGATAGGAGTGACCGTGCAGCCGGGCGCACTTGTGACCTTCCGGAACGCGCGGAAGCAGGTGGGCGGCCTCGAAGGTGAAGGCGCTGAAGGCATCCATCACGGTATGCCTATGTACTTGTGCGTCTGCAGGCTCAGACTCCACTGCGGGTGCGACAGGCAGTACTCCACGGCCTCGGCCGTGTTGCGGTCCCGGTCCGGGCCGTCCATCGGCTGCAGGAGAAGCCGGGGAAAGCCGCGCCCTTCAAAGTCCTGCGGTGGCGCCCCGTCCTGAGGGAAGACCAGCTTGAGCTCGTCGGCCCGCTCCAGCACGACCGGAGCCCCCGCTTTGGGGCTGACGCAGATCCAGTC
>PMHU01000193.1 GCA_003156795.1 Acidimicrobiaceae bacterium
CGCCCCCGCCGCCACCGCCGCCGAGCCAGCCCGCCCCGGGCGACGCGTCGAACGCCGGCGGGCCTGGGCCGGTCCCAGTGGCCGGCGGTTCGTCGACCCGGCCGCGGCCGCGCCTGACCAGGTGGCCGGTCGCCGTCGGGCCCATCGCCGTGGGGCTGAGCGCCATCCTCGTCTATCTGTTCGCCTTCGTGGTCTTCTCCCCAGCCCATTCATCTTCGTCGGGAGGATCGAGTTGGCTGGCGCACAACGACGCCGCCATCCAAGCCCTCAACGTCGACCAGGCGCACTTGGAAGCGGACGCTTCAGCCGATCCGAGCGGCCGCTCGGCTCGGGCCGACTGGCACCGGTTCCACCAGGACGCGGTCGACGCGGCCGGCCTCCCCAACCCCGGCGGCCGAGCGACGGTCCCGTGGCGAGAGATGCTCAACGACTTCATCGTCGGCTCTCAAGCGATCATCCAGGGCATCGACACCCGCGACGGGTCTCTGATCAAGCAGGCCCAGATGGACCTGACGGCCGGAGGCGCGGCCGCCACCCAATTCGATCGGGCCATGGGCCTCAACGGCCAGTAGAACCCGAGCTGGCGAAGAGCCCGTCCAAGGCGGCGCCGATGGTGGGTCGGACCGCTTCCTCGGCCGAGACGTCCAACCAGGCGTCGACATCGGTGAGGGCGCCGAGCAGGGTGACCGAGACCAAGTCGCGCTCGATCGCACCGCCGTCGGTTCCTTCCGGCAGGGACACCGCGTCCCCCCACTTCATGGCCACCCGGAAGGTCCCGGGATGCCCGAGCTTGGGCTCGAGTCCGGCCTCGGAAATCACGCGAGGTGGTATCCGCCCGATGGCCGTCCGCTGCCAACCGGCCATGTCTTTGACGGCAAGGTTCGGAACGTTGACGTTGACGACTACCGGGGCCCGGGGCGAGCCGGCCAGCAGGCCCCCGACGACCACCGACGCCACTTCGGCCGCGTCCTGCCAGAGCTGCCCCCTGAGCATCTCGTCCCAGCCTTGGCCCTCGACTCCGAATCCTTCGACGGCCTGGCTGACGGCCACCCCCGAGATCCCCCCGGCCCTGGCCGTCAGCGCGGCGCCCACCGTGCCCGAGTGGTACACCGATCGGCCCACGTTGACGCCAGGGTTGATCCCCGACACCACCAGGTCGAACGGCGGACCGAAGGCACCCAGGCGGGCGAACATCACGCACAGGGCGGGCGGCCCGCTCACGGCCCAGGCCACCTCCACGCCCGTCACTTGGGCCCGATGGACCTCCGGTTGGATGCGGTGGATGGCGCCCAATGCCGCGCTGGCACCCGAATACTCGTCGTCGGGGGCGACGATGGTTACCTCGCCGTGCACTCCCATGGCCCGAGCCAGCACGTGGAGGCCTTCGGAATCGATGCCGTCGTCGTTGGTGACCAGTATTCGCACCCGCCGGTGTTACCACGCCGACGCCGCGCAAGCGCGACGCCGGCAGGCGCGGCGCCGGCGTGGGCTCTAGCTTGGTCGCATGCTCTACGCGTGGGGTTTCGAACGGGTGGGGGTCGTCGCCGGTGATCTCTACTTCGTGGATCCGGACCCGGCGCCCGGCCAGGAAGGTGCGGAGCGCGGGGTTCGCCTGGAAGTGAGGCTGCTCGAGCGTCCGCCCCTTACGGGGTCGATCTACGCGGCCCAACCCATAGTCATCGACCGGCCCATATGGCGGGCCGACCTGCTCGAGACCGTCGACGGGCCGATCGGAAGCCACGACCGGACCCACCACCATCCGAACGTTCGTGGGTGGGAGCCGGGCAAGCGGCAGTTCGATGAGGGTCTGAGCGAAGACCCGATCCGTTGGCTGACCGACAAGCTCGACGACCTGCCCGGACTCATGCGCAGCGCCGAGATCGACGCCGACCTGGCCGGCGCCGATGACGCACGCCAGCTGGCCGTCGCGGCCCCGGCCATCGCCTCCGCCGTCGCCGAGTTGCTGGCCCGGGTTCGGGCCGGGGAGCTCGCTCGACCCCCGGAAGGGGCCGAAGCCGGCGACGCGATCACCGACGCCCGGGTCAGCTGGCTGTAAGGCCCAGGCGGACTCGCGGCGGGACGCGTCGACGCTTCCGCAGCGACGGCCAAGCCCGCACCTGGTTCCAGCTACCGAAGTGCGATGGGCTCGTCTGCCGAGGGGTGACCGTCGTCGTTCGGTCCCGAGATGTCAACCGGCGTGCCGTGCACGTTGGTGGCCATCTGCGCCTGCGCTTCCTCTGCTCGGATCACGTGCATCACCGCGTTGACCAGGGCCAGGTGCGTGAAGGCTTGAGGGAAGTTGCCGAGGTGACGTCCGCTGTGCGGGTCGAGCTCTTCGGCGTACAGCTCCAGCGGGCTGGCCAGCGACAGGAGGCGCTCGCACAACCGCCGGCCCCGCTCGATCTCGCCGATCTCGATGAGGGCCGACACCAACCAGAACGAGCAGATCGTGAACGTCCCCTCCACGCCATGCAGCCCGTCGTTGGTCTCGTCGGTCCGGTAGCGCAGCACCAGGCCGTCGGACGTGAGCTCGTCGGCGATGGCCAGGACGGTCGCCCGGATGCGCGGATCCTCAGGCGGCAGGAAGCGAAGCAACGGAAGCAACAGCAGCGAAGCATCGAGCGACTTGGCCCCGTAGCGCTGCACGAACACCCCCCTCTCATCGACGCCGTTGGCGCATATGTCGGCGTGGATCTGATCGGCGAGGGCCTGCCACTTTTCGGCATAGGCAGGCTGCTCGTACATGCGCGCCAGGCGGGCGCCACGGTCCAGCGCCACCCAGCACATGAACTTGCTGGCCGTGAAGTGCTGGGGGTCCCCGCGCACTTCCCAGATCCCTCGGTCGGGCTCCTCCCAGTGCTCCGCCGCGCACTCGACCTGTTGTTTGAGGATGGGCCACATGGATTCCTGCAAGCGGGAGCGGGATCGGGCGTGCAGCAGCACCGAATCCAAGACCGCGCCCCACACGTCGTGCTGCTGCTGGCTGAAGGCCCCGTTTCCGACTCGCACCGGGAAGGCGCCTTCGTAGCCCGACAGGTGCGGCAACGACTCCTCCGTCAGGTCCCGCTCCCCTCCCACCGCGTACATGACCTGCAGCGCCTGGCCTTCCCGGCACGCGTCCGCGATGAAGAAGAAGAAGTCGTCGGCCTCCCGGTCGAAGCCCAGGGTGTACAGGCCCCACAGGGCGAAGGTGGAATCCCGCACCCACGCGTACCGGTAGTCCCAGTTGCGCTCCCCGTGAGGGGTCTCCGGAAGACTCGTGGTGGCCGCCGCCAGCAGGGCGCCGGTCGGGGCGTAGGTCAGCCCCTTGAGGGTCAGGGCGCTGCGTTGCAGATAGCTGCGCCAACGATGATCGGGGAACTCGCCCTGGGTTATCCACTGCCGCCAGTGCTCCGACGTGCGGCTCATCCTATCCGTGGCGTCAGCGAACTCGATGGGCGGCGGCAGGGGCGACCAGGAAAGGGCGACGAAGTGGCAGTCGCCTTCGACCATCCGGGTCCGGGCCTTGATACCGCGGCGCTCGATCCCTGGACGGAGGTCGGTCGAGATGCGCAGCTTCAAGTCGACGCCCTCCGCCCCCGCCACCAACTGCCCGTAGCCATCCCCTTCGTAAGACCAGGTCGGCTCGACCCGGCCGTAGTCGAACATGGGATCGCAGGTCATGGCCAGCTCGACCGTGCCACTGACGCACTTGACCGTGCGCAGGAGGCAGTGCTCGGCGTCGTAATCGGTCGGGGACCGGCGGTGCGTCTTGGAGCGCTCGGTCAGGTTGTGCCACGGACCCATGCACAAGGCGTCGCGCACTATCAGCCAGCCGGTGCGGGTCTGCCACGTCGTCTCGGTCATCAGGCTGCCCGGCAGGTAGCGGCGGGCGGCCGGAACCATCTCGTCGTAAGGGCCGAGCCGGAAGTTGCCGGCGCCGCGGTCCAATACAGCGGCGAAGATCGACGGCGAGTCCGGTCTGGGGACGCACATCCACTCGACGGCCCCGCTGGGAGCGATCAGGCAGTTGCTTTCGCAGTCCGACAGGAAAGCGAAGTCGGCGATCGGAGGAAAAGGACTCCCCCCTATCGGCTCGGAGGTTCCTTCGGCCTGGAACGCGCCCGTGCTCGCATCGGGTTGAGATCGATCTGGACCGTTCACAACTGAAATGTTCGCATCTTTTGCGGGGCATGTCATCGATCGCGTCCGGCCGCCCGACCGACACGGCCGCGATGGGCGTGGCGCGCCACCGTGGTTTTAGTTGAGGCGGCTGTCCACCGGAGCCAGGCGCTTGAGCGCCAGACCCCCTTCGAACGGGCGGCCGGCGAAGGCCATGGGCGCCCGGTAACCGGTGTCGCCGAGCGGTGTGTGGGTCTCCTTCACCGAAGGCCCGATCTTCTCGGCGATCGGTGTCAGGGCGGCGAGATCGAACCCGTATACGCGACCGGCATTGCCGGCCAGCACTTTGCGCGTCGTGGCGACCGGCTGGTCCTGCAGGGCCCAGCGGATGGCGGTCTTCGAGTCGGGCGTGGTCCCTTCCTCGTGCGGGTAGTCGCTGCCCCACATGATGTGGTCGTCGCCCATGAAGTCGATCATGCTCGCTTCGTACGGCGAAAAGGCGCTGGCCCCGAAGTAGCAGTTGCGTTGCACGTACTCGGTGGCCGAGAGGGTCAGCTCGTCGACCGACGAGCCGCCGAACATTCCGTACGTCCGGTTGCCGGCCGCGGACCTCATGGTCGGGAGCATGGCGTCGAGCTGCATGAGTTGACCGCGAACCCACGTGGTCCCTTGCTCGGTCGGCACGAAGCGCAGCCTCGGGTAGCGCTCGAACACCCCGGCCAGGATCAGGTGAGGAACGGTCCGCTGGGCCCACGACGCCATCTCGGTGATGAGAACGGCATTCGAAGCCGGCTGATCCATCGGCATCAACGGGCTACCCGCCCCGCTGTGCTGTACGACGCTCAGGTCCAACTCCTGGCACAGAGCCCATATGGGCTCGTAGCGGGTGTGGAAGAGCGGCTCGACGACCGGGTCCCCGGGCGACACCGCCGGGACCAAAACGCCCCCGAAGCATCCCTGCTCCATGCCCCAACGGATCTCCTTGAGGGCCAGGTCGACGTCATTGGGGAAGATCTGGATGAGACCCCGCCGGCGTTGGGGCGCCAGTGAGCAGAAGTCGATCTGCCAGCGGTTGTGGGCCTGGATGCCGGCCCACCGCTGCTCGAATTCCTGTTCGGTGCCGGGCAGGCTGATCGTGATGTTGGGCGTGGTCGGGAAAAAAGGGGGAACCGTGTTCGGAAACAGGATCTCCCCGGACACGCCGTCCGCGTCCATCTCCGACAAGCGGAACTCGCTGTCCCAGTTGCGCTTGGCCGTGGCGATTATCAGGTCGTCGAACGGGCTCACGTAGGCGGCCGCCCAGCGATCGAAGTCGTCGTGGTATCGAGAGGGCAGGTACTGCTTGTAGTCGTAGAGGTCCGCGCCCGCGTGGGTGTCGGCAGAGATGACCACATACCGATCGATCGTGTCCCAGGTCGCGCCCATGACCATCCCTCCTTGATCCTGGCCCTGCTTGACCGGGGCCCTACTTCACCTGGGCCATGTTAGGTCGGTATTTGACTCTAGTCAACTATCTCAGCCGGTCACCCGAGCCGAGGCGCCGGCGCTGACGTCCAGGACGGCACCGGTGACGTGGCCGGCACCGGGGCCCACGAGGAACAGGATGGCGGCCGACACGTCCTCGGGCGGGAGCACGGCGACGGGCTGAACGTGCAGCAGCCCGAGGAACTTGGCCGCGTCGTCGAAGGTCGGCTCGGCCAGGTCTGGGCGCACCTTGCGGGGCAACCAGTCGTTTCGGATCATGGGCGTGTCGATGTTGCCCGGAGCGACGGCGTTGACCGTGATCCCGAACCCGGCCAGGTCCTGGGCCGAGCTCTTGACCAGCCCGATGACGCCCCACTTGGATGCGGTGTAGGCCCCCATGCCACCGACCGGGCCGCGGCCCATCATGGACGAGATCCCGACGATCCGTCCGTAACCGGCGGAGACCATGACAGGAGCGACGGCCCTGAAGCTGTTGAAGACGCCGGTGAGGTTGGTGGCTATCACGTCCTGCCACTCCTGCGGGGATGCGACTTGGACCGGAGCACCGGCGCTGACTCCGGCGTTGGCTATCAGGATGTCGATGCGCCCGAACTCGGACTTCGCTTCCAGCACCGCTTCGTCGACCTGGGCAAAGTCGCGCACGTCGCCCTGCCGGGCCAGGCACCGCCGGCCTTCCTTCTCCACCAGGGCGGCCGTCTCGGCCAGGTCGTCGGGAGTCGCCAGGGGGTAGCCGACGGTGTCGACGCTGCGACACATGTCCAGCAGCACCACGTCGGCGCCCTCGCGGGCGAAAGTGACGGCATGGCTGCGCCCCATCCCCCTCGCTCCGCCCGTAATGAACGCTACTTGGCCGTCCAGTTGTCCCATGGTCGGGGAATTTACGCCACGATCGTTCTAGGGCCTCCGCTCAGGCAGGAGAGGACCCTTCGTCGGGCTCGTCGAACCGGGCCGGATCGACGTCGAGCAGCCCGGTGGCGATGACCGCTTGTGACAGTGGCCGGCCCAGCTGCCGTAGCCGGGCGCACCCTTCTTCGCCGAGGGCTCTGTAAGCGCGCACCGCGGCGGCGTCGGTCTGGTCTTCGATCTGTTGGCGCAGGGTGTGACCGGACCGGGTGAGCTCCGGAGCGTCAGCGTCGGTCAGCAAACCCCGACCTCGCAGCCGGTCGCCGGCGGCCGCCCAATCGGCGTCCGGCCAGGCGCGGGTGGCCCGCAGCACGTCTACCGCGACGTCACCGGCCGCGGCGTGGGTGACCAAGGCCTCGACGGGATCGAGCCCCGCCATCAAAAGGGCGGCGATGTGTCCGTCGCCGCGGTACTCGCGCAGCAGGGTCTGGGCGTGCCACAGGACCAGGTGGGGCGCATCCGGCCACGTCAGCGAGGCGTGAGCCGCGAACAACGGACGTCCGCAGAGGTCGCCGACCGCACCTTCCGCAGCCCGACGGGCCAGCGCGGCCGCTTCGGCCAGCTCGGACGAGCCGAGCACCTCTTCTCCCAGGCCCCGGAGGAGAGCCCGGTCGACAGCGTCAAGGCGCGCTACCAGCACCGCAGCGGGCGACGCCAGCGTCCACGCCTGCGGAATGGCGCGGCGAACGAGATCGGGGTTGAAGTTGTAGAACGCCGCGATCACCGACTCAGCCGACGCCGCTCCCATGGCCGCTGAGCGCGACGCGAAATAGCCCATCCGGTTTCCCCGCAACCCGAGGGCGGCGTAGCGCTCGGCCGCCTCGGGCACGAAGTAGACCATGCTGTGGATCGGCTCGATCGTCCTCCACGTCTTCCTGGCCACGACCGGGTCCATAGCCGCGAACAGTAGACGGCCACCGGGCGCAGCCGCTGGCGTCGTCCACCGGGCGCGACCGGGCCCGATGGACCGTGGCCGCGCGTGCAGCGCAACTCAGGCCGGGCGTGCGGCGCAACCCACCCAGAAGCCGGCCCGGTGGCCGCCGCTCCCCGGGTAGCGTGCTCACCCTATGGGCGTCGCCGATCTCCTCCACGTCCCCCTCGAGGAACTGCTTGGCCGAGCCGGGGCGGTGCGCGACCAGGCCCACGGCAGCCGGGTGACGTACTCGCCCAAGGTGTTCATCCCCTTGACGATGCTGTGTCGCGACCACTGCGGTTACTGCACTTTCGCCAAAGCACCGGCTCGCATCGAGTCGCCGTACATGACTCCGGAAAAAGTGCTCGACGTGGCCCGGATGGGAGCGGGAGCCGGCTGCCACGAAGCGCTATTCACCCTCGGTGAGCGCCCGGAGGAGCGCTACCCGGTAGCCCGCGCCTGGCTGGAGGAGCACGGTTACGGCTCGACCATCGAGTACCTGGTAGCCATGTGCCAGCTCGTGATCGACGAAACGGGTCTGCTCCCCCACGCCAACGCCGGGGCCCTCTATCCCGAAGAGTTGTCGCTGTTGCGGACCGTGACCGCCAGCCAGGGCATGATGGTCGAGACGCTCCGCCCCGACCTGGATGCTCACCGAGGCTCCCCCGACAAGACGCCGGAACGTCGGCTGGCCACCCTCNNGTCCAGAACTTCCTGCCCAAGCCCGGGACCGGCATGCGCAAGATGGCGCCGTGTCCCCTCGACGACTTCCTCGAAGCCATCGCCCTGGCCCGCCTGATCCTGCCTCCCGATGTGCACGTCCAAGCCCCGCCGAACCTGTCGGACGAGTTCGGCGCATTGCTCGACGCGGGCATCGACGACTGGGGCGGCGTTTCGCCCGTCACCGCTGATCACGTC
>PMHU01000014.1 GCA_003156795.1 Acidimicrobiaceae bacterium
CACGCCCTGGTCGCGGTACACCTGCTGGACCTCGTTGACGAGGTACAGCTGGGTCTCGCGGATTCCCTTGATCTCGAGCAGCTGCTTGGGGTCCTTGGGGCCGTCGACGATCGGGTCCCCGGCCGCGATCTCAGCCCCGTCGTGGACGTCGTCTGCGAGCTTGGCCCGGACGCTGACGTTGTACACGTCCTCGGTGCCTTCGTCGGATACGACGACGATGCGGCGGCCCGTGTCCTCCTCGTCGATACGGATCACGCCCGAGACGCGGGCCAAGACGGCTGCGCCTTTGGGCGTTCGTGCTTCGAAGAGCTCAACGACACGGGGCAGACCATGGGTGATGTCCTCGCCCGCGATACCGCCCTGGTGGAAGGTACGCATGGTCAGCTGGGTGCCGGGCTCGCCGATCGACTGAGCCGCGATGACCCCCACGGCTTCGCCGAGCTCGATCTCCAAGTTGGTCGCCAGGGAACGGCCGTAGCAAAGGCCGCAAACCCCGTGCTCGGCTTCGCACGTCAGGACCGAGCGGCAAGTTATCTCCGTCACGGAGGGATCGTCGCGGAGGACGAGCATGATCTGTGGCGAGATCATGGTGCCGGCGGGCAGTACCGATCCGTCGGACAGCTCGACGTCGCGGGTAAGCACCCGGCCGTCGATGCGGGTCTCGAGGTAGGCCCGGACCTTCTCGTCGTCGGGTCGGATGTTGCCGATCCGCATGCCGCGTGTGGTGCCGCAGTCCTCGGTCCGGATGATCAGCTCCTGGGCCACGTCGACGAGGCGACGGGTCAGGTAGCCAGAGTCGGCGGTCCGCAAGGCTGTGTCGGCCAGGCCCTTGCGGGCGCCGTGGGTAGAGATGAAGTACTCGAGCACCGACAGGCCTTCGCGGAACGATGACCGGATCGGCCGGGGGATCATCTCGCCCCGCGGGTTGGACACCAGGCCTTTCATACCGGCGATCTGGCGGACCTGCTGCGGGTTGCCGCGGGCGCCAGAGTCGACCATCATGCCGAGCGGGTTGAACCGGTTGTCGCGGAGCGTCTCCTCCATGGCCCGACCGATCTCGGAGTTGGCGGAGGTCCAGATCTCTATTTCCTTCTGGCGCCGCTCGTCGTCGGTGATGATNNCCCCGCTTGAACTGGGTCTCGGCCTTCTGGGCCTCGGCTTCGTGGCGGGCGATGATGGCGGCCTTGGATGGCGGGGTCTTGACGTCGTCGATAGAGATGGTCAGGCCGGACCGGGATGCGTAGCTAAAGCACAGATCCTTGATGCGGTCCAGGCTGGCAGCCACTTCGACCCGGCGGTAGTGCTCGGCGAGCACTTCGACGATGGAGCCGATGGTGCGGCCCTGCTTGCCGACGACCTCGTTGACGAATTCGAAATCGGCCGGAAGGGCGGTGTTGAAGATGATCCTTCCCGCGGTCGTATCGATCTCCTCTGTGGAGACCTCCCCATCCTCACCGGTGGTCTGGCGGCGGAACTTGATCTTGGCGTGGATGTCGATGTCGCCGGCGTCGTAAGCCAGCTCCACCTCGTAGAGGTGGCGGAAGACCCTGCCTTCGCCCTTGGCCCCGTCCTTGACGATCGTCAGGTAATAAGCGCCGAACACCATGTCCTGGGTGGGCGTCACGATCGGACGCCCCGTGGCCGGTGACAGGATGTTGTTGGCGGAAAGCATCAGAATGCGCGCTTCGGCCTGGGCCTCTGTCGACAGCGGAAGGTGCACGGCCATCTGGTCGCCGTCGAAGTCAGCGTTGAAGGCGGTGCACACCAGAGGGTGGATCTGGATGGCCTTGCCCTCGATCAGGACCGGCTCGAAAGCCTGGATGCCAAGGCGGTGGAGGGTCGGGGCCCGGTTCAGCAGAACGGGGTGCTCTTTGATCACTTCTTCGAGCACGTCCCAAACTTGGGACCGGCGTCGCTCGACCATGCGCTTGGCCGACTTGATGTTCTGGGCCAGCTCCAGGTCCACCAACCGCTTCATGACGAACGGCTTGAAGAGCTCGAGCGCCATCTGCTTGGGCAGGCCGCACTGGTGAAGCTTGAGGGTTGGGCCGACCACGATGACCGACCGGCCCGAGTAATCGACGCGCTTGCCGAGGAGGTTCTGGCGGAAGCGTCCCTGCTTACCCTTGAGCATGTCCGACAGAGACTTGAGCGGCCGGTTGCCGGGCCCCGTCACCGGGCGGCCCCGCCGGCCGTTGTCGAACAGGGCGTCGACGGCCTCCTGGAGCATGCGCTTCTCGTTGTTGACGATGATCTCGGGGGCGCCGAGGTCGAGGAGTCGCTTGAGCCGGTTGTTGCGGTTGATGACCCGTCGGTACAGGTCGTTGAGGTCCGACGTGGCGAAGCGGCCGCCGTCGAGCTGCACCATGGGCCGCAGCTCAGGCGGTATGACCGGGACGGCGTCGAGGATCATGGCTCGGGGGTCGTTGGCCCGGCGTCCGTGATCGTCGCGACGGTTGAAAGCGGAGACGATCTTCAGGCGCTTGATGGCCTTCTGGCGGCGTTGCACCGACAGTGGCCGGCGGCCGTCGGTCGGGTCGATGGCGTCGCGGAGCTTGATCTCCTCTTCGTCGAAATCGATCTCGTTGATCAGAGAGGCGATCGCTTCGGCGCCCATCCCGCCCCGGAAGTAGTCGGAGTACCGGTCGCGCAACTCGCGCCACAGCGTCTCGTCCTCGATGATCTTGCGAGAGTGCAGGTTGCGGAACTCGTCGAAAGTGCGCTTCACCAAGTCCAGCTCGGCGTCGGCGCGCTCGCGGATGCTCGCCAGCTCTTTGTCTACCTGGCGCTGGCGCGCCTTGAGCTCGGAGTCCTTGGCCCCGTCGGCCTCCATCTTGGCCAGCTCGTCCTCGAGCACCTTGAAGCGGCGGTCGAGGTCGAGGTCACGGGCGCGCTCGATCTCGCCGAGCTCCTCACCGAGCTCGGCCTCGAGGCTGGCCAGATCGACGTGGCGCTTCTCCTCGTCCACCCACGTGACGAGGTTGGCGGCGAAGTAGATGACCTTCTCGAGCTGCTTGGCCTTGAGCTCTTCCCTAGCCTCGGTGCCCATCAACAGGTAGGCCAGCCAGCTCCGGGTGCCGCGCAGGTACCAGATGTGCACTACGGGAGCCGCCAGCTCGATGTGGCCCATCCGCTCGCGGCGGACCTTCGAGCGGGTGACTTCTACTCCGCAGCGCTCGCAAATGATGCCCCGGAAGCGAACCCGCTTGTACTTGCCGCAGTA
>PMHU01000201.1 GCA_003156795.1 Acidimicrobiaceae bacterium
TCCGGTGTGTAGCCGCTGCGGGCGTCGAGGAAGGTCGCGCCCTGAGCGACGACGTCCTCGGTGATCACCACCCCATGACGTGTGGCCGGATCGACCTCGGCGTACACGCTTCGCAGGGTGCGCATGCCGGTCGACGCGGCGATGTCGCGGTAGAAGCACGCTTCGGCCTCCCCGACGTGGCGGAACGCTCGTCCCGCCTCGGAGAAGTAGCCCTTGGCACACAGGTCGGGTGAGAGCCCGTCGGGCGTGCCACCCGCGCACTCAATCCGGAAGCGCGCGTTCGTCGATATCCGGCTGATCACCGGACCGGGCGTGACGGCGGTGATCTCAATGCCAGGGAACCGTGGATTCAGCGCCNNGCACGGGCGGGGTCAACTATCCGCTCTCAGGACTTGCCCCCCGCTCATGGCGCGGAGGGTAGCAGATTAACCAGTTGTTGTCATCAGTGCTAATATTCTAGCGATGGCGCTTGTTCCGTCCCCGGCGGTGGTTCGTGCAATGGACCTGCTCGAACATTTCACCCGCCATCCCACGCAGCGTTTCACGGTCTCCGAGCTGGCTCGTCAGGTAGGTGTGCCCCGGGCTACCTGTGACACGTTGCTCCGGGGGTTGTCCCAACGGGGTTTTGTGCGGCGGGACGTGACCCTGCGTTACGAGCTCGGTCCGGCCTGCATCGTCGTCGGTGACGCCGCCCGCGTCGCCAACCCGACGCTGCGAGCGGCGGCTCACCACGCCGAGGCCCTGGCGCGGGCACAGTCGTCGGTGACGGCAGTGAGCATCCGCGTCCGCGACGGGACCCGCGTGTCCGACGTCTTCGACTTCGGTCCACCGCTCGGTTTCCGCGCCCGCGTCGGCGAGGCCATCCAGCTTGTGCCGCCATTCGGCGCCTCCTTCGTCGCATGGGATGACGAGGAGGGGATCCAGACATGGCTCGACCGAGCCGACTCGCCGCTGGCGCCGCGTGAAGTCGCGCACTATCGGGCTGCGCTCGATGCCATCCGCCGCCGCGGGTTCAGCGTCACCCTGGTGACTGCCCGTCAACCGAATCTGATCGACGCACTGGAACGGGTGGCCGGCGACCGGGGCGGCGACGACGCCCACCGCGCCCGCGACGAAGCCGCCCGCGACATGATCCACAGCGAGTACCTCGCCGCCGAGATCGAGTCCGATGAAATGGTGCGCCTCGCTCAGGTGTCCGCTCCCGTGTTCCAAGCTGACGGNNGCGAGATCGCGGGGCGGGGCAAGCAGGTAGCAGATGCCGCCGCCGCGGCGACAGCGGAGATCCACGGCGCAGGCCCGGATCTGCGGCGGTGACCACAATGCAACGAGGTGCTCATGAGTGTTGATGTCGACCGGCTGTTCCGTCTCGACGGGCGCGTCGCCGTCGTCACCGGGGGTACGAGGGGAATCGGGAGATCCATGGCGGAGGGATTCGGAGCGGCCGGAGCACGAGTGGTCATCGCCAGTAGGAAAGTCGATGCCTGTCTCTCCACAGAGCAGGACCTGCGTGCCGCTGGCTTCGAAGCTGTCGGGGTACCGTGTCACCTCGGCTCTTCCGACGACATTCGACGTCTGGTTGAGACGACGACCGACCACTTCGGAGCCATTGACATCGTGGTCAACNNTTCACAGAGGCGGGATTCACCAAATCCGTCGATGTCAACGTGAAAGGACCGGTTTTCCTCATTCAGGAATCACTTCCCTTCCTCAGGTCCTCGAGCCACGCGTCGGTGATCAACGTCGTTTCAGCCGGAGCCTGGCTCTTCTCGGCATCGGTGGCCCAGTACGCGGCAGCCAAAGCGGCAATGGTGTCGTATACGAAGTCGATGGCCGCCGCCCTGGCGCCCGATGGGATCAGGGTGAACGCTCTCGCACCGGGCGCGGTGGACACAGACATGGTGCGCAAGACCGGACCCGAGGCGACAGAGTCCATGGCCAAGGCCAGTCTCATGGGGCGTATCGCCCAGCCTGCGGAGGTGGTGGGCCCCGCCTTGTTCCTGGCGTCCGACGCATCGAGTTTCGTCACCGGTACGGTCATCCATGTCGATGGTGGTCTCGTTGCCAGATGAACATGGCCCAGGGGAGGGTTAATGCCAGCACCTAGTGCCCTTGTCACACTCGACCGGCCCCGAACCGACGTCGTCATTGTCACCTTGAACCGGCCCGNNGGATTCGCTCCACCGGGACCACTCGTGTCGAGTCGTCATTCTGACCGGCGCGGGCCGGGGGTTCTGCTCTGGTTTGGACCTCGCCGAATTCGGCGGGTCATCCGTCTCTGCGGGTACATCCGGACCGCGTGCCTCCATGCTGTCCCAAGCCCGCATCGCCTCGTTGGCCGTCAAGATCCACCGGCTCCAACAGCCGGTCATCGCGGCGGTAAACGGCGTTGCCATCGGGGGCGGGTTCAGCCTCGCCCTCGCTTGCGACCTCCGGGTGGGCAGCCCAGCGGCGGGCTTCCGATCACAGTTCATCCGAATGGGTCTGGGCGGATGTGACATCGGCATCAGCTACTTGCTGCCACGGATCGTCGGTACCGCTCGGGCCATCGAGTTGCTGCTCACGTCGCGGGAGGTCGATGCCGAA
>PMHU01000299.1 GCA_003156795.1 Acidimicrobiaceae bacterium
TTCTCCCAGCAGACCTGGACGTTGGCCCCGGTGACCAGGTTGGGGCGGTCGGTGGGCCGCCCGCTCGACCGCTGTCTCTCGCGCCATTTCCACTTCAGGGCCAAGGCCGCCAGCATCACGGCCTCGCTGGATCCGGTGGTGGAACAGCCGGTAGCCGCCTCGGCCGCCGACGAGTTCCACAGGTCGGCGATGATGTTGACGCACCGCCGCTCGATCTCTGCCGTTTGCGGATACTCGTCCTTGTCGATCATGTTCTTGTCCGCGGTCTCGGCCATCAGACGGGCGGCCCGTTCGGGCATCGACGTGGTCACAAACGTGGCCAAATTGAGCCTGGCGCTACCGTCGAGAAGCAGTTCGCTGGAAATGAGGTCGTACGCCTCCTCGCTCCCCACTCCGAGGGCTGGAAGCACGTCGACGGGAAGTCGAGCTTGTGGGTCGGCGCTGGGTCGCCTGGCGCGACGCTCTCGCTCCTCGAGGGTTTCTTTCCGCACTACCGCCACTGGTACCTCCCGGATCGCTCCTCGGATGATCCTGATGGTCTAGCCGACGTCGTGGCCACGCGGCAGCCGGTCTTCGCGCCACCGCAGGAGTGAGACGGCCTGAAGGCAGGCGAAGCGGTCGGTCATGCCGTCCACGTAGGCGACTGCGTCTCTGAGCGGATCGTCGCCCCCGGACGCTGCGACCGGAAGGTCCGAGGGACGGCTGGCGTAGTGCTCCACCAGCGCCCTCAACATGGCTATCACGGTGTCGGCCTGCTCCAACGACTCAGGTCTCAGGTAGATGCGCTCGTGATTGAAGTGGCGCAGGCCCGCGAGTGCGTCTCCCATCCGCTCCGACATGCCCACGGTGCCGGTACGTGCGATCGTCTCGACGATGTCGGTGATGAAGGCCTCCAGCTGAGCCGATCTGACCCTGCCGCACCGCCCCGCTATTTCGGGGGGAAGGTCCGTCTCGTTGACTATCCCGGAGTGACAGGCGTCCTCCAAGTCGTGGGCACAGTACGCCACTCGGTCGGCCAGGCCGACGACCTGGCCCTCGGGTGTGGCCGGCGTCGGGCGGGACCAGGAGTGGTTGCGGATGCCGTCGAGCGTCTCTGCGCAGAGGTTTAGCGGGGCGGCGGTGACGTCGGCGCCCCACACGGCGTGATCGAAGTTCGGGATGAAGACGCCCAAGGCGTCCTCGGATGCGTGGCCCCCCGGTCCGTGGCCGCAGTCGTGGCCCAGTGCGATGGCTTCGACCAGGGCCACGTTGAGCCGGCAGGCCCGGGCGATCGCCGACGCGACCTGGGTCACCTCGAGCGCGTGGGTGAGGCGGGTGCGCTGGTGGTCCGCCGGAAAGATGAAGACCTGGGTCTTGCCCGCCAATCGCCTGAACGCAGTCGAGTGGAGGATCCGGTCCCGATCGCGCTCGAAGCAGGTTCGCCACGGGTCGGGCTCCTCCGAGCGCAGGCGTCGACCCGAGCCGAACGCCCGGGTCGCTCCTGACGTCAAGGTCGAGTCCTCTATTGCCTCCCGGCCCTCGCGGTCCAGGACGGTGGTGGGACCGACGACTATCCGATCGCCGGCGGCGTGCGCTTGGCGTACGCCGGTGGACGCGCGCTGCCCGGCCATGGTTTCTGCCCAACGCTCCGCCCGGCTCGATCCGCCTTCCACCTGAGTCACGCTATCCCGGGCGTGCGACGGCGGTTCTGTTCCGGTCCGAGCCCCAAAATGGTAACCGGATGTCCGATTGGAGCCTGGCATGAGCTCGATCGTCGACCCGACCCGGTCCTTGACCTGGGTTCTGCGCCTACGATGAACCAGTTCCGCTACCGCAAGGAGAGCCCCAGTGGACGTCCGCATTGGTGTCACGCAATCGCCCACGGTGATCGAGGTAGAGCTGCCTGAGGGCGCCGACGCCGACGCCTTAACGGGCCAGATCGAGCAGGCCCTCGCCGCGGACAAGGGCGTCTTGTGGCTGACCGACCGGCGGGGTCGCCGGGTGGGGGTCCCTTCAGAACGAATCGCGTACGTGGAGGTCAACGCGACAAGCGAGGACCGCAGGGTCGGCTTCGGCGCCGGCGTCCGCTGACCGGTTGATCCGTCGGGAGAGGGCAGGGCTGGGGATTGACTGATCTTCTCGACCGAAAGCTGATCTTCGTAACTGGCAAAGGAGGAGTCGGCAAGACGACGATCGCCGCCTCGCTAGCCTGGTTGGCGGCCGATCGCGGCAAGCGGACGCTCGTTTGCGAGGTCGACGCCAAGGGCAACCTGGCCGACTTCTACGAGACGGCTCCGACCCGTTTCGAAGAGCGCGAGATAGCCCCCCGACTCTGGGCCATGTCCATGGATACTGAAGCGTCGCTCAAGCAGTATCTGTCACTGCAGCTCAAGCTCCCCTTGATGCTCAGGATCGGGCCGCTGGCCAAGATGTTCGACTTTGTCGCATCGGCCGCGCCGGGGGTTCGAGAGATCGTTACGGTCGGGAAGCTCTGCTGGGAAGTCAAGGAAAAGCACTACGACCTGATCGTCGTTGACGCATCGGCGACCGGTCACATCGTCGGGCAGCTGACCGCACCCCAGGCCATCAATCAGCTCGTTCAGGTCGGGCTGGTGCGTCAGCAGACGGGCTGGATGCTCGACATCCTCGATGATCCCTCGACGACCGGCTTGGTGGTCGTCGCCACTCCGGCCGAGATGCCCGTGAGCGAGACGTTGGACCTGACCGCTCGTCTCCGTGAGGAAACCAACGTCGATCTGGCTGCGATCGTAGTGAACCGGGTGCTGCCCGAGCTTTTCGGTCGAGGCGAGGAAGAGGTCTTCGAGCGCTTGGACGCCAGCCCAGGTCCGCGGGACCAAATCGATGCCGCAGTCGCCGGACCGGTGGTGAGCCTCATGCGAGCGGCCCGGCTGACCGTCACCATGAGGCGCTCCCGCACCGAACATTTGGAGCGACTGCGCGGCGCCATCGATCCGAACGTGCCCCTTTTGTACATGCCGTACTTGTTCTTCCGCTCGCACGGCTTGCGGGCTACGCACCAGCTGGCCGACGCCTTGTCGGCGGAGCTTGGATACTGATGGCCTCCGGGTCGGGCCCGACGTCGTCGCGAGCCGAGAGCATCGAGGGCCTCCTCGCCTCCAAGGAGATCGTCATCGCGTGCGGATCAGGCGGGGTCGGCAAGACCACGACCGCAGCCGCGGCGGCCACCATGGCGGCGGTCCGCCACGGCGGCAAGGTCCTCGTGGTGACCGTCGACCCGGCCCGACGACTGGCCAACGCCCTGGGCCTCGAGGGGTTCGGCAACGTCGAGAAGCGAGTGGATCCCGACGCTTTCAAGTCGGCCGGAGTGCGTCCCCGAGGGGAGTTGTGGGCCGCCATGCTCGACACCAAGCAGAGTTGGGACGACCTGGTTCGCCGGCACGCACCGGACCGTGAGACGTCCGGCCGGATCTTGAGCAACCCCCTGTACCAGAACATTTCCGGGAAGTTCATCCAGAGCCACGACTACATAGCCATGGAGAGGCTCTACGAGATCCATTCCGAGGGCAATTTTGACTTGATAGTCGTCGACACGCCTCCAACCCGCAACGCCATGGATTTCATCGAAGCTCCCCGCCGGATGGCCGACTTTTTCTCCTCGCGACTGTTGCGACTACTGATAGCGCCGTACCAGAGCCGGCTGGTCAACATGGCCTCGCGTCCGTTCTACCAAGTCGCTGACCGGGTCCTCGGCTCGCAGTTCCTGGAGGACATAGCGGAGTTCTTCATCCTCTTCCAGACCATGTATGGCGGGTTTGTCGAGAGGGCCAACGCGGTGGAGCGCTTGCTTCGGGATCGACGCACGACGTTCGTGGTCGTGAGCACGCTCGAGGCGGCGCCGGTCAAGGAAGCCGAGTTCTTCATCGAAGTGCTTTCGTCAAAGCGATTCCATCTCGGCGCGCTGATCCTCAACAAGGTCCTTCCGGAGTACCTCCTCGACGAGGCCGCCGAACAACGGGCCGCCCGTTTCTGTGACGACGCTGTCGAACTGGCCAAGCTCGACGGGCTGGCGGAGTCCCTCCACACCGACCAGGAGCAACTGGCCCGGGTGCTCGCCGAAGTCGGAGCGAACTTTCGCAACTTCGCCGTCGTCGCCCGACGGGAAGCCGGTCTGCGCCATGATCTGCAAGTTCGCCCCGAGGTGGTGGCCACCGTTCCCGAATTCGACGAGGACATCCACGACCTGCCCGGCCTGTTGCGCCTGGGCGAGCGGATCTGGACTTAGGCGCATGGCCACCCTCGCCGACCTGGTCTCCGAGCACACCGACCTCGAAGGGGCCGTCGTCACCCACTTGCAACGGCTGGTTGCCGGGTGGGGCGTCCTTTCCGACCTGTGTTTCGCCGACCTGTTGCTATTCGTCCCCGTTCGGGGCTCGATCGAGTCGTTTGTGGTCCTGGGTCAGGTCAGGCCGACCACCAACCAGACCCTGCACCTCGACGACCTCGTGGGGCGGGTCATCCACGCCGAGGAGCGCCCCATCGTCGCCAGGGCGTGGCATCTCGGCAGCGTGGTCGAGGGCGAGGTGGCCATACCCAGTCGTAGCGAAAGGGGGCGGCTGGTCTGCATCCCGGTTCGCTGGCAAGGCGAGCTCGTCGCCATCATGACCCGGGAGTCCGCACTGTCGGTAGGACGCCGTCCCGGCGTTCTCGAGCGGGTATATATCGAGGTCTTCGACCGGCTGGCCCGCATGATCTCGCACGGCGAGTTCCCATTTCCGGTTGACGAGCCGCTGGTGACGGAGACGCCCCGGGTGGGAGACGGGGTGCTCGTGCTCGATGCCAGCGCCCGAGTCGACTACGCCTCGCCGAACGCGGTCAACGCCCTGCACCGGATCAGGGTCTACTCCGGCATCGAGGGCGTCCGCTTGGACGAGGCCGGATTGCAGCAGACGGCAGTTTCGCTCGCCTACCAGACGCGCCTTCCGGCCGTGGAAGAAGCCGGAGACGGCGAGATGTCGGTCATCATCCGTTGCGTCCCACTGCTCGACCAGGGCACGGTGACGGGCGCCCTCGTCCTTCTCAAGGACGTCAGCGACATCCGGCGCAGGGACCGGCTGCTCCTTTCCAAGGACGCCGCCATCCGCGAAGTGCACCACCGGGTCAAGAACAATTTGCAGACGATCTCGTCTCTGTTGCGCATCCAGTCTCGGCGGATGCCGACGGGCGAGGCCCGCCAGGCCCTCGAGGAATCCGAGCGACGGGTCCGATCGATTGCGGTCGTCCACGAGATCCTTTCCCGGGACACGACCGACGAGGTCGACTTCAACGACATCCTCCCTTCCCTGGCCCGCATGGCCGAGGACATGGGTAGCACCGATCGGCCCGTGCGCATCAGCTACAAGGGCGAGGCCGGCGAGCTCCAGGCCGCCGTGGCCACGCCCCTTGCGGTCGTGATCACCGAGCTGCTCCAGAATGCGGCCGAGCACGCCTTCCCCGAGCCGAACGACGCGTCGGGGGAGGACGACGGGCTGGGGGAGAGCGGAGGGCTGGGGGAGAGCGGAGGGCTGGGGGAGAGCGACGGGCTGGGCGACCGGTCAGGAGACGACAGGGCGATCCTGGTGAACGTTGAGCTGGAACGGTCCGAGGACGAACTACGGGTAACGGTCCGAGACAACGGCGTGGGTCTGCCGGCCGGGTTTACCGTGGGCGGCACGACGACCCTCGGCCTGATGATCGTGCGGGGCCTGGTCATCACCCAGATGGGCGGCACCATCTCCATGCGCACCGAAGGCGGGACGGTCGTGGAGCTGACCATACCCCTCGACCGTGCCGACGACGACCTTCAGAGTCTCTAAGCCCGAAGGCGTCCCCAAGAGCCCTCGTTTTGGCTCGGGCCCCAAACGCGAAATGGCCCGGCTTCCTTTGTCGCCGGGCACTTCGAAGCGGGAGGAGCTGGGTGGGGCTTGTGTCTATGAGGCTCGTCGCTGTTGCGCCAACCAGGCCTTGCGGAGCTTGCGGCGCTCGTCCTCGGAGGTGGCGCCCCAAACGCCCGACTCCTGGTTGGTGGCGAGGGCGAAGTCGAGACACGACTTGCGGGCCTCGCATTCCATGCAGACCGCCTTGGCGGACTCAATTTGCTCGATCGCGGGGCCCGTGCTGCCGATAGGAAAGAACAGGTCCGGGTCAGTGCTTCGGCACGCCGCCTGATCTCGCCAGTCGTCGACGTCCCATTCGATGTTGCGGCTCCAAGTGAGGGCCACGCGACGCTGCCTTTCGGGGGAGATTGTGAAAAGTATCACGTGCGTTGTAACACCAGTATGTGTGTTCACCGCAGCGGTGCACCAGCGTAAATGGCGGGTGATGCGAATGCAAGGCTCTGACCCTGCAAATTTAACTTTAGGTTAACGACGGGCACCCGGGATGGCTTCGGCGGCCTTAATCCGCCGGGTGGGAACGTGTATCAAGATGGGTGCGGAACGATGAGGCGGAGGCTTTCGGGTTCCCAGGTGAACTCGAGCCTTCCGGCGTCGCCCAGGTAGTCGCCGTCTACCTGGTAGGGCACGGTGGTCCTGGGGGTGAGGACCGCCCGCACGACGCCCGAGGTGACCGTGACCTTGCGACGGCTCGAGATCCCCTTGTCACTCCTCAGGGCCACGCCGACCAGCCCCAGGATGGTCACCGCTCCCATGGACCTCAGTACGACCGCGCTCAACGGAGTATCGAGGCCGGTGCCGGGAGTCACGTTGAACGGCCGTTCCCCGAGGAACGTGTAGGGGTTGGTGTTCAACAGGATGGCGAAGTAGCCGTCGTCGATGGTGACCCGCTCGCCGTCCTGGCGTTCGAGCTCCAGGGTGAAATGGGGCTTTCGTCGGTCGTAGTGGCGGGCCCAGGTGTCGAGAGCGGCATAGGCAAAAAAGGCGTGGCCGAGGTAACGCTTCAGTGCCGACCTCTTCTCGACTTGGGCCACGACGGCGGCGTCGAAGCCGACGCCCACGTGGAAGAGGTACCGCCGGCCGTTGACACTGCCGAGGCCGACCGTCCGGATGCCGCCTAGGCCGGTTCCAAGGGCCGCAAGGAGCTCGCCGGTGGCCTCGATGGGGTCGTTGGTCATGCCGATGGTTCGGGCGAACACGTTGGTCGACCCACCAGGCAGCACCCCCAGGGCGCAGGTGGTGCCGGCGAGCCCGTTGGCGGCTTCGTTGAGGGTGCCATCGCCGCCGAGCACGATCACGGCGTCTGTTCCCTTGGTGGCGGCCCCCTGGGCCAGCCGGGTGGCGTGNNGGCGGCTGGTTTCCGCCACGGTTACTTCGTGATCGGCGGCGAGCGACTTCTGGATCACCACCCGGGCCCGAGCCGTGACCGAGGATGCGGAAGCGTTGACGATCAGGAGTAGCTTCAACGGACTAGGCCTCTTCCTGCGACCGGGAATCCTCCGCCAAGGACCGGAGCTGGGCGACGCTGCGGGCCAGCAGTCGCGAGACTTGCATCTGCGAGATCCCGAGACGGTGGGCGATCTCGGACTGGGTCAGCCCCCCGAAGAACCTGAGGTGGACTATCTGGCGCTGGCGCCGGGGCAGCTGACCGAGGAGGGGCGCGAGCGTGGCCCGTTGCTCGGCGCGGGCGAGTTCTTGGTCCTCCTCTCCGATGCTCTCACCCACCGGTTCTCCGCCTTCGGCGTCGGACTTCGGCGAGTCGAGGGAGGCGAATCGATAGGCCTGGCCGGCCTCGAGGGCCTCGAGGACCTCCTCTTCGGATGCTTCCACCTCCGCAGCCAGCTCGGCGATGGTCGGCGAGCGTCCCAATTCCTGGCCGAGGCCGTCAACGACCTGACTGAGGTTGAGGTAGAGCTCCTGCATCCGCCGAGGCGCCCTAACCGCCCACCCTTTGTCGCGGAGGTATCGCTTCAACTCGCCGACGATCGTTGTGGTGGCGTAAGTCGAGAACTCGATCTGAAGACCGGGATCGAAGCGGTCGACAGCTTTCAACAGACCCAGCGAGGCGACTTGCGTCAGATCTTCGAGCGGCTGTCCCCGATTGGCGAAGCGCCTGGCCAGGTAAGCCGCCAGGCCCATGTGCGCAGCGACGAGCTGGTCTCGGAGCACGATGTCGCCGGTGCGGGCGTAGGCCGCGAACGTCTCCTTCAGCGGCTCGCGCTCAGTCACCGGCCAACGCGGCGTTGGAGTGTCGTCGCTTGAGCAAACGAAACAGCGGCCCGTTGGGCCCTGTCACCAGATCGTGCTCGTCCACCAGCGCCGTCAATATCACGCGGGACAAGTCGGTCAGCATGATCGGCGCGATGTCTTCGAGAAAGTGGCCTTGGCCTTCGACGACCAGGGACCCTTCGTCGATCAGGTACAGCAGCTCCACCGTCCCATGCCGACCGGTGGGGCCCGTAAGCCCGAAGCACAGCTCGTCGATGGCCAGGCGCAGGTCCTCGACCTCGTCGTAGCTGAATCCCATCCGCCCTGCCAGCCCGGCCGCCGTGACTCGCGCCAACCGCAGAAATTCAGGTCGGGCCGGGACTACGAGTCGTACCTCGTCGGCGGTGGTCACGACTTGCGCACCGTAGCAGCCTCGACTGCACAAAGTTGCGCTTAGCCCGGCCCGAGGGCGTGCCCTAAGTGGCGCCGGCGAAGCCCATTCGGTGAGAATGAGCACATGAACGTTGTCGTCTGCGTAAAGCAGATCCCTGACCCGGCCGCGCCTGGAAAGCTCGACCCGAGCACCAAGACGCTGACCCGTGAAGGGAAGCTCATCCTCGACGAGTCCGACTCTTACGGCGTCGAAATGGGCCTCCAGTTGGCCGAGCAAGCCGGCGGCGGTGAGGTCACGCTGGTGTCAATGGCCCCCAACGGCGAGACGAGCGGGCTGCGGACCGCGCTGGCCATGGGTGCCGCCAAGGCCATCTTGGTGAGCGACCCTTCGCTCGCCGGGTCCGACGCGCTGGGCACGGCCAAAGTGCTGGCCGCAGCCATCAAGCGAGCCCAACCGGACCTGGTCATAGCCGCCACCGAATCGACCGACGGCTATACCGGCACGCTGCCGGTGCAAGTCGCCGAGATCCTCGGGCTACCTTCCGTTACCTTCTCAAAAAAGGTCACCGTATCGGAGGGCAAGGTCCACGTCGAGAGACAGACCGAAGCTGGCTACGACGAGGTTGAAGTGGCGCTGCCGGCCCTCATCACTGTTACGGCGGGTGTGGTCGAACCCCGCTACCCGTC
>PMHU01000078.1 GCA_003156795.1 Acidimicrobiaceae bacterium
ATCGAATCCGCCCGGGCCCTCGGGGACCTTTCGGAAAATGGCGACTATCACGCCGCCAAGGACGCCCAAGGCAAGATGGAAGCCCGCGTCCGTCAGCTCGAGGCCATGCTCGGCGACGCGGAAGTCGTTGACGGCTCGGCCGGATCGGACGGTGGGGTGACCACCGGAGTCGTGGTCTCGCTCCGGTACGTCGGCGACGACGACATCGAGCGGTACCTCATCGGGTCCATCGAGGAGCGCCAGCCAGGAGTCGCCGTCGTCTCGCCGAACTCGCCTCTGGGCCGGGCTCTGATGGGTCACCGCCAGGGCGACCGGGTCGCCTACGAGGCCCCCAGTGGCGCCTTGGAGGTCGAGATCGTCGCCGTGGGCTGACGGCCCTGGGTGGCAGCCAAATGCTTAGGGTGACCCGGTCGACCGGGTAGGTTCGGCCTCGATGAGCTCCGGCACCGGTCCCGCCCCCCAGTCGGAAATGGACCCGGCCTTTGCGACCTTGCCCCTGGAGGCCATCGCGGACGCCGCGCTGACCAGGGCTCGCGACCGCGGGGCGAGCCACGTGGAGGTGCGGGTCGAGAGGACCAAGGGCTCGCACGCCCGGGTCCGGGATCGAGACCTCCAAGGCGCGGCCGACCAGGAAGCCGTCGGTTTGAGCGTCCGCGTGCTTCTCGACGGCACCTGGGGATTCGCGGCCTCGACCGAGCTGACCTCCGACGCGGCCGCTCGGGCCGCGAGCGACGCCGTCGAGGTGGCCGCAGCTTCGGTCCCGCTCAACAAGGAGCGGGTCGACGTGGCGACCGAGCCGGTCCACGTCGGCAGTTGGATCTCGGCTTACGAGACCAACCCGTTCGACGTGGCGCCGACCGACCGGGTCGCACTTCTCCTGGAGTGGGCATCGATCCTCCTGGCCCACCCCCGCGTCGACCATGCCGACGCCTCCGTCAACTTCGTCCAGGAGAACAAGTTCTACGCCGATCTCTCCGGCACTACGACGGTCCAGCAACGCGTTCGTATCCACCCGGCTGCCACCGCGGTTGCGGTCGACGCCACCTCCGGCGCCTTCGAGACCATGAGAACCCTCGGACCGCCGGCTGGTCGCGGGTGGGAGTACGTCGGCGGGACCGGCTGGGACTGGGACCAGGAGCTGTCCGAGATGCCCGAGTTGCTCGCCGAGAAGACGTCCGCGCCATCTGTCGACCCAGGCGTCTACGACGTCGTCATCGACCCGACCAACCTGTTCCTGACCATCCACGAGTCGATCGGTCACGCAACCGAACTGGACCGGGCTCTCGGGTACGAGGCCGCCTACGCGGGGACGTCCTTCGCAACCTTCGACAAGCTCGGCGCGTTCCAGTACGGCGCGCCGATGATGCACGTGACTGGCGACCGCACGGCGAAACACGGCCTGGCCAGCATCGGATTCGACGACGAAGGCGTCGAATCCCAATCGTGGGATCTCGTGCGTGACGGCATCCTGGTCGGCTACCAGCTCAACCGGGCCATGGCGTCACGGCAGGGCCTGGGTCGCTCCAACGGGTGCGCCTTCGCCGANNTACAACTTCCAGTTCACCGGACAGCGCTTCTTCCGAGTCCGCAACGGGCGCCTGGCCGGCCAGGTGCGCGACGCCGCCTACCAAGGGGTCACCCCGGAGTTCTGGAGATCCATGGAAGCCGTCGGCGGCGAGTCGACCTACTTCCTCGGTGGCTCGTTCAACTGCGGGAAGGGCCAGCCCAGCCAGATCGCCCCCGTCAGCCACGGGTGCCCTTCGGTGCTGTTCAGGCAGGTGCGGATACTCAACTCCTTGCACGAGGCGGGCCGATGAGCCGAAAGGAGATCACGCCGCAACAACTCGTCGAACGGGCCCTGTCCCTCTCGTCGGCGGACGACTGCGTGGTGATCGCTGACGCTGTGACCGAAGCAAATCTGCGGTGGGCGAGCAACACCCTGACGACCAACGGCGTCTCCCGCAGCCAGCAGGTCACGGTGATCGCCATCGTGGACGGAGCCGTCGGAGTGGTCACCGAAGAGGGCGTAACGGAGGAATCGCTCCCCCGCGTGGTGGCCGCGGCGGAGAGCACCTCCCGCTCCGGCTCCAAGGCCGAGGATCGGGCCCCGATCGCCGGAGCCGACGTCATGGCCACGGGCGGAGATTGGGAGGCTCCCCCTGCGGAGACGTCGATAGGAGTGTTCTCAACCTTCGCCCCCGCCCTAGGTCAGGCGTTGGAGCGGGCCGCAGCCGCGGACGAGCTGCTGTTCGGATACGCCGAGCACCAAATGCAAACGACCTACTTGGGATCGTCGCAGGGCCTGCGGGCCCGCCACGATCAGCCGACCGGCCACGTCGAGATCAACGCCAAGTCTCCGGACTACGCCCGCTCGGCGTGGCACGGGGTCCCGACGACGGACTTCCGCGACGTCGACGTCGAAGGCCTCACGTCGGGCCTTTCCAGTCGCCTGGCGTGGGCTTCCCGCACCGTCGAGCTGCCGGCTGGGCGCTACGAGACCGTGCTCCCGTCGACGGCGGTGGCCGACCTCATGATCTACCTGTACTGGTCGATGGGAGCCCGTGACGCCCACGACGGCAGAACCGTGTTCAGCCGCCCGGGCGGGGGGACTCGGATCGGCGAGCGACTGACCGATTTCAAACTGAGCTTGCGAAGCGACCCGGCCGCCTCCCTGATCGAGTGCTCGCCGTTCGCGATCGCCCGTGAGACCAGCTCGGCGCTGTCCGTTTTCGACAATGGCTCCCCCCTCGCTCCCACCTCGTGGGTATCTGACGGCGTGCTCACCTCGCTGGTGCAGACCCGCCATTCGGCCGGCGTCACCGGCCTTCCTTTTACCCCCTACGTCGACAACCTCATCCTGGACGGCGCCGCAAAGGGCACCGGCGACGACGTCGAACTGGCGGCCGGTATGCAGCGAGGTCTGCTCCTCACATGCCTGTGGTACATCCGCGAGGT
>PMHU01000279.1 GCA_003156795.1 Acidimicrobiaceae bacterium
GATGGCCCTGACGGAGAGTACGGCTACGACACCACCCAGGAGGTGGGGCACCTGACCAGGGCCATCTCGATGAGCGGCTCGAATGACAACAGTTGCGCGGTGCTCTCGACTGGAGCTGCGAAATGCTGGGGAGACAACCAGTATGGGGAGTTGGGCAACGGGACGACTGGTGGGCCTGACGGAGCGTACGGCTACGACACCCCCCATTCGGTAAGTGCTGCCTGAGACCTCCAGTCCCTCACCGCCTTTCCTCGGGAGCAGCGTCACGAACGAGGTCTGGGACAGGAATTTGGTCCCCCGCTAGCTCGCCCCAGTTGTCGATGCCCGGCGATTGGCGTCCTCGAGGAATGCGACGCCGACCCGTTGTTACGCTCTCGTAGCCTGGTGGCGTGCCCGCTCCTGGAGCGCCCGAGCTCGGCCGGGGCGTCGTTGTCAATGCCGGCCAGTCGCCGCCAACGGCGTGGTCGGCCGCGCCAGTCGTTACCATCGACGAGGCTGCTCTAGCCGATCCGGGGGCCGCCGTCATATCGCTTCACGGCGCCTGGGCCGGCCGCCGGCCCGTGGTCGTGGCGCTGGCCGTCGACCCGGCGAGGTTTCGTAACCCCCTGTCGCAGCCGACCGAGCCGTGGAGGCTCGACGCCGGCTTCGAGGTCTGGCTCGACCGGCTCCAGTTCCTCGTGTGGGCCAACACATACGACGCCCGCACCGCGGACGGGGGGGCCGAGCCGGTCTGGTGGTGGACCCGCAAGGCCGAGCGACTGGGCGCCAAGGCCACGCTCGACGGTCCGGCCGACGTGATGTTGCCGGACGGCCGAAGCGCCTGGATCGACGGCGGGCCTCGCCGGCCGTACGCCCTCGCCGATGAGGTGGTGCACCGTGAGTCGATCGAGCTGGGTGCCCTCGCCACCGTGCCCCGACCCAAGAACCCGACAGCCCAGTTGGCCGCCGACCAGCTGGCCGCAGTCGCCCACTACGCCGGCCCGGCCCGCGTCATCGCGCCGGCTGGCTCCGGAAAAACGAGAGTCCTGACCGAGCGGTGCCGGCACCTTTTGGTCGATCGCGCCTACGAGAAACCGCTCGTCCTGGCCGTTGCCTACAACGTCAAGGCCCGTGAGGAGATGGAAGAGCGCCTCGGCCAGCTGTCCCCACGGGTGCAGACCCTCAACGGGCTCGGGTATGCCGTCGTGGCCAGCCGGCTCGCTCGACGACCGGCGGTCCTCGATCTGACCGAGGTCCGCACGATCGTCCAAAACCTCGTGCCGGCGAGGCCCCGCCGGGTGAACACCGACCCGATCGGGCCCTACATCGAGGCGCTGAGCTCCATCCGGCTCGGCCTGCGCGACCCGGTCGAGGTCGAGGCCAGCCGGGACGATGTGCCCGGCCTGGCCGAGGCCTTTGGCCCGTACCGCCAGGCTCTGGCCGACCGGGGCGTCGTCGACTTCGACGAGCAGGTATACCGAGCGATCGAGCTGCTCGTGAGCGACGGCCCCTTCCGCCAGCAGATGCAGGCGGGTTGCCGCCATCTGCTCGTCGACGAGTTCCAGGACCTGACCCCGGCCCACGTCCTGCTGTTGCGGCTACTGGCGGCACCCGCGTACGACGTGTTCGGGGTCGGCGACGACGACCAGGTCATCTACGGCCACGCCGGAGCCGATCCGGGGTTCCTGATCGACTTCGACCGCTACTTCCCCGGTGCCTCTAATCACGCCCTGGAGGTGAACTACCGCTGCCCGATCGTGGTGGTCGACGCGGCCAAGGCGCTGCTGGGATACAACAGCCGCCGGGTAGCCAAGACGATTCGCAGCGGACCGGGGGCGGCCGTCGGAGAGAAGGGGCTGGCGACGTTCCGCCACACGCCCGACACCGGCGCGTCCGAACTCGTCAAGGTGGTCCAGGCCTGGCTTGACGAACCGGCAGTTCGCCCGGCGGACATCGCAGTACTCACCCGAGTGAACTCCTTGCTGCTGGCACCGCACATCGCCCTGGTGAGGGCGGGCGTGCCGGTGCTGTCGGTGCTGCGCCCCGACGTCCTCCAGCGCACCGGGGTGCGGGCTGCTCTCGCCTGGCTTCGGGTCGGGGCCGATCCCGACGCGATCCGCGGCGACGACCTGGTCGAGGTCTATCGGCGGCCGTCGCGGGGCTTCCCGCAATGGATCACCAAATGGTTCCGCGGCCGGCTGTCCGTCGCCGGGTTGAGGGCGATCGCCCAGAAGATTGACGATGAGAAGGTCGCTCAGAAAGTCGACGACCTGACCGAGGACGTCGAGCGCATCGTGGCCGCGGTAGCCGGCGGCACCACCGCGAGCGCCTTGCGCATCATCCGCGACGGCATCGGGCTCGGAGGTGCCATGAGCCTCCTCGACTCGAGCGGCCGCGGTGAAGGCTCGAGCCATCTCGACGATCTCGTCGCGCTCGAGCAGGTCGCGGCTCTGCACCCGGAGGCTGCCACCTTCGACCGATGGCTTCGGGAGGTGCTTCGCCGGGAGTCGGCGCCTGACGGCGTCACCCTTTCGACCGTCCACCGGGTCAAGGGCCGCGAGTGGGGTCGCGTCGTGGTTTTCGGCGTGAACGCCGGCCTGTTTCCGCACCGGCTGGCCGAGGACGAGGAAGAGGAGCGGCGGGTCCTCCACGTCGCCATCACGCGCGGTCGTCAGCAGGTCGTGCTCCTGGTCGACGATGAGCGACCCTCGCCGTTCCTCGGCGAGCTCACCGGCCAGGCTCCGAGGCGACGGCCTTCGACGCGGCAACCAGCGGTGCCACGACCCGACTCCTCCGAGGCTCGCAGGGCGGCTGCGTCGGCTGGACCGCTGGGGCCCGTAGAGGCTGCGCTGCGGGCATGGCGGTTGGAGCGCAGCCGGGTAGACAAAGTACCGGCCTTCGTCGTGCTCCACGACCGTACGGTCTCGGCGATCGCGGCCAAGCGGCCGACGACATTGCGAGAGCTGGCTCGCATCGACGGCATCGGGCCCACCAAACTCGAACTCTACGGCGACGACATCCTGGCGGTGCTCGAGGGTGTCGACTAACCGCCGAAGTTGCTCTATGGCCAAACCGGGGAACGCTGGAGAATCGGCGGCACCCCTCGACATGTGACCCTGTTTCATTGAGACGTGTCAGTGGTCGTCGTCACCGGAGTAGGCGGCGGTGCGAAGTACTGCTCGATGGCCTGGGCGATCCCAGTGGCGATGGCCTCCTGTCCGGCGGTGCTGCTCGCGATGGAGCCTTCGAACGGGTCGGTCAGATAGAGCGGCTCGATCAAGGAGCCGGGCATCTCGCTTGGCGCGTTCTGGTAGCCGGCAAGGGGCGGTCCGAGCAGCAGGAGATGGTCGTAGGAGGCCGCCTCCGCCGCCAAGCCGTATTCGGGATACTCGGTCGGGGCGACGGATCCGAGGCTGCTGTCAGGTACGGCGCCGTCGTCGGGTATATCCCAGCCTTGAGCGTTCATGGACGCGAGGACGTCCGACTGGACCAGTTGGGCCAGACGGAGGCTATCGACTGCAAAAGGCCTATCCTGGTCGTAGGCGGTCACGCTGCCGGCGTTGTCCGGCGACGCGCCGGCGTCGAAGTAGATCCCGACCAACACGTCCGCCTTGGCGTCATTTGCACATACATCTCTGGCGACCACGTCATCGTGAGAGCCAAGGAGGGTGAGAGCGCCCTCGGAAATGTCGTCAGGATGCAAGGCCAGAACAGTGGTGTCAGCGGTCCGTGAAACGACGACGGTGAATCCACGGGCACGCAGAAGCGCCATCGTGTCTAGCTCTACAGGAAGGGTGAGGGTCCCTTCGGAGATCGGCTGTCCCGACTCGGTCGTGCCCGTGCCGCCTGGATCGACGCCACCATGACCGGCGTCGAGGGACACGACGATGTGGCGGTTGCCCCTCGTCGGAGAAAACAGCACGCAGGCGCCGGGGGCGAAATACCCGGTGTCGATGGCGCGGTCGCCTTCAGTGGCTTCGGCGGTGTGGTGCTTCAGGTCGTCAGCGTGGGCTTTCGGCGAGGCGCGCCCGGCATCCAGCACTACGACCAGTAGCGCGATGGCGACGGCCACTCCGGCGACGCCCGTCCGGCGACGACGAATCTGGCTTCGGCGACGGGGCGCCGATGCTTCACGGGTTTCCCGGGCCGGACGACGGCGATTCAGCGCTGGCCTCCTTTCGCTGCAACCCTAAGAGGGAGGGGCCGGCCCGTGGGATCGCCCACGAACTCTCCCTGACCCTGAACTCGCCTTATTTCCGGATCCTGGCCGAAGAGTTGCCCGATCTTCGGTCCGCAATCCCTTGAACCCCTCCGCCCGCACTCTCAATCGAATCACTGACGCAACTGAGGCGCCCGGCTTGCTCCCGCTCTCAGCGAAGGCACCAGGGGAATGAACTCACAGTTGGCAAAACCTTGATCGGCTGTATCCTCGTTCGCCGTGAGCCCCTCCAACCCCATCAAGTACCAGCATGAGCCGTACCTGAGCTGCACCCAACTGCGTGGGGATGCAAATGGCTGATGACCAGACGAATGCTTCCAAGCTGATAGATGACAGAATCATCGAGTTGGGCGACTGGCGCGGCAAGACGCTCAGCAAGGTCCGAGCAATCATCAGGGAAGCAGACCCCGATATCGTCGAGGAGTGGAAGTGGGTGAAAGCTACGAACCCTGGAACGCCCGTCTGGTCCCACAATGGGGGTATCTGCACTGGTGAGACCTACAAGAACGTGGTCAAGCTGACCTTCTTCCAGGGTGCCGCCCTGAACGATCCTTCTGGCCTATTCAACTCCAGTCTTGGCGGGAAGGTCCGCCGTGCCATCGACATCAAAGAAGATGACCAGATTGACCAGGACGCACTGAAGAACCTCATTCGTGCTGCCGTGGTGCTGAATTCAGATGGCAAGAAGCCGTCCGCTTGAAAATGCACGACAGGGTGCCGGTCTTGCCGGTGCCGGCGAGAATGTGTCGGCGGTCCGGGAACTGTTGACGCGTGGATGACGGCCGGTCAGCACTCATCGAGGAACGGCGTGATCAGCGCGAGCACTTCTCGAGGCCGCCGTGTCACAGCCACGTGTGTGGTCCCCGGGAGCACTGCTAGTTGCGCGTTCGACAGGAGCCCGAACATCTCCACCACGTCGGGCAACGGTGAGAAGTCGCGATCGCCGAAGATCAGCATGGTCGGCACCTGCAGTGATCGCAGCTCGTCGGTCCATCCCGGGAACTCGTGCACCATTGCCGACGTCCTAGCCGCGAAATTGTCGAAGTGGGCAGGGTCAGGAGCGACCTTCTTGTAGGCGTCGCTCATCGCCTGGAAGTCGGCCGGCG
>PMHU01000236.1 GCA_003156795.1 Acidimicrobiaceae bacterium
CACACCTACATTCTCCCTGCCGATTCCGCGCTCGATGAGATCGGTGGGAGGGCCCTCCACTGGACGCGAGATGGAACGTTCGGGCGCGGCTCGGCCTAGAGGTGGTGTGGCTATCTGGCGAGCGACCTTCTTCCTTGTGGTCATCTTCGTTGCAGCCGCGTGCTCCGGCGCTGGTCACCCGTCGATCACCGGACGATCTGCTGCCATAACGTCAATATCGACGGTCTTGTCCGCGGCGCCTCCACGGTCGCTGACTGCGGCACCCGTAGCTCCAACATCGAGCCGAGCGCAGGTCGGTCCCGACTTAGCTATGGGCGCGCCAGTACCCGCAGGGGGGACCGTGACCCGCAGTAGGGAGATCGACAACGTGGAGTTTGGCCTGACCGGAGCTGAAAGCCCGAACCCTCTCGTAGCCCTCACCTATCCGGTGGTGAGCAGAGACGGCGGCAGGACCTGGGCGATTGACGGACCGGTGTTCCATGTTGATGCCGCGGACGGCGCCGAGGCCATGACCTTCATCCAGGCCATCTCGCCAGACACAGTCTTCGCCTGGGGTGACGGCAGCTACTTGAGGTCAACCACCGATGCCGGGCAACATTGGTGGCGATCAGTCTTCTACGGCACTGGCGGTATCTGTACGGTTCAGTACACGGCGGGGACTCTCACCTACGGCCCGAACTGTACGAACGGGGTGCGCTACCTGTCAGCCGACGCCGGTCGCACATGGCACGTTCAACAGTCGAACTGACACCACCGGGCCCACGGATGGGACCGCGACGCCGAGTATGAGCGGGTTGACGCGGTCGTGGGTCTTGTGCGGGTCAGCTTGCAGAACACCCTGTTCGGTGTCATGGGTCGGTGGTGCGACTAGTGCTTGTTTCTCAGGCTCTACTGGTTAGGAGGGAAGTTCTCGCTGGAGAGGCCCTGACCGGTTGTGGCGTCGATGTAGGTGACGGCGGACTCGAAGAAGCATGGCGGGTGCGGGACGGTCGTTGTGGTCATGCCGGGCGACGGAGCGATGTAGGGTCCGCCGGAGGTAACTTCGGGTTGATGTTGGCTGTAGATCGCCCAGACGAGGGTATGGGTGTAGATGGGTTGAGTGTTGGTGTCGGGATTGTTCGAGGTGGGCGGCCACGTGTAGTTCTGTATGGTCGCTGGCGTCTGGGAGTACAGGTCGCCGAGCAGTATCTGGACGGGTCCGGTGGCGACCGGTAGCTCCACACCGTTGCTGATCATGGCTGCCCACGCCTGGCTGGCCGTGATTTTCGCCGCGGTGTCGGGCGGTGATAACTGTTCGAGGTTGGGTTTGGGTTGGAGGACCAGTGTGCGAGTTACGACAGCCGGGGTGGGCATGGTCTTTATCTGCCGGGCTTGCAGATCGGAGTCGGTGCAGGCCGGCCCGGTCGGGACCTTTAGTGTCGGGGCGGGTGACAGGTCGAGCTGGTGGATGGTCCCGAGCCGGGAGATGTCGATCGGCTTGGTGGTGAGCGACACCGACGTGATGTACAGCGCCGCCTGGTCGATTAGGACACCAAGGACGGTCCCGTGGGAGGGCTGGCCGTTGACGTTGACGCACTCGCTGCTACAGGTGAACTGGCCGGTTGCGATCACCAGATACACCGGTGTCGACGACGGTTCTCCGGCCGGGGCCGGTGTGCCGAGGGCCTCTTCGGCGTCCTTGAGAGTGGTGGCTACCCCGACGGCGGTCAGAGGGGGATCGGTGAACTCACGGACCGTCGATCGCACTTCCGCCGCGATCGTCGCCCAAACTCCGGTGGCATCCGATGCGGCGACGGGGGGTTCGGCGGGGGCGGACGCGGTGGTCGCAGAAGCGGTCGTGACCTGGACCGGATGGGCGTTGGTAGGCCAGTAGCCGACCGCCACCGCAGCGACACCAACACAAGCGGTCACCAAAGCACCCGCCCGCAGGCGGCGGCGCTGTCGCTGCCTGACATGAGCAGCCAAGTCGATCGGCAGCAACGTCACCGCCCGGGTCGCCTCGCCGGCCAAGACGTCAAGACGGTCACCCAGATCTGTCATGCCAGTCCCTCCGCCAGAACAAACGCAGTGTCTCCTTCGAGCGCGGCTCTACCCCGGACCAGGTGCTGATTGACCGCTCCGACCGACACGGCCATCGTCGTGGCACACTCCTCGACGCTCAACCCACCCCAGTAGCGCAGCACCAGTGCCTCCCGCTGACGGCGCGGCAACCGTCGAAGCGCGCCAAGAAGGTCAACATCGCTTGGATCAACCTGTCCCGAAACCGAGTACAGGCGGGGAAGGAACCGAAGCTCCCGCTGGGCTCGACGCCAACGTGAACGGCACACATTCAAAGCGACCCGACGAACCCATCCGACAGGCATCTGATCGCGCAAGGTCTCCCAATTGGCGAACGCCCTCAACATCGCCTCCTGAGCGGCATCAGCGGCCGCCTCTCGGTCCAAAGTGGCCAAGAAACACAACCGAACCAGCCCCTCGCGCTGCTCGCGATAGAAGTCGTCGAAGTCCATCCACCGTTATCTAACTCCCGAGAAGACTGAAACGGTGACACCAACCCCAGAAATACCCTTACAACGGTCACGGCAGGTAGGCGCGCCAGTACGACACTCCTATGGTTGTCAAGTAGCTGTTTTGCTGGTCGCGGACATGACATGGATGGGCCACTCCGGGGAGGGCAGACTCTTATTAAGTCACGCGCAGCAATGTTGGGTTGTTGTTCGGGGACGGCCGACTGGTCGTTCGCAGGTCAGCACATGGCGACAGCCGACTCGAGGGTCAGGCCGTCCCCGAGATGGTGGCGTTAGGTAGCGGTGGCGAGGAGGTGGTGGTAGACCTCGCGGGCGACGTAACGCTTCAAGCAGCGGATGATCTCGGGCTTCGACTTGCCTTCTTTCGTCCGGCGTTCGACGTAGATCTGGGTGGGTTGGTGTGAGCTGAGGCGGGTGAAGATGATCCGCCATAGGGCGTGGTTGGCTTGGCGGTCACCTCCGGGGTTGAGCCGGTAACGTCCGGTGGTCTTGCCCGAGCCGGCCGGTATCGGGCAGGCGCCGCAGAGGTGGGCCCAGGCCGCTTCGGAGCGCAGCCGGTCGGGATGATCGCCCGCCGCGATGATCAAGATCGCCGCGATGTGGGGACCGGTCCCGTACATGTCGAGCAGGCTGGGCGCCTGCAGTTCGATTAGCGGCAGCAGCAGGCTGTCGAGATGGTCGATCTGAGCTCCGAGGTACTCGGCGCGACGGCCCAGTTCTCTCAGCGCGACGCGAGTGGCGTAACCGACGACATCTCCGGGGCGGGGACGCAGGCCGGCCAGATCGGCGACCAGATCATCAGTGCGGTGACCTTCGAAGCGGGCTCGGAGATCGTCAGGCCCAGTAACCACAAGGGCTCTGGCCTGATTGATCGACCGGGTCCGCTCACCGCGAGCGGAGCGTTTGACCACCATCAACGCCCTAATAGCTTCGACCGTGCCGTCCCGGCCCCGAGGTGCTCCCTTGGCCTTTCCTGACAGCGCAGCGCGCGCCGCGCTCTCGGCGTCGAGAGGGTCGGACTTGCCGGAGCGGTAGCGCTCCTGGCGATCCGAGCGGTCGACTTCGACCACCCGCACCCCGGCCGCGGTCAAGTGTCGGGTGAGGCCGGCGCCGTAGCTGCCGGTGCCCTCCACGCCCACCAGGGCGACGGTGCCGAAACTTTGTAGCCAGGCCAACAGACGGCCATAACCAGCCGGAGTGGTCGGGAAACTCTCAACACCCAACAGACCACCGATGTGGTTGAGCGCAGCGGCCACATGGACGTCGGCGTGGGTGTCCACACCGCCAGT
>PMHU01000082.1 GCA_003156795.1 Acidimicrobiaceae bacterium
TCGTAGACCTTCACCCGGCCCAGGACGTCGTCGGACTTGATCGTGAGCAGCTCTTGCAGGGCGAAGGCGGCGCCGTAGGCCTCGAGGGCCCACACCTCCATCTCCCCGAAGCGCTGGCCGCCGAACTGGGCCTTACCGCCGAGGGGCTGCTGGGTGATCATCGAGTAGGGACCCGTCGAGCGGGCGTGGATCTTGTCGTCGACCAAGTGGGCCAGCTTCAGTATGTATACGTAGCCGACACTGATCGCATTGTCGTAGGGCTGGCCGGTCCGGCCGTTGTACAACGTCGCCTTGCCGTTGACACCCATGAGCCGCCCGCCGCTCCCGTAGTCGGTCCCCGGAGCTTCGGGGTGAAGCGTCTCGAAGACCTTCTGGATGGTCGGGTGCCTCCCGGCTTCGCCTTCCTCGTCCCAGTGGGCTCCGTCGAAGACGGGCGTGGCGATGTGAACGGAAGGCTCGGTGATGGGGCGGGTCTTGCGCTCGGTTCCGGTTAGAGGCTCCGTTGCCAGCTCGTTACCATCCCAGCCCCAGCGGGCCGCCCATCCGAGGTGGCTTTCGAGCACCTGGCCGACGTTCATCCGGCTCGGGACACCGAGCGGGTTCAGGATGATGTCGATAGGAGTCCCGTCGGCGAGGAACGGCATGTCCTCGATCGGGAGGATCTTGGAGATCACGCCCTTGTTGCCGTGGCGGCCGGCCAGCTTGTCGCCTTCGGAGATCTTGCGTCGCTGGGCCACGTAGACCCGGACCAGCTGGTTGACCCCCGGCGGGAGCTCGTGGGCGTCCTCGCGGGAAAACACCCTTACGTCGATGACCTTGCCGGATTCGCCGTGGGGCACTTTGAGGGAGGTGTCGCGAACTTCCCGGGCCTTCTCACCGAAAATGGCCCGCAGGAGGCGCTCTTCGGGGGTCAGTTCGGTCTCGCCCTTGGGCGTCACCTTGCCGACGAGCACGTCCCCGGCCCCCACCTCGGCTCCGATGCGGATGATGCCGCGCTCGTCGAGATCCTTGAGGATCTCCTCCGACAGGTTGGGGATGTCCCGAGTGATCTCCTCCGCCCCGAGCTTGGTGTCGCGAGCGTCGACCTCGTGCTCCTCGATGTGGATCGAAGTCAGGACGTCGTCGCGCACGAGGCGCTCGGAGAGGATGATGGCGTCCTCGTAGTTGTAGCCCTCCCACGGCATGAACGCCACGAGGAGGTTCTTGCCCAGACCCAGCTCACCGTCTTGGGTCGAGGGACCGTCGGCCAGGACTTCGCCACTGGCCACCCGGGCGCCTTCCTCGACCAGGATCCGCTGGTTGAGGCAGGTGTTCTGATTGGACCGGCGGAACTTCGCCAGCCTGTGGACCTTGCGTCCGAGTGGGGTGCCGGCCCAGTCCGTCTGGCCCGGCTGGTACTCGACGGTGATGTGATCGCCGGATACCTCGACCACGGTGCCATTGCCGTCGGCGAGCAGCACGTCGCCGGCGTCGCGCGCGGCCCGGCCTTCGACGCCGGTCCCGATGAAGGGGGCCTCGGGGCGTACCAGCGGCACGGCCTGCTTCTGNNCGGTTGGCGTCGTCGTGCTCGATGAAGGGGATCAGCGCAGTAGAGATGGACACGATCTGCTTTGGCGAAACGTCCATCAGATCCACCTCGGCCGGGGGCACGAAGTCGACCTCGCTGGTCGTCCCATAGCTGGTGCCGGTGGCTCCGACTCGCACTCCAGGACCCTGGGGGGCGCGGCGCACGAGGACGCGATCTTCGGTGAGGGTGCCGTCGTCGGCCAGCTTGGCGTTGGCCTGGGCGATGACGTATTCCTCTTCCTCGTCAGCGGCGAGGTACGTGATCTCCTTGGTCACGCGACCCGCGACGACCTTACGGTAGGGGGTCTCGATGAATCCGTAGCTGTTGATTCGTCCGTAGGACGCGAGGTGGCCGATGA
This sequence comes from Acidimicrobiaceae bacterium, assembly GCA_003156795.1. Lineage (GTDB taxonomy): Bacteria > Actinomycetota > Acidimicrobiia > Acidimicrobiales > Palsa-688 > PALSA-688. Next base: position 1,926 of record PMHU01000082.1, read on the forward strand.
GCCCGATGTTGGGGCCTTCCGGGGTCTCGATGGGGCACATCCGACCGTAGTGGGAGGTGTGCACATCTCGAACTTCGAAGCCGGCGCGCTCGCGGGAAAGCCCGCCCGGCCCCATGGCCGAAAGGCGCCGCTTGTGGGTCAGACCCGACAAGGGGTTGGTCTGGTCCATGAACTGCGACAGCTGCGAAGTGCCGAAGAACTCCTTGATGGCTGCGACCACGGGGCGAATGTTGATCAGGGTCTGAGGAGTGATGGCCTCGACATCCTGGGTCGTCATGCGCTCTCGCACCACGCGCTCCATCCGCGACAGACCCACCCGGACCTGGTTCTGGATGAGCTCACCGACCGACCGGATGCGCCGGTTGGCGAAGTGGTCCTGATCGTCGAGCCGGTAGCCAGGCTCGCCTTTGGCCAAGTGCAACAGGTAGGAGCAGGCGGCGAGGATCTCGGCGCGCGACAGGACACCTTGGCCGACCTCGGGCCGGTCCAAGTCGATCCCGAACAACTCCTCGGCTCTGGCGACCTCGGGCCCGAGCTTGCGGTCGAGCTTGTAGCGGCCGACCCGCGTCAGGTCGTACCGCTTCGGATTGAAGAAGGCGTTCTCGAAGTAGACGCGGGCCGACTCCGTAGAGGGCGGTTCTCCCGGTCGGGCCCGCTTGTAGATCTCTAGCAGGGCCTCTTCCTGGGTGGGGGCGAGCTCGCGCTCCTTCTCCCACTGACCCTCGAGAAAGTCGAAGTAGCGGACGAAACGCTCGAGGAAGGCCTCGTCGGTATATCCGAGAGCACGCAGCAGGACGAACAGGCTCAACCGCCGCTTGCGGGCGACGCGCGAACCGGCCGTGATCTCCTTACCGGGCTTGGCCTCTACGTCGAATTCGATCCACTCGCCTCGGTAGGGGTGGATGGTTCCGGTCACCACGGTCTTGGCGTCTCGACCGGGCTGGAAGATCACGCCGGGCGAGCGGACCAGCTGGGACACGACCACGCGCTCGGTGCCGTTGATGATGAACGTCCCCTTGTCCGTCATCATCGGGAAGTCCCCCATGAAGACGGTCTGCTCCTTGATTTCGCCGGTGTTGGCGTTCTGGAACTGGGCGCGCACAAAGATAGGCGCCGCGTAAGTCATGTCCTTTTCCTTGCACTCCTCCACCGAGAACTTCGGCGGCGGGCGCAAGTCCTGATCCGTCGGATCGAACTCGAGGATCAGCTTGAGGGAGCCCGAGAAGTCTTCAATCGGGCTTATATCGCGGAACGTGTCAGCCAGTCCCTCTTCGAGGAACCACCTAAACGAGTCTCGTTGAATCGAGATGAGGTCAGGTAGCGGTAGAACCTCATCGAGGTTGGCAAACGAGAAACGCTCCCGGGACGCGGAACGAGTCGGCAAGGCCTACTCCTGTGGGAGAATGGGTCGATAGATAGCCGTGTAAGCGCGCTGAACCCGCGTCAAAGATGCGAGAAGCGCAAGCGGGGAGACCACGGCAGAGCCCAGTCTAGGCCGAAGGGCAGGCTAACGCAAGAGTTCTTGCCGCAATGCCTAGGTTTCGACAAAGGGTACGGCACCATGCCTCGTTGGTCAAGGTTTTCAGGGGTAAAAGGGCGGCCAGGTTCGTCGTCCAGCGTGATTCGAGCGATTCGCCCGGCGGGGACTGACACGCAAATTGGCGGCTCCGGCGCCGACTGTGTGCAGACCACGCCGGCCGCTCCCGCCGCCCTCCCCGCATCTCGCGGCGCGGGTTGAAGGTGGAGGATGCTTGCGCGGCTCGCCGATATGGGCGAGTATGACCCTTGGGAACGGGTCCTTATCGGAACCGGCGGGCGGTGGACGTCGATGTGCCGCGCCGAGTGAGGGAGTCCCGATGGAGACCAAGACCCACAGCCCGTCTTTTACAGTCAGCCTCCGGGGTTACGACCGCGAGGAAGTCGACCAGTACATCGACTCACTGGCCGAGGCCCTGGAGCAGGTCGACGACTCCGCCGAGCACAACCGGCGTTTGCAGTCGCACATCAACCGGCTCAACGCCCGGATCAAGGACCTCGAGGACCGGATCAACTCCGAGGCACCCCGGACGGGAGTCGTGGTCGGGGAACGCATCGGCATCCTTTTACGCGAGGCCGAGGACGCAGCCACCGAGATCCTGACCCGCTCGGAGGCCGCCGCGGCCGAGACCGTCTCCGAAGCCGAGGCCAAGCAGCAGGAAGCGGAGGGGGCCCTGCGCGCCGCTATCACCCAAGGGGAGGAACAGGCCCGGCGGATCGAGTCCGCGGCACGGGCCGAGGCGTCCGAGATCGTCGCCGAGGCGGAAGCGCGCGCATCGGCCCGGACTCGGCAAATCGAGCAGTGGGCCGAGCAGGTGATCTCTCACACCCGCGCCGAGGAGGCGAGGATGCTCCGCGAGCAGCAGGACACGAGGCGCGCTGCTAAGGCCGAACTGGCAGCCCTGGCCAAGCGGCAGGAAGAATCCGCCCAGACGCTCACCGAACTTCGCGAGTCCCTCGGACAGGCCCTCGGCTTGATCGCCACGGAGGCACCGCAAGAGTCGGAACCCCAATTGGCGGAAGGGCCCGAACCGGCAGAGGAGGACGACGCCGTGGTCGAATCCCCTACCGCGGTCGAATCATCCACTGCGGTCGAATCCCCCACCGGAGTCGAATCATCCGCTGCGGTCGTATCCTCGACGGACGCCGAATCCCTGACGGTTACCGAATCCCCAAGCGCAGCCGACGCCCCCGCCGGCTCCGGAGCATCGGCGCTGCCTAGACGGGGGATCGAAGGGCCCTTCGACAACGAGGCGGTCGACGCGGCCCCCGAAACTCCGCCCAGCGACTCTGCTACCAACGACGACACACCGAGCAGTGCGGTCGACATAGGCGGTAACAGCCCTGAGGGCGATGAAGCATTCGAGGCCAAGCTCGAGGCCTGGGTTTCGGGCGGGTCCGAGGAGACCACCTACAGGTACAGGTGAAGGGGCGACTGTGGCTGATCCTTGGGGCGGTCGTCGGTATAGCCGTCGCCGCCGGCCGTCTGCCTTACTTGGCCGGCGCCGGTCGTTCCTTGGCCGAGACGGCGGAAAGGCTCGTCGGTAGCGGGGCGAATCGCCTGATTCGCGACGCAGCGTCGGCGGGCGGGTCGCGGCGGTTGGTCCTGGGGCTGAGCGGGGTGGTCGCGGCAACCGTGCCGGGACTCACCGCGCTCGCCATGGTCGCCGCGGCTCGGGGGAGCCTTCGCCTGCGGGCCGTGGTCGCGTTGCTCATCGTGGCGCTGGGGGCGACCAGCTTCGTGTATCAGGCACACGGGAAAGCAACAGGAACGTTGTTGCTCGCCCTGGCCGTGGCCGGGCTGGCCGTCACCCTCACGGGTCCCCTCGTCGCCGCGCCTCTCACCGCCCTCGCGGCGCTGATCGGGGCCGAGTTCCTACCCGGCCTTCTGACCTCCGACCGCACCGTCACCCAAGCGAGCGTCAACGACCTGCACGTCGCCGTCTTCAACCACCCGGGAACGCCGAAGGCACTACAAATAGCCGTTTTGGTGCTCGCCGCCATACCTTTCGCGGTGGCGGCTCGCCTCATCTTCAGGCGCTGAGAGCGCCCGCCCGGGTCCCGGGCGCGGCGCTCTGGTCGTGTTACTTGAGCTCGACGGTGGCTCCTGCGCCCTCGAGCTGGGCCTTGGCCTTCTCGGCGTCTTCCTTGCTGGCCTTCTCGATGACCGCTTTCGGCGCCGCGTCGACGAGGTCCTTGGCCTCCTTGAGGCCCAGGCTCGTAAGGGCGCGGACCTCCTTGATGACCTGGATCTTCTTCTCTCCAGCCGAGGTCAGAATGACGTCGAACTCGTCCTGCTCTTCCACCACGGCAGCCTCGCCACCACCAGCGGCGGGCGCCGCGGCGACTGCGACTGGCGCCGCGGCCGTTACGCCGAAGCGCTCCTCGAAGTCCTTGAGAAGCTCGGAGAGCTCGAGGACGGTAAGGCTGGCGATGCTGTCGAGAATCTCTTCTTTGGTTGCCATGACTTCTAACTCCTACGCTTGTTCATCGGACGGGGTGGATTCGGTTTCCTCTGCGGGCTCAGCCTCCGCGACCGGCTCAGCCTCCGCGGGCTCAGCCTCCGCGACCGGCTCAGCCTCCGCGGGCTCAGCCTCCGCGACGGGCTGGGGCTCCGCGACGGGCTGGGGCTCCGCGACCGGCTGGGGCTCAGCCTCGGCCAACTTGTCGCGAAGAGCGGCGAGGCCGTAGGCGAGGTTGCGGGGCAAGGCTTGCATGAGTCCGGCGAGCTGGCGCATCGGGGCTGCCATGGCGCCGGCGATCTGGGCCAGCAGTACCTCGCGAGAGGGGAGCTCAGCGAGGGCGGCGGTTTCCTTCGGGCCGATGATCTTGTCGCCCAGCACTCCGCCCTTGATGAGGAGGAGGGGGTTGGTGCGGGCGTAGTCGCGCAGGACCTTGGCCACCGCTGCGGCGTCACCGTTGATGAAGGTGATCCCCGTCGGACCGACGAGCATCTCGTCCAGATCTTCGAGGCCCGACTCTTTGGCGGCCAACCGGACCAGGGTGTTCTTGTAGATCTTGTACTCGCCGCCGCTCGACCGCAGCGATCGGCGCAGCCCGGCGAGCTCCTTGACCTTGAGGCCCCTGTACTCGGTGAGGATGGCCGCGCTCGATTCCTCGAAGTGCTGACGCACCTCGCCTACGACTGCCACCTTCTCCGATCTCGGGTTATCCATGGTCACCACCTCCTTGCGTGTGCTCGCCGACGGAAACGGGCGGCACCACTCCAGAAGGGGTACCCCTCGCCTCGTCGGGCTGGGCCAGTTGACCCACTTAAGTGCCCCGCAGGACACACCAGATTTCTATGGCTCAGGTCGACGCCCCAGGACCAGCGAAGCCCTGTGGCGCCTTGGATCGGTTGTGCTTCTGCTCCGGCCGGAACCGGGACCGGACAACTCTAGCCGTTCCGAGTGGGCTCCGCCTCCGCCTCGCTAGCCGGTCTGGGGGGCTGGTGTCGGTGGGCCCGGCTGGTCGTAAACCCGACGTCGGTGCCGTCCGGACGGTGGAAGGTGAGCGTGTGGTTGGGATCGCCGGTGGCCGTGAAGCCGGCGTGGAGCATGGTGTGGTGCCTAGGGCAGGCCAGAAAACCGTTGGCAAGGTCCGTGGGCCCCCCTTTGGACCAGTGCTGATGGTGGTGCAGGTCGGCGGTGCGCCTGCGACATCCCGGGAAGCGGCAGTGGCCCATATCCCGTACCTTGGCGGCTCGCCGTTGTGCCGTGCCCCACCGGCTCGTCTTGCGGCCCACGGCCACCGGTTCCCAGTCTCGGCCATATAGGTGCGAAACGCTGGCGGCGTCGCAGCAGATGCGCTCGCCGGTCGCTGCATCCAGGGGCGTGCCGTCGACTAACTGCAGTCCCTCTTGTCCGTATTGCCCGACCAGGTGGACCATGTACCGGTCGTCGCCTCCTACTTGGACGCCGTCGGCGTGGACCAGGCCGGCCCTGACCAGGTCCATCAGGGCTCCCGCTCGCCGGGCTGGCCACGACGCCTCGTCCACGGGCGCCTGCTCGGCGGCATCGCTGTCCGCACGTGCGGACTGTCCGTCAGTCCCGGAGACCCCGTTGGCATCATCGACATGGCCCGAGTTGTCGTCCGCACCTGCGGACTCGGGTTGGCGGTGCCGCTGGGCCTCGACGAAGGAATCGATCGCCGCCATGAGCTCGGCCACTTCGACGTCGGCCAGGGTGACCTCGACGGTGGATGTGCCGTCCAGGCCGGGCTTGACCCGCACTCCGACGCGGGCTGACAGCTCAGCCGGACGCCGGTGCTGGTCGGCGTGCAGCTGGTAGGCCCGCACCACTTTCTCCACGTCGGCGACCGAGCCGGCTTGTGCCACTTCGACCAGGGCGGCGTCGACTTCCGGGTCAGGATCTGTCATTCGGGCCATCGCCCTCATGGCTGAGTACGACAGGCGGCCGTCTTCGAACGCTTCCCTCAGGACGGGACGACGCCTCAGTTCGTGGGCGACCCGGAGCTTCTCGTACGCGGTGGTGCGGCTCATCCCGGCCCTCAGCATGAGCCACTCCGCGCCCGACAGCTGGCCGTCATCCAGCCAGCCCTGGTCAAGGTCGAAGGTAGCCAGCTCGGACAGCCACCGCGCTTCGCCACGCTCCATCTCCCAGCGGTGGGACGCCAGCCATTGACCCCGATCCGTCTGTGCATCCACCACCGACATGGCGAAACCTCCGTTACAAACTCGCCGTCGAATAGATCGTCAATCGAACGCTTGTTCGATCATCTCATGATAACCCACCCCTGAGACGATCAACCCTTCGATGGAGCCGACTTGGCCGGAACGAGACGGGGGGTCGGCCTCGGCGGACCAGGATGAGTCAGTCGATGGCGAGAGCGTCGACAGCCACGTGGCGGGTGACCCAGCGTTCGGCGATGAAAGCGACGAACGGGACCCACCCGGCAGAGACCATGGCCGCAACGGTCCACAGGCGGAGGCGATACTGCCTCCAGACCTGGAGCACCGTGAAGCAGTAGACGACGTACAAGGCACCATGGATCGGGCCTATGACTGTCTCCACGTTCTCCGACGTGCGAAAGCCGACGATCGATGCGTGACCGACGTGGGCGAACAGGAAGACGAAGATGAGCATCACCCCGACCACATTGGCCATGATCCGGTAACGCCCGAGAGCGGTCGAGTAGCTCATCAAACTCCGCGCGGGTTGCGCCAGGTCTTGGCCTTGCCCCTTACGGCGAGCAGGGCGAGGTAACGGTTGTACTCGGACAGATCATCGGTCGCCTCGTCTTCGGCCCCGAGGAGTCGCTCTTCGGGGTCAGGACCGTCTCGTCTGACTCGAGGGCTACCAGCGGCTCGGACGAGAGCAGCGCCCGCCGCAGTGCCATCGCCCGCCGGGTCACCCGCTCTCACGCCCAAGGCCTTGGCCGCCACTTCCGCCGCTCCGAGTACCCGTCCGTTGTCGAGGTGCTCGGACCCCACGGTGATGGCCAGCGCCGACCGTGGCAAGGTGCGGGCCACGACCTGCCTGCTGGCCTCCCTCATCCGGGCGTGGTGGGCTTTGCGTGCCACGATGTCCTCCGGCGTGTCGTGGAACATCTGCCACCAGCCGATCCCGGCCACTACCGCGAAGGCCGGCCACTCAACTGAGTACAGGTAGCTGAGAGTGTTGCCCTGCATGGCGCGGTTCACCTGCCACCACCCCGCGAAGAGGCAGCCGCTCGCGATCAGTAGGAAAGCGACGTGGAGCAGGAGCGACCTCGGCGTGACCCACTGGCGCACGCCCCGAATGCTAGGACGCCCCCACGTGCATAGACAGGCGGGGCCGTGGCTCAGCTGGCGGCAGCGAGATCCTCGTCGGTGACGCGCAGCGCGGTCGTGTCCACGTCGACGCCCGGGCCCATCGTGGAGCTGACCGTCACCGACCTGATGTAACGGCCTTTCGCCGCGGCGGGCNNTGGTGCTGGAAGCTCACTTTGCCGATCGGGACCTGTACGACTCCCCGCGACCGCGTGTCAGCCCGGTATTCGACGCGCCCACCCTTGAAGTCGGTGACGGCCTTGCCCACGTCGGTCGTGACCGTGCCGGTCTTGGGGTTGGGCATCAGGCCCCGGGGACCCAGCTTGCGCCCCAGTCGGCCTACCTGACCCATCAGGTCGGGAGTGGCGATGGCCACGTCGAAGTCCATGAAGCCGCCGTCCACTCGAGCCACCAGATCGTCGGCTCCTACCACGTCGGCCCCTGCCGCGCGGGCGTCCTCTGCGGCCGAGCCGGATGCGAAGACGGCCACTCGGACCGTTTTGCCCGTGCCCGCTGGCAGGCTGACCGTGCCCCGCACGACCTGGTCGGCCTTGCGAGGGTCGATCCCCAAGCGCACCGCCAGCTCGACGGTCTCATCGAAGCCGGCGTGGGCGAGGCTGCGGACCAGCTCGAGGGCCTCTGAAGGCACGTACACCCGGGTGATGTCGAACCGCTTTGCGGCCTCGACGTACTTCTTGCCTTTTTTCGACATTGCTGTCTCCCTCTTGTGTAGGACGGGAGGGGTGAGGTCATCCCCTCCTCGTCGTCGGATGAAGTGCTACGCGACCGTTATACCCATGGACCGGGCCGTGCCTGCGACCTGGGCTTTGGCGGCCTCGAGATCGTTGGCGTTGAGGTCGGGCATCTTGATTTGCGCGATCTCCGCCAGCTGGGCGTCGGTGACGGTGCCGACGGTCTCACGTCCGGTAGTCCCAGACCCCTTGTCTAGTCCGGCGGCCTGGCGTAGAAGAACCGGCGTCGGAGGGGTCTTCAACACGAAGGTGAAGGTCCGGTCTTCGAAGATGGTGATCTCGACGGGGATGACCTGCCCGGGCTTGTCCTCGGTAGCGGCGTTGTACTGCTTGACGAACTCCATGGTCTGAACGCCATGGGGCCCGAGGGCGGTCCCAACCGGGGGCGCCGGTGTGGCCTTACCCGCTGGCAGCTGAATTTTGACAATGGCGGTTACGCGCCGCTTGGCCATTTTGGGCTTTTGCTCCTCTTACAGTTTCGCCACTTGGGCGAAATCCAGCTCGACGGGGGTCTCCCGTCCGAAAATGTTGACGAGGACCTTGAGCTTCAACTGGTCCTCATTGATCTCGGCGATGGTGCCGCTGAAGTCCGCGAACGGCCCTTCGCGCACCCGTACGGTCTCGCCGACCTCGTATTGGAAGCTGGGCCGGCTCTTGCGGGTCGGGCCCCCTTCCCCGTCCTCCACCTTCACCTGGAGGATGCCCTCGACTTCCTTCCGAGATAGCGGGGTCGGCCGAGCCCCGAGCCCGACGAAGCCAGTGACGCCAGGAGTGTTGCGGACGACGTACCAGGAGTCGTCGTCGAGCTCGATCCGGACCAGGAGGTACCCGGGGAACACCTTCTTCGACACGACCTGTTTCTTGCCGTTCTTGAACTCGATGACGTCTTCCATGGGGATGACGACCTCGAAGATGCGCTCCTCCATGTTCATCGAAGCGATGCGGCTTTCGAGGTTGGACTTNNACCTTGTTCTCGTAGCCGGCGTAGCTGTGGATGACGAACCACTGACCGGCGCGGTCGTAGGCGCTCTCAGGCGGGGCGGGTACCTCGTCGGGCTCGGCCGCGGCAGCCTCCTCAGGCGCGGCAGCCTCCTCAGGCGCGGCAGCCTCCTCGGCTGGGCCAGCCTCCTCAGGCGCATCAGCTTCGTCGTGATCGGCCTCGAGGCCGAGCGCGTCTTGATCAGAAAGGAAAGAGTCTTCAGACATGCCCGCTACTTAAAGAGAAATACGGCGGTCTTGGAGAACGCAAGATCGAGGACAAAAATCAGGGCCATCAGAACAGCCAGCGTGACGAACACGACGGTTGCGTAGTTGGCCGTCTCGGCCCGAGTCGGCCAAGCCACCTTGCGCATTTCGACGTTGACCTCATGAAGGAACTGCCGGGGAGAAGTCCGCTTGGGTGCACCGGCCGCCGGGCGAGTCCGGGTGGCAGCTGGCGGTTCGCGGCGCGGCGCGGCGGGGGCCTGACCGTCTTCGGTCATCTGGCCCTGGCGCTGCATCAGCCGCCTCTGTTGTCGGTTCATGCTCACGGGTCTGGTCTTCTCACAGGAGGTTCTGGAGCAGGGCAGGAGGGACTCGAACCCCCAACCGCCGGTTTTGGAGACCGGTGCTCTGCCAAATTGAGCTACTGCCCTCTGCAGATGGTCTGCGGGGTAGGTCCTTCGGCCAAGGAGGATAGCACCAGGAGGGAACGTAGAACCGGGCGGCTCCCGTGGTCAGGCGACCGATTCAGACGGTCATCCCGGCTAGAGGGCCCATCGGGGCCGGGTTCCACCCGTAGGCGCCGCCCCAATCGGGCAGAAGGGTCAGCCGGTCAACCAATACCACGAGGGGTTCGGTAGCGAGCTTGAACGTGAGAACCCAATACGGCCCGTAGCGGCTGACGCCGGCTAGAGGAACGCTGGCGATCGAGGACACAGCGTCCTTGAGTGCGGCAACAGCGGGTCTGTAGGCGCGCCAAGCCCTCAACCGCCGCCCGGCGATGATCATCTCGACCGGGCCGCCGGTACCGAACGAGGAGTCGACGGTGACCATCCCGGTAACGGGACTTCCGTTTTCCGCCAGCCCCCGGAGGGCGGCGAGCTGCTCGGCCTCATGCTCCCGGGCGACCCGGCGGGCATGCGATCTCCACTGACGCCGTTCGGAACTTGAGAGCCCATCGAGGGGACCCTGCGTGGTGGTGGGCTTCATGAGTCGGCTCCTTCGCGGCCCCGGCGCCTCCATGTTGCCAGCATCTCCACGTTTCCCGCGTCCGAATATTTCCAGCGTCCCAACGTTTCGGTCCGGGACCAGTGAGGCCGTCTGGGGTGCTACCCCGTGTCAGCGAGCCCCAGCCGCCGGCGGCTCATCCACACCATCACGCCGGCGGCCCCGGCGGCCGCGGTGGCCACCGTGATCCCTCCGACGTACGCCGCCCGGACCACCCAAGTAGTCGAAGCCACGTTCTGTTCGACCGCGGCCGCTTCTAAGACCGCTAGGACGGCCGCCAAGCTCCCCACCGGTGGTGAAATTCCTTCGTGGCGCATGGCCCGCAAGTGGCGAACGATCCGCCGGTAGGCCGCTACCTCGGCTTGGCAGCGCAGGCATTGGGTCACGTGAGCGGCGGCCTTCTCGTCGACGTCGGGCTCCTCGGCGGCTATTTGCGCGATGGCATCGACGGCTTCGCGGCATTCGCCGGTCCGGAGCCGGACGATCTCAGCTAGCCCGCGCATCCCACGACTCCTCGGAGTCCCCCATACCGTCTCCGAAGTCGGCTGCGAGCAGCTCCCGCAGCCGGCGCCGGGCCCGGTGCAGGCGGACCTTGGCCGCCGCCTCGCTGATACCCAGCTCGGACGCTATCGAGCCGTGCGGTAGGTCGTAGATGTCACGAAGGACGATCACTTGCCGCAAGCGCCAGGGAAGAATCCCGAGCGCGCTGACGACGCGAGCCCGCTCATCCTCGCCTGCCATGCGCTGTTCCGGGTCGCTGTCGGGGCGGATGTCTACGACCGGATCGTCCTCCGACAGCGCCTCCGTCCGAGTCCGGGCCCGCTTGGCCAAGAGGTTGGCCGAGCAGTTGGCCGTGATCCGGTACAGCCAGGTCGTGAACTGCGAGTCGCCGCGGAAGCGCCTGAGGCCTCGGTAGGCGCGCAAGTAGGCGTCCTGGACGACGTCTCTGGCGTCGTCCTCGTTGCCCGTGAGGCGGTAGGCGAGCGTGTAGGTCCCGCCGTAGGTGGCCCGGACCAGGTCATCCAGGGCGGCCCGGTCGCCCTGCCTGGCCGCGTCGACCAGTGACTTGAGGTCCGCACTCGGCAGCGCCACCACGGCCCTGGCGTCCCCGATACCAGGCGGAAGGGTGGCTGGGGAGGACGCCTCGGCCCGAGCGCGGCGAGATCGCCTACGGGCGGCCCGGTCCACGGGAGGGGCGTCGACCTCCACAGGCCGAGCCGGAACAGCCCCAGCGGCTACCGATCTGGCCGTGGCTACCGCGTCTCCTTGTGAAGGGTGTGGTGGCGATCCCAACGGCAGTACTTGTTCATTTCGATTCGCTCGCGGTCGTTTTGCTTGTTTTTCATTGTGATGTAGTTGCGGCGCTTGCACACATCACAAGCCAGGGTGACCTTTACCCGCTTTTCGTTCTTTGCCACGGCCTTTGGGCCCTCTCTGCTCTGCTTGGCGTCGGTACAGCTGCCTCAAGTTTGGCAGCTTTGGTAGCGGCGGTCGGACTTGAACCGACGACAACTCGATTATGAGCCGAGTGCTCTAACCAGCTGAGCTACGCCGCCGAGCCCCCTGTCGGAATCGAACCGACGACACCAGCCTTACCATGGCTGTGCTCTGCCGACTGAGCTAAGGGGGCGCTGAACAAACTTCTCCGTATGCTGAACTTCTCGGTAATGCTGAGCTTCTCGGTAAAGAGGCCGGCGGGCGCGCCGGCGGCCTAGAAGCCCGCCCATGGTATCCGTCCGCCGGTCGACGGGCCAGCAGCGCGAGCCGGCCGGGTACGCTCCCGTGCCGATGATCTACCGGTTGGCCCAGACGGACGACTCGGAAGCCATCCGGTCGATTTACAACCGGGAGGTGTTGAGCTCCACCGCCACTTTCGACATGGTGGCCCGGGCCCCCGAGGATCAGCTGGCTTGGATGGACGAGCACAGCGGAGCCCATCCGGCGGTCGTCGCCGTCGACGACGACGGCCGCGTGCGCGGCTTCGGTTCTCTCTCGCCCTGGAGGCCGCGCCCGGCCTACCGGACGTCGGTAGAGGACTCCGTCTACGTCGATCCTGACGCCCAGGGCCGGGGCGTGGGCAAGGGTCTGCTCGGCGAACTGGTCCGCCTCGCCGGCTCGCACGGCTTCCACGCGGTGATGGCCCGAATCGTCGGTGGGCACGAGGCGTCGATCGCTCTGCATAAGTCCTGCGGCTTCGAAGCGGTCGGGATCGAGAGAGAGGTGGGGCGCAAGTTCGGCCGGTGGCTCGACGTCGTGATCATGGAGCTGCTCATCGACGCCGCCCAAAACGGCTCATGAGCGCCCCCGGCGCGGTACCGTCGACATCATGAAAATTGGAGACCGCGCCCCCGACTTCGACCTCAAAGACGAGACCGGGACATCTCGTAGCCTGACCGATCTGCTGGCCGGGGGACCGGTAGTGCTGTACTTTTACCCGCAGGCGATGACTCCCGGCTGCACCAAGGAGAGCTGCCACTTCCGCGACCTGGCTTCGGAGTTCAAGGAGGCCGGGGCGCAGCGGGTAGGCATATCCGCCGACAAGGTCGAAAAGCAGCAGCAGTTTTCGACCAAGTACAACTTCGACTTCCCGCTCCTTTCAGACCCTGACAAGTCGGTCGCCAAGGCCTACGGGGTCCGCCGAGGCCCGAGCGTGATCCCAAACAAGCGAGCCACCTTCGTGATCGGATCCGACGGGCTGATCAAAGAGATGATCAGCTCCGAAACCAACATGAACGCCCATGCGGACAAAGCCCTGGCTGCCCTGAGGGCCTCGGCGGCCTCCTAAGCGCTTAAGGGTCCGAGGCGCGCCTCGGGGTCGCGGCCGATCAGGCTTTCGGGGCGTCGAGCGGGCAGGGCTGCGGGGCTCGCCCGGCCAGCTGAGCCAGGACCTCTTCGCGGTACCAAGCCCGGTATGTCGCCACCGCCTCACTCGGCGCCGACGTGAGGAGGTGGCGCCGAATGACCAGAGATGCTCGGATCCGGTTGAGCCAAAACGCGAGGCGATCGATCACGTCGGCTGCGTCGGGCGGCACCACGACCTCGTAGTCGAGCCGATCTTCGCCTCGGGCTACGGCCGCCTCGACCAGACCGCGGTCGACCCTGGTCCACGGCTGGATCTCGGCCGAGATCTCTCGGCCCGTCTCCAGCACCCCTTCCAGCTCGGCCGGACCGTTGTGATCCATGGCCATCACGTGGATCTCGCGCTCGAGGTCGGCGAAGTGCCGGGTCGACTCGACGACCAGCAGCACCGGCACCCCGATGAGCTGCACCCGGCGTCCGCCGCCGGTAACGGCGATCGTCGACGTGACGCCGGCCGCGAGCTCAGTCGACGTGAGCTTGACCGGCTTGGGGGCGGGCGGGAAGGCCGGGGGAGGGGCGGAAGCGACCAGGCGGCGCCCGGTTCCCACCTCGGCCCAGGTGACCTTGCCGCCTCCCGGGAGGCGGTCGGCGCCCCAACGGTCGGCCGTCGCCGCTACCACCCTCAGCCCTCTGCCGGTCATCGAGCGGTTGGCCAGCAGTTCCTCAGGCCGGTCGGCGTCCACGACGGGAAGACGGCTGCTGCCATCGCGTACTTCGATACGCAACCCGGCCCCGAGGCGCCTGACCGAAATCGCCAGCGGGCCAGCCGCGTGCAGCACAGCATTGGTCGCCAACTCCGACGCGGTCAGGGCGCCGTCCTCGGTGACCGAGTCGCTGAGGGCCCAAGCCCGTGCCGCCGCTTCGACCAGGTGGCGGGCCGCGACCACGCTTACCAACTCCGAAGGGAGTTGGGCTTCAAAGCAGGCGAGCGGATCGGCAATGTCCACCACGAGTTCTTCTACCCACTTTCAGACTAAACCACGCGCCCCGGGTAATGCCTTTCGGCGAGGGCTTTCCTTACTTTGGTTATCGGTTGGCGAACGGCGGACCCGTAGCCCTGACGGGACGCGCCGGTCCCCGAAATACCGGAACGTTCAGACGACCCAACGCCGCTTGCCCTGGGCTGGCAACAGGCGCCCGAACCTGAGTCCCGGGAAGTGCGCCGCCGCCACTGGAATGTCGCTGCCTTCGAGTTCGCGGTTGAGGGCCGTTCGGGTCCGCAGGGCGAGCTCGGGATCGACGTCGAACATGCTCGCCCACTCGTCGTCGACCAGCTCGACGGGGCAGTGGACCACGTCGCCCAGCATCATGGCCCGCTCCGAACCGGACGAGACCACGACCACCGCGCTTCCGGGTGTGTGTCCGGGGGCAGCCAGGCTGTCGATTCCGGGAAGCAGCGAACGGGACCCGTCCCACAGTTCGAAGCGGGCCGCCACCGGACCGATCAAGTCCGCTTCTTCGCCACGGTGTTCGACCATGAAGTGCTTCCAGTCGGGCGCCGCGCAGCGGTAGGTCGCGTTCGGAAATGTCGCCTCGCCGCCCTCGGTCGCGGCCCACCCGACGTGGTCGAAGTGCAGGTGGGTGAAAATCACGTCCGTCACTTCTGCCGCCGAGACTCCCAAGCCGGCCAGCTCATCGAGAAACGATCCCCCCGTTATCCCCAGAAAGGTCTTCGGTCCCAGGCCCAAGTCGACGAGGGTCGTGTGACCCCTGCCCCTGATCAGGAAGCCACCCATCGAGAATCCGAGCTTGCCGTCTTCATCGAGCAGGTCCTTGTGGATCTCCCACTGCTCTGGCGTGGACCCTCGAAAAGCCCGTGTGGGATCAAAGCCACCGAAACCGTCCATCACTGCGTCGATGCGCATTTCACCCACGTCCACGGATTCGACCACAGATCCCAGGTCGACCGATCTCAGGTAGACAACTCAGACGACGGTCGCTTCGCCGTCCTGGCCAGGATCCCCAACGTGGCCCGCAACGCCCCTTCTGAGATGACGGGGAAGATGTTCGCCTCCTTCCACACCGGGTCGATGGACGACCAGTCGTAGTAGGAGGTGACGAGCGTGCCGCCCTCGACGGGTTCGAGCGTGTAGCCGTACACGTGGCCGATCTGGGGACGTACCCGCCCAAGGATCGTCCACGCGATCTCGCGGTCAGGAACGAAGGTCTTGATGGTCACGGTCACGTCGTACAGGCCCATGGGGTAGTCGTTGAGCGCTTCGCGGTCCATGTGAACGACGAAGCTGTCGCCCACCGCTGACACCGGCTCGCCGGTCGCGTCCATCAACATCCCCGAACTGTCGATGGCGACGTGTCCGTGTGGGTCGCACAGGAGTCGAAATATCGTCGCTGGGTCCGCCGCGATCGTCCGCTGGACCTCCAACCGCTCGGTCGTCATCCCGTCATCCTGCCTCAACGACCCGGGTGCGCGCCGCGTCACTCCCGCTGCGCTACCAGCCCGGGATGTCCGCTCCGGCGGCCCAGAAGCTATGCGTACCGCTCGACACCCGTTCGGGCAGCGCGACCGTGGCCATGGGACCGCTGCGGACGTCGCGGGCATCGAACACCGCGCCATAGGAACGGTCGACGTTCATGTCGATGGTTATGGTCACCAGGTACCCGTCGTCCTCGGCGGTGCCACCCGCCCGGGGCGCCATGGCGGTCTCGCTGCAAAAGACTCCAGGCGGGAACCGATACTCGTTCACCGCCCCGGTCACGGTGTCGTGCCTGATCAGGCCGTCCATCAGAAACCAACCCGGCGGGTTGGTCGTCGAGTACACATACCGGCTGGGCCGCCCGCGGTGGCGCCCGTTGATCATGCCGAATTCAGTTGTTCGATCCGACAGATCCTCTTCCTTAGTTGCCCCGGTGACCAGGTTGAACCGCCATCGGTGCAGCCTGGTGCCTAGAACGTCGGCGGCGAGGAACCGGAACATCCGATCGGCGGGTCCCGCCCACGGGCCGGCCGCGGCGCCGGGCTGCCCATCCACCGGCCGGAGCTGGTCTGGCTCGGGATTCGATTGGAAGAAGCCGTCGAGTACGACCTCGTCCCCATCCTCGAAGGCGTTGGCCCAATGCAGCACGTACGTCGGTTCGGCTTCGAACCACTGGACGTCCTTCGAAGCTCCGAGCCGGGGCACTATCCCGAATCGAGACGGAACGTCGGGATGGAACCTCGACGCGTACAGGCCCTTGTCGATCAGCTCCTGGTCCCAGAACAGCGGCAGGTCGTTGAGAACCGTGTAGTGCTCGGTGAAGGCCAGATCGTGCGGAAGCCGGGGGCCGGGCAGCTCGATCGGCACGTAGTGCACCACTCGGCGCTGCCGGTCGACGACCCCGTAGTGCAAGTACGGAGGAGTCGTCCCGTAGTTGAAGAACATCAGCTCACCAGTGATCTCGTCCACCCTGGCGTGGGCCGAGACGCCTCGATCACCGGGAAAAAGACCGCCCCACGCGGCCTTCCCTCTTTGCCCGAGAGTTACCGGGTCGAGCTCGTACACGTCGCCGCACTGCCAGAAGCTCGTCAACGCCACTCCGGCGTGGACGACCACATCGGTCGAAGAGGCGTCCTTCATGCGACCTCTGGCGCCCCACCCGTCGTCGCGCTTGGACAGGTGAGGATTTTCGGCTATCCCGGCCCACAACGCCTCGCCGGCTTCCTCCTCTGCCAGCAACCCGTCGGTGAGAACGAACCGGTTCCGGTAGGAGGCCGTGCCGTCACGGAAGGCCACGGCGTGGACCATCCCGTCGCCGTCGAAGGGGTGGTAGCGCTTGATCGGTTGGCGCACCGGATTCTCGGTATTGCGCAGGTACACCCCTTCGAGATCGGCTGGTAATTCACCGGTGACGTCGAGGCGCTCGGCGTCCCACTCCTTGTCCTGGGGCCGCCACGGGCCCGTCCGGTAGGGGTGGCTGTCGTCAAGTGGAAGGGTCGACAGACGGTGGCCCACGACGGTGGCGTCCATGCCTCAGCGGCCCGCGAAGTCCGAGATCAGCGTGGCCAGCTCAACGGGGGCGTCGCCTTGGACGCTGTGACCCGCGTTGGCGACGTGCTTGACGACCGCCGATGGCTGGCGCCTGAGCAGCTCGGCCTCGTCGGCGTCATCCACCACCGATTGGGGGAGCATCCCGCGCACCAGCATGACGGGGACCTTCAAGCCCGACACCACATCCCACAGACCGGCGAAGTCGACCGTGGTACCGGAGCCGGACGGGTTACCGATCGCCCGGTGACGGGCGTAGCGCCAGACCCAGGTTCCGTCCTGACGCTGCTCGGCGTTGTGAAGGATGCCTCGTCGAAGCGAGGAGACGCTGCGAGTCGGGTTGTGCTCGACCGTGCGAGCCAGGATGGCATCGAAGTCCGGGAAGCTCTCCGGTCCGTTGACGAAGTTGGTGATGGCCGACGACTTCTGGTTCGTGACCCCAGGAGTGATGTCGACCAGGACCAGCCGGCGCACCACGTCGGGGGCGGCCGCGGCCACCGCGAGTGCGGTCGCACCACCGAGAGACATGCCCACTATGGCCGCCGCCCGCGGCGCCAGGTCTCGAATGGCGACGGCCACGTCTTCCGCGTTGCCGTGGAGGTCGAGGTATCCGGAGCGTCCGCCGTCGGAGTGGCCGTGTCCCGGCAGGTCGAGCGCCACCGCCGGTCGACCCAGGGCCAAGAGGACGGTGTCCCAAGTGTGGGCGTTCTGGGCCCCGCCGTGGAGGAAGACGTACTCCGGATCCGATTCGCCCCACACCAGAGCGCTCAGACTGCGCCCGTCGGCGATTTCGACCCTTTCCCGGCGGACGATGGGTGCCCCGTCATAGGGAATGCCGAACTCGGCGGCGTTCTCGTGGAACATCGAGAACTCGTCGTAGGGAACCCTTGAGGATTCAGGATCCGATCCGGCCATCGCTCCAGCAAGCTACCGGTTCGACCGGCGATACGCGAGACGCCGAGTTCAGGCGCCGGCAAGCCGATCTTCGGCGTAGATGGCGCGACTCCAGATGGTGAGCAGGGTGTCGAGAACCCTTTCCTCGTCGATCGAAGGATCCTGGCCCGTGAAGCTGGCGAGAAACACCCTCTCGTTCATCCAGTTGAGCGCGATGGCGAGCTCCCGGGCAGGAGGGCCGTCCGGAGCTGCGCCGCGAGCTCGCTCGGATTCGATGCCCGCCACGGTGTCCCCGACGAAGCCTTCCATGACGACCGACCAGACGCTTCGAACTTCCGGGTTCTCGGCGAACAGCTGCGCCGCCGTCCGACTCAGAGCTTTGTGCGAACGGAAGGTGTCGTGGATGGCCCGGAGTCCATCCCGCCAGATCTCCCACGCGTCGTCGCCCGCCCGTTCGAGAGCAGCCGCCCGGTTGGCGCGTGCTTCTTCGACCACCCGGTCGAGCAGGCTCAGCACCACGGCTTCCTTGGATGGAAAATAGAAGTAGAACGTCGGACGGGAGATGCCGGCGCCGCGTGCCAGGTCGTCGACAGAGATGTCGTGCAGTGACCGGTGCTCCAACAGCCTCTCGGCGGTGATCAGGATGTCCCTCTCGCGGTCATCGCCGGATGGCTTGCGCGCCCGGCGGCCTCGGGGCAGATACACCTCCGAACCGGTCGGGGCGTTCATGGACGGACCATGCGCCGGCCGAAGCGACCGAACAACCCCACGTAGCGCGACCCCAGAATGCGGGGAATGGCAGCCAGGACGTAGGCGTCGGCGCCAACCAGGATGCGGGCCCGGTCGCGGTCGACGCCGGCCAGGATCGTCTTGGCCGCCTTCTCGGGAGTGGTCCGGGCTACCCGGTCGAACTGACTTGCGGGGTCCTCGCCGAGCCGCTTCGGAGTACCGACGTAGCGGGCGCTGCGGGCGATGTTGGTCTTGATGCCGCCGGGATGCACGCTGTGAACCGTCACGGGTTGGCCGGTGATGAGCATCTCCTGGCGCAGCGACTCGGTAAAGCCGCGCACGCCGAACTTGGCGGTCGAATAGGCGCTCTGGTAGGCGGGGGCGATGAGCCCGAACACGCTGGAGATGTTGACGAGATGACCGTCCCCTGAGCTGATCAGGTGCGGGAGGAAGGCTTTCGTACCGTTCAACACGCCCATCAAGTTGATGCCCAGCAGCCAGTCGAGGTCGTCGAAGGACATCTCCTCTACCGTCGCGGCTACCGCCACGCCCGCGTTGTTGACGACCAGGTTGACCGTGGCGAACGCGCTCTTTACTTCCTCTGCGTGGGCCAGAACGGCCCCTCGGTCTGCGACGTCCAGCTCGAAAGGCAGGACCTTGCCTTCCCCGCTTGCGCTGCCTGCGATGGCGCACAGCCGCACGGTCTCGTCGAGGCCGACCATATTGACGTCGGAGATGGCGAGATTGGAGCCTCGCCGGGACAGTTCGACCGCCAGGGCCCTGCCAATGCCTGACGCCGCACCGGTCACAACGGCCGTCTTGCCTGTGTAATCCACGGGNNGGGAACCTCCTTCGAAGCGGGCGCATCGCATCAAATCGAACCATTCAACAGTCTGTTGACTCAGTCAACACTATGTTGATAGCTTGGCACAAGTAGAACTACCGCGTCCCCATCCAACGGAGTGACATGACCCCTGACCATTTCGATGTCCTGATCGTCGGCGCCGG
>PMHU01000275.1 GCA_003156795.1 Acidimicrobiaceae bacterium
CCGTACTCTCCGTCAGGGCCATCAGTCGTCCCGTTCCCCACTTGCCCGTACTGGTTCTCTCCCCAGCAGTCCACACCGCCGGTCGACAGCAGCGCGCAATAGCTACCGTATCCATCGCTGGCTACCGAAACAGCGGTCGTTAGACCCGTGACAGCCTGGGCTGTGTCGTAGCCGTAGTTTCCGTCAGGCCCATCGGTCGTCCCGTTGCCCAACTCCCCGTAAACGTTCTCTCCCCAGCAATCCACCGCGCCGGTCGACAGCAACGCGCAATAGCTACCGTATCCATCGTTGGTCACCGAAACAGCGTCGGCGAGACCTGCCACGGTCTGTGGGGTGTCGTAACCAACATCCTCGGGCCCGCCGAGCGTCCCGTTACCCACCTGCCCCCAGGAGTTGTTTCCCCAGCAGTCCACACCGCCGCTCGACAGTACGGCGCAGTTGCCGTACGTGTAGCTGCTCACCGAGACAGCGTTGGTAAGGCCCGTGACGGGCTGCGGTGTGTCGTAGCCGTACTCTCCGTCAGGGCCGCTGGTCGTCCCGTTGCCCACCTGCCCCGAGCCGTTGTATCCCCAGCATTCCCCTCCACCCGTCGACAGCACCGTGCAATAGCCAACACCGCCATCGGTGGTGCTCACCGAAGTGGCGTTGGTGATGCCCGTGACAGCTTGAGGGGTGTCATAGCCGTCCTCTCCGTCAGGGCCGCCGACAGTGCCGTTACCCAACTCCCCGTACTGGTTGTCACCCCAGCAGTCCACCGCGCCGGTCGACAGCACCGCGCAATAGCTGCCGTAGCCATCGCTGCTCACCGAAATGGCGTTGGTGATGCCCGTGACAGCCTCGGGCGTGTCGTAACCGTCCTGACCGTCAGGTCCGGCGACAGTGCCGTTGCCCAACTCCCCGTACGGGTTATCTCCCCAGCAGTCCACACCGCCGGTCGATAGCAGCGCACAGCTGCTGTCGTAGTTAGAGCTTACCGAGACGATCCCCGTCGCGGCCGGTCCTGGAGCTAGCGAAACTTCCGTCTTGGCGACCAATCTCGCTCCGCCATGGCTAGTGACGACCAACGCGAAGTGGTCCTGAACCGTGGTGGTCGCGACGTTCGCAGGAACTGTCACTGTCGTGGTGACCGTACCGTTCGAGCACGCAACCGTCAGAGGCAGCCCCGCATACTTCGGCTTCGAGGTGAACTTACAACTTGTGGCGCCGGTCACTCGTGCTACCAACTTCACCTGCCCACCAGAAGAGCCAAGCGACGCGGGAACCGCCCGGAACGACGAGACCGTCGCGTCCTGCGTGGACGCACCAGCAGAGGCGTCGGGCCCGACAGACGCAAGTCCGCCAACCAAGACCACGGCGATCGCTCCCGACGTCAGAAGACCGAAACCTCCGCCACGTCTGGCGACCTTGCCGTATGCCACCGTGCCCTCCCCGACAACCCCCGATGCCGCCTTGAACGGTCGCTCGTCTGGCGAACATCGCCGGTAAAACCGGCGAATACCGACGATACCACCCGGCACTCGAACACGCCCGGCCTAGATGGATACGACCTACCCACCGTCCCTCGGAGCAACGTCGCCACACGGTCGAACCTCGATTCCCGCGACGGTAGAACGAGCGCCCAGATCAACACACGCCGGTGGAACACATCGATGCCTGGTCGGCATCGCTCCGCTCCGATATCACGTCCTGCCATTGACTTCGATGAACGCAATCGAGTTGCCTTCTGGGTCAAGTACTACAGCCTTCTGACCCGCACGGCCTTCGGATTCGATCGGCCCGGTCGCTATACCCCGCGCTTCGAGCGCTGAGGTTGCCTCCTCGACGTTGGACACGGCCATGGCCGTGATGCTCTTCCCGGCGTGGTCCGCGTGAGCGCATCTAGTTCGGTTGCGGTAGCAAGCATCGAACGCCGCGCCTCGAAGGGAATCAACTTGCCGGGGGGGGGTGTGATCAGCGCCGCGGGAATCGGTTTGAAGCGTTCTGCACGCCCCACGTCGGTTACTGAACCCGTGTCTGGGCCCACGGTCTTGCTAGTCCCGAGACGGTGGCACGCCAAATATCCGCATTGGTGGAACTGGATGGGGGTACCGACCCGTCTTTAACGAGGGGAGGTGACTTTGCGCGACGAAGAGAGCTTCGGGCGGTACGTGATGGAGGCGTATCCGGATCTGGTTCGTCGCGCCGTCCTTCTCGTCGGCGATCACGGCCACGCCGAGGATCTGGTCCAAATCTCTCTGGCGTCTGTGTACGCGCACTGGCGTCGGGTGCGCGAACCCGACGCCTACGTGCGCACCGTGATGACCCGCAAGGCGATCGGCTGGCGGATACGCCGCTGGCATAGTGAGCTACCCACCGACCCGCTACCCGAGGCAGCCGGCGGAGCGGACTGGCTCGCCGAGTCCGATCTGAGCAGCGTCGTTCGCCAGGCCCTGATGGCACTTCCGCCCGAGCAGCGGGCGGTGGTCGTACTGCGGTACTTCGACGACTGCTCGGAGGCGGAGATAGCCGCTGTCCTCAAGTGCTCGACCGGCACGGTCAAGAGCCGAGCGTCACGAGCCCTGGACTCGCTGCGCGCCAACGGGCTCCTCACAGAGGAAGGACACATGAGATGACCGACGATCCTTTTTCCCCTTCGGGTCCGGACAGCCAGCCCGAATCGGGCGGTGGGACACCGGAGGAGGACGCTCGGCTGCGTGAGTTGCTCCGGGCCGGTTCGGAGGCGGCGCCCGGCGACGCCTTCTCGGCCGTGTTCGCGGTTCGCAGCAGGGTCCGGCGAGGAAGGGTCCTGCGCGGTGGCTTGACCGCCTGTGTGGTGGCCGGACTGGTCGCCGGGGTGGTGCTCGTCCCCACCCGGTCGAGCCCGTCGCATGCCCCCCAGGTGGCGACAGGTACGACCCAACCCACATATCACCTGACCGGGGCGCTGGTCAGCTTCAACAGCTGCGCCGCATATCTCAGCTACCTCCGCTCGCAGGCGATGGCCACCGTAGGCCCGTACGGATTGCAATCCGACAGCGGATACGACGACGGGCAGAAGACGGCGGTCGGTGGCGGCATCCTCCCGTATGGCGACCTGTACGCCGGATTGGCCCAGGGAGCCTCCGGGGCCACGGCGAACTCCTCGCCGGCTGCCAGCGACAACTCCTACTCGCAGACCGACGACCAGGTGGCAGGCGTCGACGAGCCCGACACGGTCAAGACCAACGGCAACGACGTGGTGACCCTCGAGGGTTCGACACTTAGGGTCCTGGACCTGCAAGCGCAGGTCGTCGGATCGCTGCAACTGGCCGGGGACACCGGCGGCGGTTTCCTGCTCGCCGGCGACCAGGCGCTGGTCCTCTCCTCGACCTCTGTGACCGGGCCCGAACCGCTCGGCTTCGGCGAGCCGTATTTCAACTCACCCCAGCCGGCGTCTTCCCCCGCGATGGCTCAGGTCGCGGTGGTCGACCTGTCGGTTCCCACACAACCCCGCCTCTTGCGCACATTCCTCTTCGACGGGACGATCGTGGCCGCCCGTCTGGTCGGCGGGCAGGTCAGGCTGGTGTTGCAAACCGACGGGCCTCGGATCACCTTCGTCACCCCTTCGTCGACGGGCAGCAGCGACGCCGCCACCGCCGCCAACCGGTCGTTGATCGCGGGCAGCACTCTCGACGAGTGGCTCCCCGCGTGGCAGGTCGAGAATCCCGACGGCAGCACGACGGCCCTGCAACCCGTCGCCTCGTGCGACTCCGTCGCCCGGCCCCAGCAGGCCAGCGGCCTGTCCACCATTAGCATCCTGTCACTAGACCCGACTAGCAGTGCTCCCGGCCCGGGAATGTCGGTCGTGGCGGCCGGTGACACGGTCTACGCCACCGCGGACCAGATCTACGTCGCCGGACCGGCCGGAAATAACCCCTACCCGGACGCGGGAGTGGTTCAGTACGGATGCTGCACCGTGATGCCCCCCCATGGAGCCTCGACGCGAATTTATGCCTTCGAGACGCCAACGTCGGGCCCGCCGGTGTTCGAAGGGGCCGGTTCGGTGCCGGGGTGGCTGATCAACTCCTACGCCATGGACGAGGACTCCAACGGCCTCTTGCGGGTGGCGTCCACCTCGCAGTCGTCTGCCGGGACCACCGAGTCTCAGATCACGGTTCTCAGCGATTCCCGCGGGCATCTGGCAGAGGTGGGAACCGCCGGCGGCCTCGGGCGGGGGGAGTACATCCGGGCTGTCCGTTTCATCGGCGAACAGGCCTATGTGGTGACCTTCCAGACATTCGACCCGCTCTACATCGTCGATCTGAGCGATCCCCACCAGCCGGTACTGGCCGGCCATTTGGACCAGCCCGGCTTCTCCGAGTTCCTCTACCCCCTCCCCGGCCAGCGACTTCTCGGCGTCGGCGTCCAGCTGAGCGACGACGAGCCCTCGGGGCTGATCGTTGCGACCTACGACGTGTCCAACCCGGCCCAGCCCCGCCGCCTCGACTCGTCAGTCCTCGCGTCGGGCTACCAGTACGTGGCCCAAGGGTACGACCCCCACGCCTTCCTCTACTGGTCGCCGGTCAACCTGGCGTTGGTGGCCGTCCCCAGCGACGGAACATACACAGGATCGGGGGGCGGCTCCTCCGCCGTCGCGGCCTACCAGATCGGCGCCGGCGGGCAGCTGACGCGTACCGCCACGCTCAGCCACGGCACGGACCTGGCGACCCGCTCCGTGGTAATCGGAAGCCAAGTGTGGGCCATCACCAGCGGCGGAGTCGTGACGGCGGACCTGACGGACCTGCCGGCCACTACCTGGCACCCTTACTGATACCCCAGCCGGCTCTTGCCGCCGGCCTCACCGTCGGGTCCCTCGACCTGCTCCGCAACACGGTGATCGTCACCCAGCAGCTCGAGATCGCGCACGCGGGGCCAAATGGCTCTTCGGATCTGAGCGGGGTCGGCCGGTTACAGGCTCCGCGTGTTCGCGAGAGTTGCTGCACCCCGACGGGTACCTCGGAGCCAAGAGCTGGTCGGCGTCATGCCGTGCGGATGTCACTGCTCGGGTCGATACTGGCGCGGATGACCAGATTCGACGACCAGGACCTGACCGACTCCGAGTTCCGCGAGTGCGACTTCACTCGAGCCCGGTTGATCGGGGTGGTTATGCAGGACGCCATCATTGACGGCCTGGTCAGCAACCTAGTGATCAACGGCGTTGAGGTGTCCTCGTTTGTCGAGGCCGAACTTGACCGGCGACATCCGGTGCGGGTGTTGATCCGATCAGCCGATCCGATCGAACTGCTCAAATGCTTCCGCGAGTTACGGGCCGCGTGGTCGCCGACGCTCGAACGACTCCGAAGGATGCCCAGCGGTTCCGAACGTCGGCGCGTCGGTGACGAATGGTCGCCGGTAGAGACCCTTCGCCACCTGGTGTTTGTGCACGACTGCTGGTTCGGTCGTTGCTGCCTGGGATCGACCGGGCCGCTCACCGCCTTCGGGCTGGTTACCGACCACGTGCTTAAGCACGAACCGGGCCTGGACCGGGCGGCAACCCCGAGCCTCGACGAGGTGCTGGCTGTGCGCGAGCTGCAAAGTGCCGAGCTGGACCGTTGGCTATCGACCGTGACTGCTGACGAGCTGTCGAAGCCTGCGCCAGTGCCGGAGGGCTCGGGGTGGCCGCCCTACGCCCGAGGCAAGTCCGTGCTCGAGTGCGTGCACGTGGTGCTGAACGAGGAATGGGAACACCACGGCTTCTGCGTGCGCGACATTGCCCTGCTGGGAGGATGATCCCCGCAACTGGGTCGCAAGAGAGGTCTTCTGGCCCTCCACCTGGCTAGCTGGTCGGGAAGGGGGGATTCGAACCCCCGGCCTCAGCGTCCCGAACGCTGCCAGGGGCGATTTCGTGACCTGGGGCCCGACCCGGAAATAGCCTCTGAGCAGGACTTTTCCGTCCGACTGGTGACGGCGGGTGACGGCAGTTTTCGATTCGTTCGCGCACGAAACGCGCACGCCGTGGTCCGGATTAGCCGCTGAGGCCACCCGCGAGAAGGGTCTCGACGGCCCCGGCCGGGGTCAGAACGGGGACGGGTGGATCGTCCAGGACGGTCAGGTCCCGATCGCCGCTGATCACGGCTCGGGAGCCCGTCATCTGCGCGAGGGCGAAGAGGTAGTCGTCGTTCGGGTCCCGGCTGACGGGCGCAACGTCCGGCGGGTCCGAAACGCGATGGCTGCG
Organism: Acidimicrobiaceae bacterium; assembly: GCA_003156795.1. Lineage (GTDB taxonomy): Bacteria > Actinomycetota > Acidimicrobiia > Acidimicrobiales > Palsa-688 > PALSA-688. Next base: position 6,194 of record PMHU01000275.1, read on the forward strand.
GTGGGCGACCTCGGCGACGAAGGCTCGCGCCTCGTCGGCGGTTGTGTACCGGCGGAACTTGGAGCGCCCAAGGACCGCGGCCAGCTCGCCAGGAGCCGGGGGCAACGGCGATCTGGAGGCGCTCGTCGACCACCGTCTGCCACAACTGAGCCGGGTTCCCCTGAGGAGTGATGAGAGCGGACACGAGCACAGCCGGGTCGAGGACGACCCGCTCTCCTACGAAGCGGCCTTGCCGGAGTCTTCCCGCTCCCCTCGCATGGCCTTCAGCTCGTCGTAGGCGACCGTCAATGCCTCACCCTCGGTGAGGGGGGAGTCGCTCTGGTTCCTGTCCCAGACGTCGTTCGTGACGCTGCTCCCGAGGGAAAGGTGCTCTCGAAGCGCCTGCTCGACTACCGCCGCCTCGGACCGGCCCTTCCGAGTCGCTTCCGCCCGCGCGGCCAGAATGACGTCCTCCTCCAGCTCGACGGTCAGCGGCTGCTTCGGCATGTCCTCATGGTGCCAGAAGCGGAGGGTCTCCCGGTCACGGTTTCTTGTGAGGCGCCCACCCTGGACAGGGGTGTGGCGACACCATGGTGCTGTCGGCCACGGATGCCGACGTCCTGAGGTGTTCTGGCGTCACATTCTGCGCCACCCAGGCCACCGATTGACGCGCCCCGAGCCGTCGATCTGGCGCCTGACCTGAGCGGAGGTGCTGGCCCGAACGACGGACGCAGATGGAACACTATGTGCCCATGAGGTTTCGGCGCGACGGCGATGACCGCATCACTGATAACGGCACCAATGTCTTCCCCGAGGCCCTACTCGCAGAGGCTCGTACAAAGCCCGGTGGATGGGTGTACGAGATAGACGCCCGATACGACCCCGACGGTGCCGTGCCGCCAGAAGGCATCAAAGGTGGCTGGAAGGTTGGTCTGGACGGCGTACCGACCGGGGAGTACAAGGCGAACCCGAACTACCGCTCAGAGTTGTAGAAGGTTGTTCCCGACAGGTCGTCGGATTCGGCGTTACAGTCCGGTTGAGGCTGTCGAGCCGGAGCGGACCCACGCCCGAATGGAATCCTCGCCCTTGCCCCTGGTGCAGATAACGTCGATCTTCACGTCGGTCTCCGGCACTCCTTCGTACCCGGCGGCGGCCAGCAACGAAAGGGCCTGCTGCTTCAGGTTTCCGTCTCGCGGCGCCACTGCGACGAACGTCCAGTCCTGGTCAGGTGGCACTCACCCAGTCTGGCACGCGCCCGATTGTTCAGTCCCGTGCTCACGACGACCGCTGGGCGTTTCCGATGCCCGACGCCAGACTCGGCATCGCTATGGATGAAGCGTTTGGCTCGGAATACCGGTTCCCTCTCTGATGTCCCACGAGATGCCGAATAGCCAGCCCGGATTTGAAGCGCAAATGTTGACCGGAACTGAGTGCACAAAGGCGTAGTCCCCGAGAGCCCCTAGTATTCGCCGCCTCCATCTCGGCCCGACCCACAAGGTGACCAGTATCGGTGGTGACACCCGCCCATCCTTGGACCTGATCGCAACCGCAGGCCAGGCGATGTGGTGGTGGGTACCAAGAAACGTTCTCCAGATCGACTCCTCGGCAACCATCTTTCCGGTCCCAAAGCGCGACAACGATATCTCCGCGATGTCGTTCCAGACATAGCGTCTCTGGACCAGTGCGTTTCGAAACCCAATCGCTGTCTCATCGATTGTCAGACGCATGGCCATGCAGCGGACACACCCGACCACCACCAGCACCGGGGCGGCGATGCCGAAGGCAACAACCTTGGCCATATCGGTTTGCCCACCGATCGCTTCGATTGCCCACACCGGGAAGGTGGCTACTAACAACCATGCTGCAAGTACGACAAGGCGGCCAGCTCTCGGGGCAAATGCGATCATTTCAGGCTCTCGCCTCTCTACACGATCCCGACGGCCGGTTTCGGCACACCACTGATATCGGTCAAGCAATCGCCCGTCTATAGCTCACTTGAGAGGTCCCAGCTCTCGTGCAGGGCCGCCGAGCCAACGCTTTCCAGTCCAGACTCGTTGCACGCCGACGCCCGAATGACCCATCTGTCGCACTGATCCGCTGAAGGCGCTACAGGGAACCGCAGCGCGGAATCGGCGGTCGGCGCTGCTCGGTGACTACGGTCGGTTCCGTGACGTCACCTCGGGACGCGCTTCTGCGACTGGCGCCAGCAGCTCGGACGTTCGACGCGTCGTGGGACGATCCGGACCCACTCGATTACGTCGATGTCGCCGACCTGACTAGCCATCAACAGGGCCAGCTTGCCCGAGGCGAGACCGACGAGATTGCTGGCGTCTTCGACGTTGCCGAGGAGCTCGTCGCGGGCGACGACCCTACGATCACGAACTTCATCCAGGTGGGCTTCTTCGAGAGCATCCAGAACGGATCTCCGAGCCACCGGCTAGCCCAGGAGGCGTTCGAGCCCTATCTCGGCCCGCTCTCCATGGTCCTGTGGGACGAGCTGAACGACATGTGGGGAGGGACCACCACAACTGGTCAGGAACCGTTCGCGTCGCGCACAGATTGATCTATCCCGAGATCTATCCGATCATCCTCCAGCCGTGCCCGAGAGCGCTCGAGTCGACGTTATACGCGCTCGCGGTTGACTGGAGCCGGTGCCGTCCTTATGGCCTAAGGCCAACGAGCGTGAAGCCAACTGGGCGGAGCACGCAGCTCGAACCTTTGGTGGCATCTGGCAACAGGTAGCGGGACTGGTTCAGGATGGCTGGTTTGGAACCTTCTCCGCTTGAGGGGAGTGGTGTGAGTGTGCCTGTGCGCCGTGACCAGGAGACGAGGATGCCGAGGGTGGCTCCAGCGGTGTCAGTGGGCGTCGCCTGCGTGGCCTTGTTTGCGGGGCTGACGGGGTGCGGCGGTTCCTCCCATTCGGGGGCGAGGAAGAGTACCGGAGCATCTGGGGGCGGGCTCGCACAGTGTTCCCCAGGGCAGCTCACTGGGCAGCTGTCGCCCCTGCTTCTCTCTGACCCGGGCCAGGACCTGGGAGGAATCCTGTTCACCAACTTCGCGACCCGCCCATGCCGGCTGTCAGGTCAGCCGACCCTCACGCTGCTGGATGGCGCGGGTCGTCGGCTCAAGCTCGTCGAGTCGGTGTACACCCACGCTCCCAACCTGCCGCCGCCGGCCACGCCTGTGATTCTGGGTGTGTCGGGTAACACACCCGACGCGATGGTCGAACTGGACTTCTGCGGCTTTCACACCATTGCCTCCAGCCCCGTGGACGTGCGCTTTACGGGATGGGCCAAACCGCTCCAGGTTGCCTCGGGCGATGGCAGCGTCATTTCTCCGCCGGCCTGTTCGAACGGATCAAAGACCATGCTCGGCGTCGACTACATCCGCCGGTTGACCGCCAACGGGATAGCAGGGTCGACGCCGAGAGTCAGCGTGACCCCGGCCTCCAACCTGCACGACGGACAAGAGGTCCAGGTTCGGGTGAGCGGATTCGATATCGAAGGGAAGTTCTCCGTGTCCGAATGCGCCATTGCTGCGCAGGCCAGCGACCTTGGCTGCGGACAGCAACTTGCGCTTCAGGCTTTCAGCCTGACCGACGTGTCAGGCCAGGGGTACATGACCTTCGAAATCCACTCCCGAGCTTTCCAAGCTTTCGCTGGTGCAGAGGGCGGGTCGAGCGCCCGAACCTGCACGTACCAATGCGTCATCGTCGCCACCCTCGGAGACAGCTACGCCTTCGCCTACGCACCCATCACATTCGCAGACGCGACGCGACCATGACCGCCGAGTTCTCTGCGCGACTACCGACGCACCAGATTGATCGAAACATCGGTACAACCATCCGGTCGGGTACAGATCGCTCCATCGGGCGGAACCCGGTCGCTGCTGCCGGTCGTCGACGAGACGCGGAGTCGGCGATCCGGGCTGTACGGCCATCAGGTCTCGAGGAGCCGGCGGCAGGCGGAGTCGGCGCTCGGGGCGGCTCTCAGTCGCCGGGGGGATCTGAGGCGGGCCGCACACCTGCACTTTCAAAGGCTCTCCAGGTCTGATGGATGTCCGCGGCCGGGGTGATGGCAATCTCGCCTGGTCCCCAACGCGTCCGCCCGCACAACCGGATGCATTCTCGCCGGCCCAGTGGTGTCCCTCCCCATCCGATTCGATCTACAGACATCGTCGCTTGATGGGGGTCAAGCTGAATGTCCCGGGAGTCGAGCATCATCCCCTGCGGCGCCCAAACCCTGACGGCGCTTTTCGTTACCTCGACCGTCGGACCACCACCAAGTCGATGGTTCCAGTTCTGCCAGGAGGTGAAGCGGCGCTTGGTGCGAATGAAGGCCCTCGTCGTATAGATGACGGGGTTGTCGCCTTCTTCTGCGGGACTCAAGATCCCGAGGCTATCGAGTGCCGGCGGCCTTGGGCTACACCCGAGCACGCAGATCACTTCATCCCGCGCCGATCCTCGGACGGGGGTGGGGCGAGTTGGTCGCGACCGAATCGGCGCTCGGAGCGCCTGGAGGTTTCGTCTCGTCGCTCCAGTGCGCACGCAGATTGTTCGGAGTCCGGATCGACCGAGGGTGTCTTGGTCAGTCGTGGTTAGCGATCTCAAAGGCCTCCCGAACGGCGAGCGGTATGCGGCCCCGATCGGGTACGTCGATCCCTAGGCCGCGGGCCCAGGAGCGGATGGCTGCCGGCATCGGTTGGGTTGTTATCTCGGTTCGAGATGGCTTTGGCGTGGGGTCGCCGGTGCGTTTGATGGCGTCGGCCTCTTCGGCGGCCCAGTTGTGTGCAGCGGCTAGGTACCGATAGGTCCATTCCTCGGCCAGGCTCCGGGTTTCGCAGAAGACGATCGGAACGTTGGGCCATCGGACCTGGCATTCGGCCAGTCCGTCGGCAACTGCGGCCGGGCGGATGTATCCCTGCTTGTAGATCTGCGACAGACGGTCCTCGACCACGACTGCGGCCCTGGGCAGTGCGGCCAGTTCGGCCAGGGCGTACCGGAGCCGGCCGTTCGTCAGGCTGGAGATGAGATCGGGCACAGATTTGCGTTCGACTGATGCGATCAGCTGGCCGTCGACGACGACGGCATAGTCGCCGCAGGGCAGCCCACGGGTGACTGTTCGGACTTGTTGGCCGGCGAAGCGGTAGGCGTAGCGCTCGTGGGCATCGACGACGATCTCGAGTTCCGCGATGCCGGCGGCCCGTGCCGTCGGCAGACTGACAGTTGGACGGGCCTGCTTCCGGGTCCGTGGCGCTTGCCAGAACACGGCGTCACGACCTCGGGCCGTGGTGTATACGAGTTGCGAGCGGTTCTCCCTCCCGCGGGCGGCGATCAAGTCGATGGCGCCGCCCCGTCGGGCGCAGGATCGCAGGGGTACCCGTTCGACGATCTCAGGTTCCGCCGGCCAGTCGGCGACTGGGACCGGGTAGCAGTAGAGCGCCTTGGTGCGCGGCCACGTCCCCGAAGTGCGCAAAACAATCCCGTCGCCGAGTGGCACCTTCATCAGATAGGCCAGCCGGGAGTCCGGATCCGGATTGAGAGCGATCAGCAGTTCCTGCAACGTGGTTCCTACCTACCGCCTGCTCAGTTCTCCCGGGATGCTTGATCGGGGTGAGTCACCCGGCGTAAGTCGAGCCCCTCGATCCCTGCGAAGTCGACCGGGTTGACGGTATAGAGCGGCAAGTCGTTCGCGATCGCCGTGGCCGCGATCANNGCGGCCGAAAGTCAGCTTCAGCCTGCTGCAGCACGGCTTGGCGAGCGGCCCTTTCCTTCCGGTTGGCTGTCACCAGCGGGCCCACGGACAACTCGGCAAGCGTCACCGCTGTTATCAGCGGCTCCTCGGGCAAGTCGTCAGGGTGAACGCGACCCAGGAGGACCACAGTCGAAGTATCGAGTATCCCGAGTTCGCTCATAGGCTGGCGTCGGCGACTACGTCTAAGTCCCGTCTAAGGCCATCGGGATCGAATCGCGGCAGACGGGACCACCGATCGACCAGAACGTCGGCCTTAACCGGCAGCGGACCAAGCGGGCGCAGTTCGGCCACCTGCCGTCCGTCGCGAGTCACTGTCAGTCGCTCACCGCGCTCCACCCGGTCGATCACCTCGCCGCCGTGGTTGCGGAGATCCCTGATCGAAACTTCACTCATGACGTGACTGTATCACCGGTGAGACGCAGAACGGTGAACAATCTGCTCGGCTCACAGAAGACGGATCCTGCAAGGGACCCCGTTCCGAGCGCCGATTCCGCGTCCCTCGGGCACTGTGGAGGAATCGGGCGGGTCTATTAAGGGCGCGCGTTCTGCGCTAGGCAGGGGTCCAGCCTGCGAGCGGATCGTCGTCGTAGAAGTGAAATCCTCCCCGCGAGAAGTTCCACGTCCCCAGTTCGACGTTCTGTGTAGAGATGTCTCTTAGCCAGAGGGTTCCATCTGGGACCCACCCGGCCAGCATGGTGTAACTGTCGCCGACTCGCATAGCCTTGCCGGAGCTAGCGAGGTATCCGCCGATGGTGACGTGTATCCCGGCGTAGTCGTCAGCGATCTTGTTCCAATCAGGCAGTAGCCACGGCTCGCTGACTCCGCCCCAATATCGCCATTCGCCGTCGTGGGTGCCGGTGGAGTCCATCGGATAGCGCTCAACCAGCGCAGCCCAGTCTTCCGGGCCGGTCACCTCATAGATCGTCGCTGTGGGGTCTGCCGAGAAGCGGATCACCGTGGCCAGGCCCGACAGCGAGCCCGAGTCGACGAAGTCGAGAAGCTCGATACTCGGTATTCCCTCAAATGGTCCCGCCGACACGGACCGGACGGACAGAGTCGGCGTAGACCACCAATGGGCCCCGTACCTCAAGCCCTTGGCCTCGTCCCGCAGCCGCTTCCGCTCGCCGCGTCGAGACCGCACCCGCGCCGCGTTGTCCGCCTTGTGCCGCGTCGTTGCGTCGGTGACCGCTCCTCGCAAGTCCTTGCCGAGAAACGCTCCATCGCTATCGAATGCCAAAATCCTCTGATCATCCCGGACAACCGGCCTCCACCAATGCCGCGCCGCGGAACAGGACAGGAGTAGGTCCGCAACCGGAACTAGCTCGTCGGCCGCCATGGCTGTGAGTCCCCACAGCCATTCGTCTTCGCCTCGAAACCCGAAGCTGCCGGTCTCGCCGGCAATCCAAGACAACAGCTCCAGCTCCGACACTTGATTGAGGGCCTGCCAGTTCCCGATCGAGACCAGCCCTCGGACTGTTTCACGCGCTTCGGTGGCCGGGACCTCGGCCCAGTTGTGTCTCTCAGCCTGAGGCCGCACCTCCGCCCGAGAGCCGCGTTCGACCGACACCAACATCGCCGTCCCCGGAGGGTTGCCCAGTCCACAACGCCCATACAACTCAAATGTCGGCACGCCGAGCGCCGCGAACAGCACCTGGCGACCCAGGGGCGCTGCCAACAGGTCCTCGACTCGTGCGCTCATCCCGAACCGAAGCTACCGCGGGCCAACACGGACTCCTCCTGACATGAGCCAGATCGCCGACTCGGTCGCGCCGGGGCCGGCCGTGGTTGAGGGTATCCGCT
>PMHU01000116.1 GCA_003156795.1 Acidimicrobiaceae bacterium
ATCACCAACCAGCGCGAGACCGTGGTGCTGGGGGACCGCGGTACCGGTCAGGCTCTCCATCGGGCCATCGTGTGGCAGGACCGACGAGGCGCCCCCCTCTGCGAGTCGCTCGAGGCCGCCGGCCACCTGGAGCTGGTGCGGACCCGCACTGGCCTGGTGCTCGACCCGTACTTCTCCGCCACCAAGCTGGCCTGGCTGTTTGGTGAAGGGGGGTTGAGCGCCGGCCCGCACGTGGCATTCGGGACCGTCGACTGCTGGCTCATCTGGTGTCTAACCGGCGGCGCATCCCACATCACCGATCCGACCAACGCGTCGCGAACCCTTCTGTTCGACATCAAGCAGTTGAAGTGGGACCCGGAGCTGGCCGAACTGTTCGGCGTGCCGGTTTCCGTCCTGCCCGGCCTCGGCCCCTCGAGCGGACGCCTCGGCCAGACTGTTGCGGGCGTGGTCGAGGGTCTGGCGGCGGGGGTGCCGATCAGCGGGGTGGCCGGCGACCAGCAGGCCGCCTTGTTCGGCCAGGGATGCTTCCGGCCGGGAATGACCAAGAACACGTATGGCACCGGGTCCTTCGTGCTCATGAACGTGGGGGCGGAATGCCCCGAACCCGTCGACGGACTGCTGACCACCGTGGCCTGGTCTCTGTCTGCGCCTGCGGAGATTGCCTACGCCCTGGAAGGGGCCATCTTCGTCACCGGAGCCGCGGTGCAGTGGCTTCGTGACGGCCTGGGTCTCATCGATGACGCGGCCGAGATCGGCCCCCTCGCCGCGTCGGTGACTGACAGCGGGGGCGCCTACCTGGTACCAGCCCTCACCGGATTGGGTAGCCCCTGGTGGGACCCGCATGCGAGGGGCACCTGGGTGGGGGTCACGAGGGGTGTGGGCCGAGCGCATCTGGCCCGAGCGGTCGTTGACGCTATGGCTTATCAGACCCGCGACGTCGTCGACACCATGACCAAGGCCTCGGGTCAGCCGTTGACCGAGTTGCGCGTCGACGGCGGCGCCTCTGTCATGAACCTTCTGCTGCAGATCCAATCCGACCTGCTCGGCGTGCCCGTGGTGCGATCGGCAGTCAGCGACACGACCGCCATGGGTGCCGCCTTCCTAGCCGGACTGGCCGAAGGGGTCTGGGGCAGCCTCGACGAGATCTCAGACATATGGACAGCCGACGCCATGGTCGAGCCGGCCGGGGACCGAACCCTCACCGACTTCGCATACAACGGCTGGCGACGAGCAGTCGACCGCTCGTTCGGTTGGGCACCGGCCGCGACCCGTGAGAAGGGATGACCATGAACCAAACACGAGGGCGCCAGCCATGAGCCCGATACGCATCGGGATCCTCGGGGCGGCTCGCATCGCGCCGGCGGCAGCCATCCGGCCCGCCGCTGGCGTCGCAGAGGCCGAAGTGACGTCCGTGGCTGCTCGCGACCCCCAACGGGCGGCGGCCTTCGCCCACAAGCACAGAATCCCCAAGGTCGCGCCGTCCTACCAGGCCCTCATCGAAGACCCCGAAGTGGATGCAATCTACAACCCGCTCCCCAACGGCTTGCACGCAGAGTGGACCCTCGCCGCCATCGCGGCCGGCAAGCACGTGCTCTGCGAGAAGCCGTTCGGACTCAACGTCGCCGAGTGCGAAGAGATGGTCGCGGCGGCGACGCGGGCCGGCACGGTCTGCGCGGTCGCGCACGAGTTTCGCTACATGCCGTCGGCGATCGCGATCAAAGAACTGCTGGACAACGGCCATCTCGGGGCGCCGCGTCAGATCGAATCGCAGTTCGTTTCGACGTGGCTGCGTGCGCACGAACAGGGACGTGGCCCCGGCTGGTGGTTCGAGCACCGGCGCGGCGGCGGGATCGCCGGTGCGATCCTCTCGCATTTGATCGACCGCGCTTCGTGGCTGGCCGGCCGTCCTCCGAAAAGCGCCAGCGGGTTCTCGCGCACCGCGAATCCGCAGCGGCAATTCAACGGCAGTGCGTTCGCAAGCGACGTCGCCGACGGGAGTTTCGCGCTGATCGACTACGGCGAAGGGCTCGTCGCGAGCGTGAGCGCCGACGCCACGCATGCCGTGGACTCGATGCTCTTCGCGGTCCACGGCGAGCAGCGCACCGCCGTCGCGAGCGGCAAGGGCTTGATCGACGTCACGACCTTCCTCGTCGACAAGGACGAGACGGCCGAGCTTGAGATCGCCCCTGCTAAACACGCCAACTTGAGCTCGATCCGGCCCGACATCCCGCTCTTCGTCGCGCTCCTGGACGAGTTCGCGAACGCAATCGACGGCAAACCGGCCCACTATCCCACATTTGAGGACGCACTTGCCACCCAACGCGTCCTCGAAGCCGTCGGCTACAGCACGTCGTCGAACCCGTAGGAANNCGATTCAAATTCGGCACGTTTTGCCGTGGACGCTACTTGTGTCCGCTATCTGTGTTCCTTGTGTATCGACCGTCCGGCCGCGCGCGGGCAGGATAGGAGCGCAAACCCTCCGTCAGATGTGAGGGTGCACAGACATCGATGAAAGGAACATCATGACACAGCACATACCCTCGGAGGGCCGGCGCGCGCAAGCAAAAGTTTGGGCGGTCCTCACCCTTGCCATGGCGATGACGGCGAGCGGCGCCGTGGCGATCGCCAATGCCCAAGGCACTGGTCACCAAAGCGTACGCCCAGACAAGGGAGGGGCGAAGAGNNCGTCCGGCGCATCCGGCGTCTACGGGCAATCGGATAACGGTTTCGGCGTGTACGGCTTCGCCGCGGCGTCGAGCGGTTACGGCCTCTTCTCGCAGGGGAACGCCTTCATTCAGGGCCTTCTCTATACGAGCGGCGATTGCCATTCCGGTTGCAGCCGCACGCGCCCCNNGCGTTCCACTACCGCTACCACCCCTTCGCCAGGAGGGTGGCGGAGATCATCGAGAGCCGAGAGTTGGGGAAGCTGCGCCGAGTGGAGACGGCGATGTGCTTTCCGCTCCCGAAGGCGTCCGACATCCGCTACCAATTGGAGCTGTCGGGTGGGGCCACCATGGACGCGGGNNGGCTGCTACGCCATCCACATGGCCAGGTTGCTTGGAAACGAGGAGCCCGAAGTGGTCACGGCGTCGGCCAAGCTCCGATCGGAGCAAGTCGACCGGGCCATGACCGCCGAGTTCCGCTTTCCGAGCGGGGCTACCGGTACCTTCACGGCGTCCATGTGGTCCTCATCGGTGCTCAGGATCACCGGCCGGGCCTGGGGCGATCGAGGCCGCCTCACCATGCTCAACCCGATCGCTCCCCAGTTCGGGCACGGCCTCGTGGTCAGTATCGACGGCCGCAGGCGGCTCGAACGCTTCACTCGCCGCCCTACATACGACTTTCAGATGGAGGCCTTCTGCGCGGCGGTGCTCCGCGGCGAGCCCGTGCTGACTCCTCCTTCGGATTCCATCGCCAACATGCGCGTCATCGACGNNGGCCCGCCTCGCCTCAGGCGCAGGGACATCCTGCGCCTCGGCGCCGGGGCCGCGGCGGCGGCCGTGGCGGGGTGCTCTTCCCACCAGGCGAACCGGCCGCCGGTGACCAGGGCCCCGGTCGGCCCAGCGACGACCGGCGNNTGGTCGGAGTTCGGGCGCTCCCTCACCGGGCGGCTGGTGCGCCCCTCGGATGCCGGTTATCTCACCGACCTGCAGCTTTACGACTCGCGTTTCGACGGAGTCCGCCCCGCCGGAATCGCATACTGCGCCTCGCCGGCCGACGTGCAGCATTCCATCGCGTTCGCGCGCGACCACGACCTGCCCTTCGCAGCGCGAAGCGGCGGGCACAGCTACGCCGGCTACTCCACGTCGAGCGGCCTCGTCATCGACGTGACGTCGATGGCTGCGGTGTCCAGCCGGTCAGGTTCAGCGACGATCGGTGCGGGCGCCCGCCTGATCGATGTGTACAGCGCACTCAACGGCGCGGGCGTATCCATCCCGGCCGGATCGTGCCCGACGGTCGGGATCGCCGGCCTCACCCTCGGCGGAGGCGTCGGCGTCGTCGACCGCGCTTACGGCCTGACGTGCGACGCCCTCAGCTCGATCCAAATCGTGACCGCCGACTCTCGGCTGGTGACCGCCAGCGCGGCCGTCAACCCCGATCTGTACTGGGCCTGCCGGGGCGGCGGAGGCGGCAACTTCGGGATCGCCACGAGGCTCGACTTCAACACATTCCAGACATCCCCGCTGACCCTCGTCTTTCTGACGTGGCCGTGGTCGGCCGCGTCCGACGTGCTGCCGGCCTGGCTGGAGTGGGCCCCACACGCAGCGGACGAGTTGTGGTCCAACTGTCTGCTGGAGGCGGTTCCGACCAGCTCCGCGCCGAAGCTGCAAGTTGGAGTGGTTTGGGTGGGCAGCCCGTCCGGCATCGATGGGCCGCTGACGCAGCTCGCATCGACCGTCGGGTCCACTCCGTCCTCGCGCTACGTCGAGACGGTGGCGTTCGAGCACGGCATGTACGTCGAGGGTGGCTGCGCTTCCTTTAGCCAGGCCGCATGCCACCTCCCTAACGAGACCTCCGGCGGTGCGCTGACGCGCCAGCCGAGCCTGGCCAAGTCCGGGTACATCAGCGCCCCGCTAGGTGACGCCGGCGTCCAAGCGCTCATCTCCGGCGTGCAGGNNAGGCCCGCCAGTCCCAGAGGGCCCAAGGCGCGGTGGGACTGGACGCCTATGGCGGAGCCATCAATCGGGTGGGCCCGTCGGACACCGCCTTCGTCCACCGCTCGGCCCTGGCGTCGGCTCAGTACAACGTCCCTTTCGATCCCGGCACGCCGCCCGACCAGTTGGCGTCGAGTCTCTCCTGGCTCGATTCCTGGTACGCGAGCGTCGGTCCATACATGGACGGCTCGGCCTACCAGAACTACATCGACCCCGGACTGACCGGCTGGGCCGACGCCTACTACGGGGCCAACCTAGGTCCACTCACCGAAGTCAAGAGGAAGTGGGATCCAGACGACGCTTTCCACTTCGCCCAGAGCATTCCGCTCTGAGAGCCCTCGGGCTCTCACGGGCGCGCTCCGCCTAGAGGGACGCGCTCGGGTGGACCATGCGCCCCGCTCGCGACGTGAGCTCGGCCCACCTGCAATCGACGATCTTGGCCACCGCCGTGAGCTGGCGACGTTCGCGCACCCGAAACGGTCGGCCCTGGCGGCCCAGGATCAGCACCAGGCCGGCCGCGTCCATGTCGGCCCAGGCCACGTCGTCGGGGGCGGACTCGCCGGGCCGCGGGACGACCGACGCCCGGCTGCCGGCGAGAAACGCCTTCAGCCATTCGCCAGGAGGCACCGCACCCACCGAGACGACGTGGTCAGGCAGGTCTGGCTCGACGATGCCGGCCCAGTCACTTTGGAAGTCCCGGACGCTGCTGCGAGCCAGCGACTTGAGCAGGGGCTCGATTCCGATCTGGGCCACGAGGGTCGCTGCCGTCTCCAAGGCGTCGAGCCGCGGATCGGCAAGAGCATCGCTGGCCCGTCGAACGTCCTCCACATCCACGCCGTCGACTTGTGAGACTTCGGAGATGAGAAGGTCGACGAGCGACTCGGAAGGCAGGTCGACGACGAGCTCGTCTATGGCCCGGCCGCCACCCCGCTCCAGGATGTCGATGCCAACGAGATCCCCCCTGACCGCGCCGATGCGACTGGCGACAGAGCCGAGCGCTCCCGGGCGATCGGGCACCCAAACCCGCACGATGAACAGGGCCACGACCCTCGAAGGTATCAGGGTCGTGTGAACCGGCTGTTTCCGGAAGTGCTCCGCCGGGTTACGTGACGGCGGGGATGGGATCGGCTTCCGACCCCGGAGCTGCCATCCGACCGCGGTCCCGCTTGGCGTAGTGATCGACCTGCTCCTGGCCGGACAGCTCATGAATGGCGCCCATGATCTGGTTGGTAAACAGGCGTTGGTCGCCGGCGCCGTTGGTAGTCGAGCCGTTGGCGGAGCCGGGGTGCCATTGCAGCGGCTTGCCCATCTTGACCGAAACCCGGCGGAAGGCCCGTGGCCGCATGACCCCGATGGGCTGGACTGCGGCCGTGCCGAACTGGGCGACCGGGACCACAACCGCATCGCAGTCCATGGACAAGCGGGCGACACCGGTGTGGCCCCGATACAAGCGACCATCCGGTGAGCGCGTCCCCTCCGGATAGATGCCGAGCACGCCCCCGTTCTTGAGAACGTCGCGAGCGGCGGCCAAGGCCCGCTCGGACGCCGAACCACCGTCACGCTTCAAGGGGATCATCCCGACGGCCCGGAAAAACCATGCCGTTTTCCAGTTCTCGAAATACTCGGCCTTAGCCACGAAAGTGACCCTTCTGCGTACTACCAACGGAAGGAAGAGGCTGTCGATAAACGACTGATGATTGGACGCCAGGATGGCAGGACCTTTGCGAGGAACGTTGGAGGTGCCGTCTGTGTGGACCCGGAAGAGGATTCGCATGATCGGCGTCATCACAATCTTCAGGACCCAATACGCCATGTCGTCTATCCCAACTTCGTCAGAGCTCTCCGCAAATTGCGAATGCCCTGTTGGATTCGCTGCTCGTTTTCTATCAGGGCGAAGCGGACGAAGCCCTCCCCACCCTTGCCGAACCCTACTCCGGGCGAGGTGGCCACTTCGGCCTCGGTGACAAGGAACTTGGAGAACTCCAACGACCCCATCTCCAAGTACGGCTCGGGCATCGGCGCCCACACGAACATCGTTCCTTTCGGTGGTTCGACGTCCCACCCGATCCGGTTGAGTCCGTCGCAGAGGGCGTTGCGTCTCAACCGGTAGATCTCGTTGACTTCTTTCGGATAGTCCGGCGCTTCGTTGAGGGCCACGATCGACGCGATCTGGATGGGCTGGAACGTGCCGTAGTCCAGGTAGCTCTTGAGCTTGGTCAAGGCGGCAACGATCTCGCGGTTGCCGACCATGAAGGCCACCCGCCAGCCGGCCATCGAGAAGCTCTTCGTCATCGTGTACAGCTCCACGGCCACTTCCTTGGCGCCGGGCACCTGCAAGATCGAGGGTGGCTGATAACCGTCGAAGGCCGTGTCGGAGTAGGCGAAGTCGTGGACCAGTACGACGTCGCGCTCGCGGGCGAACTCCACGATGCGTTCCATCCACGCCAGGTCCACGCATTCGGTCGTCGGGTTGTGGGGAAAGGAGAAGACGATGACCCTCGGCCTGGGCCAAGTGGACTCCCAGCTCTCGATCAGGTTGGCGAAGAAGTCCTGATCGGGGCCCAGCCTCACCTGTTGCACGTCGGCCCCGGCAAATAGAGGGGCGTATATGTGGATGGGGTAGCTCGGGGTGGGTACCAGCGCCGTGTCGCCCGGACCGACGAGCGTCCACATCAAGTGCGACAGTCCCTCTTTGGCCCCGATGGTCGTCACCACTTCGGTTTCGGGGTCGATCTCCACTCCGAAACGGCGCAAGTACAAGTTGGAGATGGCCAGCCGCAGCTTCGGTATGCCCTTGGACGCGGAGTACCTGTGGTTGCGGGGATTGCGGGCCGCTTCGGCCAGTTTTTCAACGGCAACGTCGGGGCTAGGAATGTCGGGATTCCCGAAGCCCATGTCGATCACATCCCGTCCGGCCTGGCGGGCTCCATCGCGCAACTCGTTGATGATGGCAAAAACGTAAGGCGGCAGCCCGTTGATCCGGCGAAACTCCACGACGGCGAGGTTAGTTGCCACGCCGTCGCGCCCCTGCCTATTACCTACCGCGCCCGGACCGCAGGGCGGCCCCCACGGCGCCGGCCCGGGGGCCGAGGGCAGCGGCCACGATCCGAACCCGCGGCCGAAGTTCGGGCGCTTCGACCAGGTCCGCGAAGGCCCGGCGGGTCGGTTCGATCAGCACGTCGCCGGCCTCGGCCAGGCCGCCTCCGACCACGATCACTTCCGGGTCGAGGGCGTTGGCCAGGTTGGCGAGTCCCAGAGCCACCCACCACCCGAACTTCGCCATGATCTCGATAGCCGGACCGTCGCCCTCGCTTGCGGCGACCGTGACGTGTTCGCCGCGCACGGCCTCCGCCTCACCCCCGGCCAGCTCGACCACACGCGGCGCCTCGCCCGCGACGGCCATCTCCCGGCCGAGGAACCCGAGTCCCGGCCCCGAGGCGAACCGCTCCCAGCAACCACGCTTCCCGCACGGACACCTGGGCCCGTTGGGATCCACGACCATGTGCCCGAACTCTCCGGCGTAACGGTTAGACCCTTCGAGCAGGTCTCCACCGGACACGATCCCCCCGCCGATGCCGGTCCCCAGCGTGACCATGATCATCTCGGCGCAGCCCGCGCCCGCCCCCCGTTGGTGCTCGGCCCAGCACGCGGCCGTGGCGTCATTGCCGATCCACACGGGGACACCGGGTAGCACTTCCCGCAAGGTATCCCCGAGCGACGTCCCGTTGACGCCCTGCAAGTTGGGAGCGAAGCG
This sequence comes from Acidimicrobiaceae bacterium, assembly GCA_003156795.1. Lineage (GTDB taxonomy): Bacteria > Actinomycetota > Acidimicrobiia > Acidimicrobiales > Palsa-688 > PALSA-688. Next base: position 8,410 of record PMHU01000116.1, read on the forward strand.
GACCGTGTCCGAAGCGTCGACCAGTCCCGGCACCCCCACGCCGAGCGAAGCCGGTCGCGGCCCGCACAGCCGTTTCGTCGCCGCCAGCACCTCGTCGATCAAATCCGGTCCGGACTTGGGACTGGCCTGAGCGGTGTCGGTCACGACCGTTCCGTCGGCGTCGACGCGTACAGCCAGCAGCTTGGTCCCGCCAATGTCGATCCCGACCGACGCCTGGGTCATCTACCGGGCGACGCGAGCGAGCAAGCGGCGCATGCCCGACAACCAGGCGTCACGGTCCTCGGCCTTGGCCTTCTCATAGGAGTGAACCTCTGGGTGCGGGAGTATCAGGAATTGATCCTGGCGTACGGCATCGACCACGGCGTCGGCGACCTCGGAAGGCTCGATGATCCGCCCACTGGCTGCGACTTCAGCCTCCCCCCTAGCGTCATCGGAGACCATCGGCGTACGCACACCTTGCGGGCAGAGGCAGTGGAACTGGACGCCCGAGCCCCCGTAGTTGACCGCCAGCCACTCGGCGATGGCGACCGACGCGTGCTTGGTCACGGTGTACGGCGCCGATTGCATCATCATGAGCAGCCCGGCCGCGGACGCGGTTATGACCATGGCCCCAGAACCCCGGGCGACCATTCCGGGAACCACGGTCCGCGACGCGTGCACGTGCGCCATTCCGTGTACCCGCCAGCTCAAGTCCCAAGCGTCGTCCTCGCCTAGCCCGGCCCCTGTCGCCACGCCCGCGTTGGAGCAGTAGACGTCTATCGGTCCGAGGCGCCGTTCGACTTCGTCGACCATCGCTCCCACTGCTTCGTAGTCACCGACGTCCGCCGAGAGGCCGATCGCCCCCTTGAGCTCGGACGCGGCCGCCTGGGCCGCGCCCAAGTCGAGGTCGACCAGCGCGACCCGAGCCCCCTCCGCAGTCAGCTTGGACGCCAGCGCCTTTCCGATCCCGCCGGCTCCCCCTGTGACTNNATCGACCGCCACCGCACCATCGAAGACGAACTCGGCCATGGACCGACACCCTAGGGTCGAGGCAGGCGGAGCGGTGGAATCGCGGCCCTCAGCCCGGCATCGAGGTCGCCGGGGGACGCTCTACCCACGCCTTGAGCTCCCGCAGCGCGGTGCCCATGATCCTGCTTTCCGCTCGCCGCTTCACGAAGCCGGGCAGCGGCACCTTGAGGTCGACTACCAAGTGATAGACGATCTCCGTGCTGTCGTCGTCGGACGACGCCAGTTGGTAGGAGCCGTCGAGGCGGCGGGTGATGTCCCCGTCCACCTGCACCCACGACAACTCGAACGGAGCGGCGCCGTATTCGTACAGGAGCGTGTAGGAGGTGCTGCGCCCGAACGCGGCAGCTCGGAACGTGACTCGCGACGCCCGACCCTGCGAGTCGCGCTCGTCGATCGACACCGACTTGATGTCAGCCGCCCATTCCGGGTAGCGCTCGAATGCCGTGAGCACGCCGTAACACTCGTCGGGCGTACCGCGGATGATCATCCGCTCGGTGACCTGCTCCTCCACGTCCGAGAACCTCCATTTGACGGGAAACGTCCCCCCATGGACCGTAGTCGGCTCTACCCTCTGGCGCCCGAGCGACTATGTCTGGACCTCGGCCATCTGGTCGAGAGCGCCGGCCAGGCGGGCTGCCAGCACGTCGTAGGCGAAGACGGCCTCGGCCCGGTGGCGGGCCGCCTGTCCCTGCCGGCTGGCGAGGACCGGATCGGATACCAAGCGCTCGATGGCGGCGGTCACCGCTTTGACGTCCGAGGGATTGCGTATGACCGTGCCAGTTTCGCCGTCCACCACCGCTTCGGCCGCGCCGCCGCTGTCGCCGGCTACCGATGGCACGCCCGCGGCTGCGGCTTCGAGAAACACGATGCCGAAACCCTCCTGTTCCAGGCCGGCCCACCTGGAGCGGCAGCACAGCACGAACACGTCGGCGCAGGCGTACAAGTCGGGCAGGTCGGCGCTGGGAACCCGTCCCACGAGCCGCACGGGCGCCCCGGTGCGACGGATCAAGCGCTCGAGCCTCGGCCGGTCCCGGCCTTGACCTGCAATGGCTACCGTAAGCTCGCGACCAGGGTCCGACGACACCAGCCTGGCCGCGGCGTCGATCAGGACGTCCATCCCTTTTCGTGGCACCAGCCGGCTGACACTCAGGACCAGCGGGCCGGACGTGGGCAGCCCGAGCCTGGCCCGGGCGCTCGCCCGCTCGATGGGAGGCAGGGGAACGAACCGTTCCACGTCCACTCCTGGTGGCACTTGCACGATGGGAGGAAGCCGGCTTTCGGCCCTCAGCGCTTCGGCCGCGGGATACCCCCCCGCGGACACCAGCAGTGAAGCACCCCGGAGGACGCGCGCCAATAGCTGCTTGGTCGCGGGGAGCCGCCCGGGAACCGTGACTTCCGACCCGTGCAGGACGGCGGCATAAGGAAGGCCAAGGTGCGGACCGATGAGCCCCAGCGGGATCGCCGGGTCGAGCACGACTGCCTTGGCGCCGACCTCGGCCGCGAGCTCGCGGACGCGTCGCACGAGGAGGGGGTTCGGAAGCAGAACCGGTTCGCGGGTCCGTTCGATCCGGAAGGCCTGCTCGCTATCGAACCTGGCCGAGTCGGCGTAGGGGCTGGTGAGCACGGTCACGTCCTCGGGAGGAAGCCGTCGCCATAGCTCCCACAGATACGACTGGATCCCGCCGATCTTCGGCGGGAAATCGTTGGTAACCAGAAGGTGCCGCGTCACGGCCATCCGCTCGCATCTGAGCCACCGGTATCCGACCCGCGGGTATTCGACGACACCCCTACTGCGGCCAGCTCGCCGGCAACAATCTGGTCTGGATCGTCTGCGACGCCTTGCAGCAGATCGAGTAAACCCAGCCGACCGGCCGCCCACACGGCGTGGGCCCGCACGATCGGGTCCTTGTCAGCCAACGCCACGCTGAGGGCGTCAGCCACAGCCGGGTCCGCTGCGTCGGCAGTGTTGCCGAGCACGATCAGGGCGTTGCGGCGGACGGAGCCCACGTGCCGGCCCGGGATGTACCACCTCCCCACGGCGTTCATCACGGTCCGGTCGTCGGCCGCCAGGAGCCAAAGGATGTCGACGGTCGGCTGTGACCCGGCTTCCGCAGCCGGAGCAGGCTCGTTGCGCTCGGACCGCAGGTTGATCGGACAGCTGTCCTGACAATCGTCGCAGCCGTAGATCCGGTCCCCCAGCGCTTCCCGGTACTCGATCGGGAAGACCCCGGGAGCCTGCACCAGCCAGGCCAGGCACTTGCGGGCGTCCAAAAGACCCGGCCCGACCAGGGCACCAGTCGGACACGCGGTGATGCAGCGGTGACAGGAGCCGCACCCGTCGGCCACCAAGTCGAGCGGGGCCGGCGGGCCGATGGGAGCGTCGGTTACCACGGAGCCGATCACGAACCACGAACCTGCGCCCGGGATCAGGACATTGGTGTTCTTCCCGTACCAGCCGATCCCGGCGCGGACCGCAGCGGCCCGGTCGACCAAGGCGTTGTCGTCGCACACCACCCGTGCCTTCCAGCCGTCCTCGGCCAACCGGGCGGCCACCTGGCCAAGCGCGGCCCGCAGCGGACCGTAGTGATCGATCCACGAGTACCGCGCCACCCGGCCGGCAGGGCCTGAAATCCCTGTCGCAGACGGGTCCTGACGGACATAGCGCCGGACCCCCACGAACAAGGCCCGGGCTTCGGGCATCGTCGCTCGCGGGTCGGTCGACCGCGCCGGGTTCCTGTAGGTGAACTGCATCCCGGCCGCAAAACCCTTTTCTCTGCGTTCGTCGATGGCAACCCGGGCTTCGACAAACGGACGCGAGTCACAGATGCCCACCGCGTCCAATCCACTCTGACGGCCTATCCGGCGTAGCTCATCTGCCAGACGACCGTGGGCGGTCAACTCAGGGCCCGGCCCCACGCGGTCGAGGGTCACCTGGTCCGAGGGTAATCGTCTCTTGAGCCCCTGTGGAGTCGAGCCGCGGCCTCAACCTCCGCGAGCAGGCCAACGTCGACGTCGGTGCTGTAGGCCTCCGTCGCGGAACCTGGCGCGGCATCCCAGACGAGCGCTCCGCGATCTGGAGTAAATCCGACAAGGTGGAGTTGTCGCACGGGCGCCCCGGGGCGATGAGCCCGCCGGTCGGACCCTTCCTGGGCAAGGTAGCACCTGGCGCCAAGTCGGTCGCGAAACCAAAGGAGGCATCATCAACAAGCGGCGCCCCGGCTGTGTCTCAGGGGCGGGACCAGCCCCGAACGGCCCAGAAGGCGCAGAGCCCGCTCCTCGACCACATCGATGACGATGGCGTCCTCGGGCTCACGGTCGCAAATGAACGTGACGACGCAGCCGTCGCAAGCGGACGTCCCCTGCATGGTGCAGTCGCCGCAGCTGATGGTGAACGTATCCATGCCCTGATCATCTCAGCAGGGTGAGACATTCACGTGCTCTCAGGGTCCGGAAAGCGTCGCAGAACAGCGAGGAGCTGCTCGCCCGAGATCACATTGGCGCCTCGTCGAGCGACTTCCGTTCGCACCCGCCCGTCGTTGGTGGCGACGGTGACCGGACGGGTCGGGTCAAGGCCGTCGACGAGGGAGATGATCTTCTCGTCGGCTTCGATGTCCGAAGGCGAGAACTCGACCGCCATGCGGCCTCGGGCAACGGCGGGCGGCTGGAGCCGCCCACCTTCTTCGACCCCGTCAAAGAAGAGCCGCACCGTGATATCGAAACGAGAGACGAGTTCGGCGAGGGCGTGCACCAGGCGCCACCTCTGGTCGGAAAGATCGCGATCGGGCCACGAGGAGATCGAGACGTTGTATCCGTCGACCACCAGAGTCATGCCCCTGGCGCGCACGAGATGGTCCGCGGCGTCGGGGTCGTGGTCGAAGACCCCCGGGGGCAGTCGGACCGGACTACGGGCCGAACGAGCCCGGACCTTCGCAACCGGTACAACGCGTTTACGACGCGCGAGATCATCTGTTGTCGCGGCCGACTCTGGCGCCCCGGCCAACTCGGGCGCCCCGGCCGACTCGGGCGGATCTGGCTGACCCGAGAGGGAGACGATGTCAACATCCAGCCCGAGTGCGCTCGCCGCCTCCCGCAAAGCTGACTCCAGATCCCGACCCGCCGCCGCGGCCCGCGCCAGAGCGGCCGAGGCCGACTCCCGCGCCACTTTGGTGTCCAAGTGAAAGCGGTCGATCCTGGCGCTGGCGTCATCCAGCTGATCCGCCGACCGAAGGGCGCCGGCAAGGGCGACGTCACGCTGTTCGGAGGCGGACTCCTGACGACGCTTCGATTCCTCCAGCTCGCGGGTCAGTTCGTCGACGCTCGCTTCGAGCTGCTCCGCCCGTGCCACCAGGACTTGATTGGCGGAATCGCCTGCCTCCACCAAATCGGCCAGAGCCCGTCGCCTGGCTTCGGCCCGGCGGGTGGATTGCTGTTGGGTGGCGAGGGCAGCTGAGGCTTCACCGCTCGCCTTCCTCAGAACCTGTACTTCCGCCTCGGCCCGAGCCAGGTCGCGCTCGAGGGCGGCGACGCGCTCTTGGGTAAGGCGGGCGTCCCTTTCCTCGTCGAGTCGGCGCCGGTCGTCGTCCTGCCGTTCGAGCAAGCCGTCGAGCTCTTCCTGCCACCCTTCTGGCCGCACCAGCCACAGCGAGGCCAAGCGTCCGAGCATCTGCTGGTCGGCCACTCCCGCGACCTGAATGCGGAAGTCGGGGTCGTCCTCGACCACCTGACGAATGGTCGACAGCATCCGATCGGGAAGCCTGGCCGCCCGGACCAGCGGACGCATGCGACCCGGAATTGGGGTCGGCGGGCGCTCCTGACTGCGAATCCGGGCGACGGCCCACGCCAGTTCGAGCGCCGGGCGGAGCTGGGCGATCGACGGTTGCGACGCGGCCACCCTGGGGATGGTACCGGCGTCGCCTGTTGAGGAAGTCGGCGTGGCGCGCCGGATACCGTTGGTTCGCATGGTGCACGCTTTTGTCCTCATCGACGGTGAACCAGCACGCGTCGCCGATCTCGCGATCGAACTGGCCGAGCTCGACGGAGTCAGCGAGGTCTACTCAGTCGCCGGGCACGCCGACATCGTCGCCGTCGTTCGGGTTCGCCACCACGAGGAGCTGGCCGAGGTCGTCACCCGTCGAATATCGAGTCTTGCCGGCGTGGTGGACACACGCACCCTGATCGCGTTTCAGGCCTACAGCCGCCACGACTTGGACGCCATCTGGGACCTCGGCTCCGAGTAGGCGGTCGGGGCGGGGGCGGCGAGGCGGGCGGCCGGGGCAGGGCGGCGGGGGCGGCGGGGGCGCGGCCCAGGGCCCAGGCGATGGCCCCCTGCCCGGCGACGTGAACGACCCCTAGGCCGCCGACCGCGGCCCATCCCGCAAGCCCCGATGGGGTGACCCGCTCGCCCAGGGCTATCGCCGTCGCGAGCAGGAGAGGCGCGCCCACAAGGCTCGTCCAGACCATGATCCGCAGGGTCGAGTCCTTGGCCCGGGCGCTGCGCACGGCCAGGAAATAGAAGGCGTACCAGACCGCGGTCGAGGCCGAGAGGGCGTCTCCAAGCTCGGTATTGGCGCCGGACGC